>CAJXPD010000030.1 GCA_913057785.1 uncultured Lewinella sp. | reverse complement strand
CAAATCTGACCGATCTCTTCACCTTCCGCTACACGGATCATGTTAGTACCGTTCTGACCAGGAGCACCAAGGTTACCAAGTACTTGTTGAGGAATCACGTATTCGTCCAAAACAGTTCTGTAAGTACTCAATACTAGACCTGTGTTCCATCTTACTTTACTAGTAGCAATGGCATCCAATCCTAAGGTCAATTCTAGACCTTGAGTATTCAATTTACCAGCATTTTCCCAACGACGATCTACACCGAATACGGCTGCATCAACTGTTCTTTCCAAAATGAAATCCTGGATGTTACGGTTGTAAAGATCTAGGGTAGCAGTGAAGCGTCCCATGCCGAACTCAATACCTAAGTTCAATTCTCCTTTTTCTTCCCACTTGAGGTCAGGGTTAGCAGCTCGGACCAACTCGGTAGAAACACTTCCGTCCCCGCCGTTTACGATTTGGCGTATGGGCTGAGATAGTCCGTTTGGACCAGGCAGGGCACCAGTTACACCGTAGCCTAATCTTACTTTGAAAAGATCTACGTTGTTAAGTGATAAATAGTTGTTCAAGTCAACACCAACACCAAATGCTGGGAAGATACCCCAACGGTTATCAGCACCTAGCTTGGTAGATCCTTCTCGACGAATAGAAGCGTTCAAGAAGATGGCATTATCAAGCGTAAGGTTTGCTCTGGCGAAGAAGGCAATAATCTTCTCATTAGGAGAAGCGTTACTGTTAGCACTGATAAAACCAGCGTTTAGTAAGTCCTGAGAAGATTCGATGATATTGCTGAAGTCCTGAGAGTTGTCAGGGAAGTCACCTAGTTCCAAGAAGTTATCTTGGAAATTGTTCTCTTGGTAAGAATAACCAGCAGTAATAGTTAGGTCACCGCTTCCAACATCAGTAATGTAGGTACCAAAAGCTTCGTACAAGCTGAAGCTAGTATTCTGGTTGTAGAATCTGGCAAGGCCCTTACGTGTTGGACTGGTCGCATTACCACGGAACAAAGAAGTAGTAGGATAGTATTCTCTGTTGTCGATAGTAGTATTTTGTTGTCCAATTCTACCTGTGATAGACAATTCGTCAGTGATCTTATAGTTTAGACGAGCACCGTAAGTTGACTCGTTACGCTTTCCAAGGTTGGAGTTTTGTCGGTAGATAGCTACTGGGTTGAAGCTATCAAATAGACCAAGCGTCTCAAAGAAACCACCGTACTGATCGCTTGCGAATTCGAATGGAGCGTCAGCACCCATTACTGGAGCAGTTGGGTTATACAAAACTGCATAACGCAATGCTTCACGGAAGCCGAATTCAGAATTACGATTAGTAAAGGAAGAGTTGAAATCAATAGATAGGCGATCATTTAGCGCTTTAGAAGAGAAGTTCAAACGACCGTTGAATTGCTCAAATCCAGAACCCTGAAGAATACCATCTACATTACGATAGTTACCAGATACACGGAAACTTGTGTTTCCGAAACCACCTGAGGCAGCTAAACTGTGTACATTGCTAGTACCTGCACGTGTTACTTCGTCAGCCCAGTTGGTATCAGAACCCAAATCAGTTCCACCAGTAGCTAGGAATTCATCTCTGTTCATCACAGGAACTGTGTTGAAAGCTGTAGAAGTACCTAGTTGGCCATTATAAGAGAAGTCTACTTTGCCGCTACCGGCACTACCAGAGCGAGTGGTTACCAAAATTACCCCAGAAGATCCACGAGAACCATAGATAGCCGCAGCAGAACCGTCCTTCAAAACGCTCATGCTTTCGATATCGTTAGGGTCAACGTTAGCTAGTGATGCACCAATTACACCATCTATAACTACAAGGGGCTCTGTGTTCGCACCAACCGTTGAGATACCTCTCAAACGTACCACATTACTCTGGCCGTTAGGGTCACCACCACGGTTGTATACCTGCAAACCAGCTACCTTACCTTGCAATAATTGAGCAGGGTCAGTAATTGGGCCTTGGTTAAACTCCTCCGCATCTACTGAAGTCACCGCTGAAGTAATTTCTTTTTCTCTTTGAGTACCATACCCAACAACCACGACTTCATCAAGCAGTTCTCCTGCAGCCATAGCTACATCAATAACTGATTGAGATCCGATCTCGATTGTTTGTGTGGAAAAGCCTGTGTAAGAAATCGTGAGGGACTCGGCACCATCGGGAAGTGAAATTGAATAGGTACCGTCGATGTCTGTGATTGTACCTGAACTTGTACCTGTTACCAGGATACTTGCTCCGATAAGTGGTTCTTGTGTTTCTCCATCAGTAACAGTTCCGGTTACCGTCTTCTGCGCTAATACAAAAGAGCAGGCAAACAGTACCATTACCACCGACAAACTGAACCGGTGTAATAGTCGTTTCATACATTAAAAAATTTAGGTTTAAAAAAAATCAAGGCCACTGTACAGACGCTCTAAGCTGTCTACTTCTCGCTACATATTGCGTATACATATAGTCCGAGAACAGGGCTTGATTTTGCCTTGAATCATGCTCAAGCTTTGTGGTTTGAATCGGAATTAAAGTTGGTTGAATAAAGGATTGAGACCGACAAAGCCTAAGTACATAAAACATGGCAAAACCCTTAGGTTTCAAAGCTTTAAATTACTAGTAGTTTACTAATGATCTTTGATGTTTCTTGCTTTATAGTTTTATGAGGCCAGGAGTTAGGGTAAGTAATCTTCGGTAGCTCAAAGATTTACATTTTGTGGTAGGAATGATGGCAATAAAATTTCCTACCATCTACCATTTCCGGAACAAAGAAATAGTTTTTTGATTAAATATCTAAATATTGTACTGGATTTATTTGAGGCTTTGGACCAATTGTAACCTAATGTCCGCAAAGGGTCGTTCAGTACATGAGGGCACTTGGTCCGTGTAAATGTTGTTAAAAAATTACTGTGCACGAGAACAGCACCCCTCTTTTTGCCATTTCTCTTCTTGGGAGGGTAATGAATTAGTCTAAACTAGGTCTGAAAACTTATCAAGAACTTAGATTCTACTTCTTGACACTTAAGCATCTTGTTAATTATTCTCGATTGAAAAATCCATCGAAGAACAATAGTTGATACTGCACGGCATTCTCCCAATAGGCCCAATTGTGCTCTCCTGGCCGTTCAATGTAATCGTGAGGTATATTTCTCTCCACCATTTTGTCATGTAAACGAGCATTGACCTGATAGAAGAAATCATCTACGCCGCAATCGATGATCATGGGTGGCGTTTCGCCATTCAATAGATAGAGCAAGTTGGTAACGGAATTATTCTCCCAACGCTCTGGATGAGCAGCATAGGTGCCAATGCGATCTTTAATATTCCAATTGTTTGGGAAAGGTCTCAGGTCAACGCCTCCGCTCATGCTGCCAGCTGCTCCGAAGGTATCTTGGTGTCTAAAGCATAGATATAGGGCGCCATGTCCCCCCATGCTTAAGCCGGTAATGGCACGCTTCGCTTTCAGCGGTTGAGTTCGGTATTGGCTATCTACAGCGGCTACCAATTCTTTAGCCACATAGGTCTCGTACTGCATGCTGGGATCAATAGGGCTATCAAAATACCACGTATTGTAGCCTCCGTCGGGACAAACAATGATCATTTCATGTTGGTCAGCATAGGCTTGCAAGTCTGGCACTTTGGTCAGCCAGTCCTTGTGATTGCCAAAGGCACCATGCAATAGATACACGGTAGGAAAGGTTTGTTCTTCCGCCTCATAGCTTACCGGTTTGATGACGATATTCTTGATCTGCTTGTTCATTACCGTTGAAAAGACTTCAAAAGTATCTACCGTAGCAGCGAAAGAAGAGAAAGAGAATAGTAATAAGAAGAACGGGAACAGAATTCTCATAGTAGGTTAGGTTATCGGAGCCCCAAGATAAAGGAATTGCCATAAAGGTAAGCAGAACTGTAGGATCGGTCGAGAAAACGGCAGTATCAATCTAGGTAAACCACTGGTACATTTCCTCTAGCTGTAAGCCTGACTTGGCTTCAGTATCAAGGTCTCGCTCTACTTCTCCATTCTTCATCTGAATCAAGCGGTTGCCATACTGCAGGGCATCCTGAAGGTTGTGTGTGATGAAGACCGTAGTCAACTGGTATTCCTCTATAATGCGTTGAGCCGTTTGCAAAACGATTTCGGCGGAGCGAGGATCAAGGGCTGCGGTAGGTTCATCCAATAGCAAGATGTCGGTATGATCCATGGTGGACATCAGAAGGGTCAGGGCTTGGCGTTGGCCCCCGGATAGCGTACCCATGGGTTGTTGAACTTTATCTTCTAGTCCTAAGCCCAGTTCGGCGATTCTCGCTCTCACCTTTTCTTTAAAGGCTCCATTGATACCTATTTTCAAGGTTTTCTTGGAAGTACGTAAGGCTGCTAGACGGAAATTGTCCAATACGCTCAAATCCGGCGCCGTTCCTCCCAATGGATTTTGAAACACTCGGGCGATCCAACGACTGCGTTTGTGTTCCGGTAATTTGGTGATGTCTTCTCCATGTAGGAATACTTTGCCTGTACTAGGCTGTACAGCACCAGAGAGGACATTTAGCAAAGTCGTTTTGCCAGAGCCATTGGCACCAATCAAACAAACGAATTCTCCTTTTTTGATCTCTAGATCAACTTTCCGCAAGGCCATTACCTCATTGATCTGGTCGGGATTGAAAACTCGCGATATTTGGTCTAATTGAATCATTATAAATCCTTTCTGGCTAAACGAGGAATACCTACAATGGCTAAAACAAAAATGGCAGTGATCAGTTTGAGCATATTTGGATGGACACCAATGGAAAGTGCAATGGCCAGGACCATTTGAAATAAAATGCAACCCAGCATGACGAAGAGCAGTTGCCACCAGATTTTTCGAATCTTTAACCAAGTGATCAAAGCATCCCCAATCAACACCGATCCCAATCCGACCAAAACGATGCCAATTCCCATATTGATGTCTGTGAAACTCTGATACTGTGCTACCAGAAAACCACTCAAGGCCGTCAGTGCATTGGCTATAGCGAGGCCGATGATCTTCATTCGATCATTGTTAATCCCCATGGCGCGTGTCATCGATTCGCTATTACCCGTGGCTCGCATGGCAATACCGAAATCGGTGCGTAGCAAGTAGGCTAGTAATCCACTGAGGACGGTCAAGAAGAGCGCCCCGACCCAGACTTCATTATAGATTTGCTTATCGAAAATGGATAGTGCTTTAAAGATGGTCTCTACATTGAGTAAGGGAATATTTGAGCGACCAAGCACACTTAGGTTAATAGAGTATAAGCCCGTCATCACCAAGATGCCAGAGAGTAAGGCATCAATCTTGAAGCGGGTATGCACCAGACCGGTAAGCACACCAGCTGTAGCTCCCGCAAGAACAGTGATGGGAATGACCGCCCATATTGGCCATCCTTGCGTCAACAGAACTGCTGTCACCGCAGCTCCCAAGGTATAGCTTCCATCGGTGGTGATGTCAGGGATACGGAATATCTTCATCGTAATGAAAATACCCAATCCCATGGCTGACAAACACAGACCCAATAAAAATGCAGAAAGATAAAATACCATTACTTGATGGACTCGTATTCAGCTGGAACTTCAATGCTGAAGCGTTTGGCCGAAGCGGAATTGTATACTTTTTTCCGAACCTTTACCATTTCCCAGGCCATTCCCTCGGCGGATCCAGCCTTGAGAAATGCCACTGCTTGCTGGCCAGCCTGGTAGCCCCATTGGTAGAGATCTGCTCCATAAGCTGCCACTGCTCCTCGATCTACCAAGCCCGCTTCACTGGTGAAGACAGGTACCTCTGCCTCATTACAAGCCTTGATAATGTTCTCAAAAGAGCCAAAAATAGTGTTGTCCGGATTGGCAAAAAAAGCATCTATTCCTGCGTTAAGCAAAGCGCCTGTGACTAAAGGCACGTCTACCGTGGCATTGACGGGCCGGGCTACTAACTCTACATTCATGGAGTTGGCTAACCCCTCCAGGCGTTCAAACGCATCAACCGATTGAGGTTCCGATTGATTATATAGCAAGCCTATACGTAGTTTTTCACCCTTAGGTTCTATTAGCTTTGGAATGATGGAGAAGGAAGTGTCGATATAAGCCAAATTTTCAGCGATACCATAGAGGTTTGGTGGATCAGCTCCAGTCTCATCCTGTACATTCATCAGCTCGGGAGTGGGCGCTACCATCATGAAGATGGGGATGGTACTGGTATTTTGGATGGCGGCGATGGTGGATAGGGAAGGGCTTGTTGCCATCAAATCCACCTCTTGTGCGATCAAGTACTTGACGATTTGGGTGAGGGTCGGAATATCCCCTTGGGCATTGCGATAGATTAATTCCATGGTGCCGTCTTCTTCTGAGTAGCCAGCGTCCTTCAGTGCAGCCAAGAAACCAATCTTAGCTTTCTCAATCGTATTATCCTCAAACGCATCCACAAAGCCGAGTCTTGGCACATCACTTTGCGGTTCTCCGCAGGCGATGAGCATTGTCAGGAGCGACAGAAGCATCAGCTTGGGCATCGTTTTCCAATAATGCATATTTATTTGCTATTTAGATTTTGAATTATGGTGATATGTCACCGATGCCGAAACATCAATGTCATTTTTCGTGCACACATTATTACTAATCAATTAAAGGAAGAATAGGTTCACGATAATCAAAAACAATAAGAGTTGACGAAAATTAGACGGAGGTTCAGAAAGGCATGTAAGATTATGCCATTGGCCTCACCCCCCGTAAAGTAACACTAAATACGAGATTAGGCAAAGTAGTCCCTAAAGCTGGACTGATTGTGCGAATTTCCCTCGAATCTATTTTGAGTAGGACGCAAAAATCTCTTGCTGGATAGCCCAAAAGCAACAATATTCCACCCTTGCAACAATAATACACTACAAATTCTGAGGTTGAAACAATACTACACCTTCTTGCAACAATAGTCGAAGTGACGAATTGGAAAAGCCTGCATCTTTGTATTGTACCAATTAAGAAAGCAAATCGCTAAACATTGGACATCAACTTAAAAGAAAGTTGAACAAACTAAAGGAAGCATAGAAACAATCCCATGATCACAATCATTGCCTCCTTACTTGAGATAAAATTCCCTATGAACAGTTCCTTCAAAAGAGAAGGATCATCCCAAACAATCCAATTGACAACACCCATTGAACATTGACAAGGCCGGTAGCAAAAGGAGACTTTTGCCATTCATTTCGATGACCACAATCCCATTTTCGTTTGAAATGATTTTTACTGGCAGTCCCATTATTCACCGTTAGTCAACAACATTTGTAGTCCCTTGAACAAGCCCTGAAGTAGAAGAGAGTTTAAGACCCTATGACTTCTCTTTTACTTCAGGCCCCCAATCCCAAAAAGTCAACAAGAAATAATGCTCATAGCGAGCGTGTAAGATGTTTATTAAGGTAGAGAATAGGTTATACATGGAGCCCCCGAACGGGGCTCTTTTTTTTGTCAACTGTTATACCCCCCTCGCCGGATTGGTCTAAAAGACTTGATATTCCATAGAATTAATGACAATTTGGTAGGGCTTCTATCAAATCCTGGCTGTTATTATGAAATTTCCACACCTGTATCAAATCTTTTTGATAGGGATCTGGCTGTTACTGACTCCGCGTTTTCTCTGGTCTGCGGAGGACCCCCCAGAAGATCTCCCCGTTTTTTTCCCCACTCTGAGCTTCCCCGAAGCGGTCTTGATTAATCCCAACACGATCTATATCCCTTTTAAGCTGGCTGGTCGACTAATTACCGTAGAGGCACGAGTAGATACTTTGCAAGGTAATTTCGTTTTGGATACTGGGGCAGAACGACTGCTACTGAATCGCAGATTTTTCGGAAGACCCGGTCACGTCTCCGCCAGTGTGAGAGCCATGGGAAATACTGGACAGGTGCTGGATGTCGATGAACACTATATTGATACCTTGCATTGGGACAATCTGTATTTTAAGAATGTGCAAGCCAATATTATGGATCTTAGTCACATTGAGCGGAAAAAACACATTAGTCTTATTGGTATCATCGGCTACAACGTTTTCAAGAATTTTGAGATCTTTTTAGATTTTCAATCGATGCAGATTGTTTTGACCCGATTGGATAAGAAAGGATATCGCATTGATAGCACAGCTATTTGGGAGACGCCTGTTGATAGCATAGATTTTAAACTAGCTAAGCACTTCATAGTGTTTAAAGGAAGAGTGGGCGAATCTAATTTAAGATTTGGTTTGGATAGTGGAGCGGAGTTGAATTTGATAGATCGACGAGTAAGGCGGAAGGTGTTTGATCAGTTTGAGATCGTGAAACGGGGGAGAATGCTAGGAGCGGGTCAAAACACCATAGAAGTAGTCGCGGGTAGTCTTCAAGATGTGCATGTTGGGCAACAACATAGTGATAGTATGCGAACCCTAATTACCAGTTTGTCAGATATGAATCTCAATTTTGGCACACGTTTAGATGGAATATTAGGATATGAATTTTTATCAACAAGACGAACTTTGATCAACTACAAGCGGAAAAAGTTATATTTCTTTGCCTATCAACGGCCTTAATTATAATGTATGAACCTAAAGGCAGTAAATAACAGAAGAATTATAGTCTGGCTAGCTTGTGCCCTATTGGGTAATTGGCTGGCTGCTCAGTCTTTTACTAAAGCTTACTATTTCGAGGGCGATGAGATTGTCTTCGAGTTTGATCGGCGCGAATACAAGGAGGCTTTTGAAAAGGGGAGTGGAGAAAAGCTAGAATTTGCTGATTTGAAAATCCATGAAGTTATTGTATCTGGAAATGTGAGCAATTGGAGTAAAGACAATTGGCGCATGAAAAAGATGAGCCGTAATAAATATCAATTGCGGAAGAAAATCTGGGAATTCAATGATCCCTTTAATTGGGAGTTCAAGTTTCTGGTGAATGGCCGATACGTTACGATACCTCAGGTTACTACCATTGAGGGCAAAATTCACACCAACGATTTCCTCGAAGATACCTACAACCTGAAGCTATACGACATCAAGCCTGATATTGATGGCAATGCCTATTTCTTCCTGAAGGGACATCTACATGCGGCGCAGGTCATTCTGGCTGGCTCTTTCAATGGCTGGGATGAAGAATCCTTGCGGATGAGTCGAACAGATGACGGCTGGGAAGTACGTATCCAATTAACGCCGGGGGAGTATCATTACAAATTCATTGCTGATGGGCAATGGCTACACGATCCAGCCAACCCAAGGAAAGTGCGGAATGAACATGGGACCTTCAACTCTATTTTGCAGATTAGCAAATTGATCAACTTCCAGCTAGCTGGCTTCGGCCAAGCTAAAGAGGTTGTGCTTGCCGGTTCATTCAACGGGTGGAATGAAAAAAAGACCAAGATGGCCCAGCAAGATGGCCGTTGGATGATCAGCATGGATTTATCCGCAGGAAAGCACTACTATAAATTTATTGTAGATGGCAATTGGATAGTAGATCCCGCCAATCCACTAACGGAGAAGGATCGAGAGGGAAATGTGAATTCTATTTTGCTCGTTAGATAAAACGTCTTTCAATCCACATTCAATCCGCGGATGATCACCTGGCCGGTGCCGTTCTTATCGCAAGGGTAAAGGAACGCCTTCTTACTAGCCTTGAGCGAGTTAATGGTTTTATAAAAATCATCTAAGTACTTACTGATACCTTTCTTGTATCGCTTTTCTAGTAGCGTATTTTCCTGAAATAGCTGGTAGATGGCTTCTTTCTTCGCATTGAACAAGGCGAAGGTTTCCTCAAAGTAAGACATGCCCTCCACACAGTAGCCTCTGTACCTACGCTCCTGAGTAGAACTCATCTGCAAGGCGGGTGCCGGATGTGCATAAGGGGCCTTTACGATGCCCGCATGATCAAAATCATAAGGTACAGGCAAGGGCCTTAGGTTACCTTCTTGTACCATCAGCTTTACATTGTGCTGATATTCTATTGACCAGTCTGTATTTCCAATGAGATATTGGAAGGTGGCCATTTTCAGAAACAAGGATTTATCCGTTTTATTGGGCCTGATCTTTTTGCGTTTGATGATCTTAGCTTCATTCCGAGCCGCCATTTCATCCTTTCCTTCTAGCAGAATTCCATACATGGCATCGCTAGTTTTACCCTTCACTGAATCTGTGTAGCGTACCTTGACCAAGCGCGCCTGAAAACTCAGGGGACTTAGGATATTATACATCCGATAAGCCAAGTATTCTCCAATCACATATTTTTGATCGCGGCATGGGGTAACCAGTTTGATTTTATCTTGACCGGCAAAAACAGAGCCTTCGGGAATCTTGAACTTGGGGAAGTTCAACCATAGGGGAGGGTAGAAGCAGTTGTTTCTATCTCTTCGGAAATTACCGCGGGTCTTTACCTTTAGTGGATGAATGACCTTTTCTCCCTCATCATCTTGATAGGAGAGTTCCATCTTGAAGTAGGTCGCCTCCCCTTCTCGGTCGTTGAATAAAGACCGTGTATCTCCGCTGAGTTCCAGTTCTAAGATTGAATCCGATTGAAACAATTCTCCTTGAGCTGAGATGCTCAAGAAAAGGCTTTGAAATAAGAGTAGGCAATAGAGTCGAAGCCGGGGTAAAGACCACATAAGGTGATGAGTGTTGGGTTCAATGATAAATTACCTATTCAATGCGGCATGATCAAGTTTAGATGCGTCTATGCTGTTCTTTCGTGAGTATTTGTCGACTGTTAGGCATTCAATCGCTTACCGGATCCACTAACCCGCCCAGCCTTCTCGATCCAAACTTCTAAAGTGAATGGCCTCCGCCAGGTGCTCATGGCGGATCTTTTCGCTACCGGCCAGGTCAGCAGCCGTTCTCGCTACTTTTAGGATGCGATCGTAGGCTCTAGCAGACAGTTGCAGTCGTTCCATGGCCTTTTTTACCAACATCAATCCTGCTTTGTCCACCTGGCAAACTTCCCGCACCATTCGGCTTGGCATTTGTGCATTGGCGTATATCTGCCCTTGATCCTGGAAGCGCTCCGCTTGCCGTGCGCGCGCTTCGATCACCCGTTGCGCAATATCCTCGCTGCTCTCACTCGGGCGGTTGGTAGTGGCCAATTCATCCACAGAAACGGGCGTGACTTCCACATGAAGATCAATTCGATCCAGTAGCGGACCTGAGATCTTACTGAGGTACCGTTTCACCACTCCTGGCCCACAAACGCAATCCTTTTCTGGGTGATTATAATAGCCGCAAGGGCAGGGGTTCATCGAAGCAATAAGCATGAAGCTGGCAGGGTAGTCCACCGTTAAACTAGCTCTGGATATCGTGATGTTCCGCTCCTCCATGGGCTGTCGCAAGACCTCTAGGACAGAGCGTTTAAATTCAGGTAATTCATCCAAAAATAGCACACCATGATGGGCTAGGGATATCTCTCCTGGTAGCGGATGGCTGCCCCCACCCACTAAGGCTACATCGCTAATCGTGTGATGAGGACTGCGGAAGGGGCGAGTGGAAACCAGGGAGGAGTTTTTCGGCAGTACACCGGCTACCGAGTGAATTTTGGTAGTTTCTAAAGCTTCGTGCAGGTTGAGCGGCGGGAGGATGGTGGGAAGTCGGCGTGCCAGCATGGTTTTTCCGGCGCCTGGAGGGCCAATCAAGATGACATTGTGTCCCCCGGCTGCTGCGATTTCCAAGGCGCGCTTGATGTTCTCTTGGCCTTGGACATCGGAGAAATCAACCGAATACTGGTTGCTTTCGTATGCAAATTCTTCCCGGGTATCTACGATAGTAGGCTTCAAGTCAAGCTCACCATTGAAGAAGTCTATGGCGTCTCGCAGATTTTCAATTCCATAGACGTCAAGATTATTGACGATGGCTGCCTCCCTGGCATTTTGCTTGGGTACAATCAAGCCTTTGAATTGCTCTTTCCTAGCTTGAATGGCAATCGGTAGGGCTCCTTTGATGGGGCGAAGCGTACCATCCAAGGACAATTCTCCCATGAGTACGTATTGCTCTAGATGAGCGGACTCCACTTGTTGGGTAGCTGCCAAGCAGGCCATGGCAATGGGAAGATCATAGGCGCTTCCTTCCTTCTTGATATCCGCCGGTGCTAGGTTTACCACCGTCCGTAAGCGTTTCATCTTGAATCCAACATTCGAGATAGCGGCTTCAATTCTACGGAAACCTTCTTTCACTGCATTATCTGGTAACCCAACGAGGTGATAAAACTGAGCGCCAGAGGCTACGGCTCCTGTATTCACTTCTACAGTAATGGTAAGTGCATCGACGCCTTGGAGGGCGCTTGCATAAGTTTTGACTAACATTGTATTAATTGTGAATGACGGCGCGCAGGAAAAATAGAAAAAAGGCGGGAGTTAAAGAAAGAATTCGTTCGAAATCGAAAGTAGGACTGTTCTACTAGTTTTTACGATTGGGCTTGACCAAAAAATCCCGAGTTCCAAAATTGGGATGGAACTCAGGACTAACTCGGTATTTTACACTCGCTATTTATTCACGATTACTTTGTGGGATTGAAGCCCACCTTGATCTTGCACGGTGTAGTAATACACCCCATTGCGTAACTTGCTCATGTCTACCTCCAACTGGTAGTTCCCTTCATCCTTGCTGCCATCAAAAAGGACTTCGATCAAACGGCCACTTTCATTGTGCAACTCAATACGCAGATGCCCCGCTTGTTTCACGGTATAACTTAAGGTATTCTGGTTAAAGGTTGGGTTGGGGAAAACCTTGATTTCAGTCATGGCCTGAGGCACTGCAGCTTCATTGGCTATAGGGGCATTGGGATCCAAGAGTAAGAAAGCACCTTTGGACATCATAGAGGCCTCACCTTTCTCTCCTCTATGCTTGCGTTTTCCTTTTTTACCTTCTTTGCCCCTCTTTCCTCTGCGTGCAGCTTCTCCTTCAGCTCTCTTTTCCCGACGCTCTAGGCGATGCTCTTCCGCAATTTCCTTCATATCCTGCTTCCATTCTTCGATTTCTGGCCGGATTTCGGCGAATAGCGCATCGATATCAGACTCGTAAGTTTCGACCAGTGCTTTTACTTGCTCACGGTGCGCTTTCCTTTCCTCCTTGCGCGCTTCAAAGTTTTCTTTGGCAGCTTTTCGCTCTTCCATGGTCGGGTTTTCCAGACGCTTAGGTCGCTCTGGCTTCTGTGCCCGTAGCTCTGCGATCAAAGCCTTGTCCTGAGCACTGATTTTAGATTCTAATTTGGCTCTTTGTTCCAGTATCACGGGTTGAATGTTCTCTGTCCTATATTCACCCATTTCGCTTCTAGCCGCTTTGCGCTGTTTCCCAAATTCCTGGGCGCGGGCTTGGCGTTGTGACCTGGCTTCTTGTCGAATGGCTTTGAGTTTCATTTCCTGCTCATCGTTCAAGATTTCTGCCAATCCATTTTGGTAGGCCGTGTGGATCTCCTTCATCGCTGCTCGTCTATCTTCACGGTTCTCAAATTCTTGATCGCGAAGTGCTTGCATTTGGGAGCGTTGTTCGCTGGTCAATGCCTCTATCTGCTCGACTTGTTGATCGGTGAGTTGTAACTCGGATTTGAGTTTTTCAGCATCTAGGTTGTTTCCGCGGGGTCCGCGAGGCCCTCTTTGGGCGGAAGCCAAAGTAATGCTGCAAAGGGCAATTAAGAATATGGATAGTTTAATGATCTGTTGCGTTTTCATTGTTTTCAAATTTGATCCTACCGCTGGGGTAGGGTGTAAGTAATATGTAGAGGCAATGGCAATAAGGTAGCCTCTAGGGAATACTATTTCAGTGGTACAGCTATCAACACTGTACGATAATGATTTTCTAATCTTCGTTTTTTGCTATGTAATGGTGTGCAAGGAAAGTCCTAGAAGCGGAGCTTATCTGGGGCCTGAACCTTCTCGGCCAGCTTTTCTCCTTTTTCGTTGGTTCTGTCGCATGCTGCGAAGCTTCTTGAATTGTTCCTCTGTCAAGATCTCTTTGATACTCTCCTGGTAAGCTTGCATTAATTCTTTTCCGGCTGCTCTGCGATCCTCTTGACTTTCGAAGTCCTGATCGCGCAAAGCTTCCATTTTTTCTTTCTGTTCGGAATTGAGGTCATTGATGGAGGCAACTTGATCCTCTGTTAACTCCAAGGCGGTGGATAATTTCTCGGTATCTAACAATCTACCTCTGGGACCTCGCGGTCCTTGCTGAGCTTGAGCTGTGATGAAAGTTCCCAGCGCTAATAACAAAAGTGGCAATCGAATGAATCTTGTGAATGACATTAGAATTTGATTTTGTGTCCATGCTTATGGACTCGGTTTTGATAAAATGGTTTAATGGACAAGACCCAACTTTTTTCCTTTTCCCTTTTGACAGCGATCTGCCTAAGTTTTTTCCGGGCACAGGAAAAAAATTACAATTAACTCCATTCTACTTGCCTAAATCAGATGAGTTTAAGTGATGCGCGTTTCTTGTAAGTGGCTGATTACTAGAAAGAAAGGAAAGGGTGGGTGGAGGCTCGTTTTTTTTGAAAAAAGATTTTGTTAAAAAGTGAGTCCAACATGGTATAGCAAAGCAGTTGCCACGCTTGGAAAGGGATTCCAGCCAGAAAAAGCAAAGAATAATACTAAGGGAAGCGGAAAATACTAGGCGCTCAACTACGCAACCGTAGCTCGCTCTGGGACTTTTGCCATTGCTGCCTTCAAATGCTCGTAGTTACCATCTGACAGCTCTACGAGCGGGATTCGTACCTCCTTAGAACAAAGACCACGGATTTCCATAGCTGCCTTCACGCCAACTGGATTACCTTCTATGTATAGCCAAGGATGAACATCTAGCAAGTCGAAGTTTAACTGTTGCGCCGTGGCCCAGTCTCCCTCTAGTCCTGCACGAATCATGCTAGAGAATTGCTGCGGATAGGCATTGGCAATCACAGATATGGCGCCATCCCCACCAACGGAGATAAGTGGCAAAGTAAGCGGATCGTCCCCAGAAATTACCAAGAAATTGTCCGGGCGATTCTTCATGATTTGCATGGCTTGCTCTACATCTCCCGAGGCTTCCTTCACCCCAATGAATTTTTCACTGCTGTGGGCCAATCGAAGAATCGTTTCGGCACTGATCTTTGAGCTAGTACGTCCGGGTACGTTGTAGATGATAATAGGCACGGGACAAACTTCTGCCATGGCCATATAATGCCGATAGATGCCCTCTTGCGTAGGTTTGCTGTAGGCGGGACTACTAGACATGATAGCAGCTATGCCATCAAAGTCGTAGGTGCTAATTTTGCTGACAAGTCTTTCCGTGTAGTTGCTACCAAAGTAACCAGCTACCACGGGTACTCGCTTTTGTGTGTGCTTTACGGTGAAGCGTAGTACGTCTAAACATTCCTCACTACTCAAGGTAATAGCCTCTCCCGTAGTGCCAAGACTCACAATATAATCAACCCCTCCTTCGATGACAAAGTCAATGATTTGTCCTAGGGTATCAAAATCTATGGCCTTATTCTTAAAAGGGGTGACCAAGGCTACTCCTGTGCCTCTAAATTGCTGCTTCATGCTTGGTATTTGTCTTTTCCATCAACACATCCACTTGCTGGAGAAATTTATTGAGATCCATGCTTTTACCTAGATCGATCATCACATCATAGCAGTAGGTATTTTCCGTGCAAGGACCGACTCTCAGATGAGCATTGGATAATGCTGCAATGTATTCAGAATGCACCTTTGTCCGTGGATCAGCATTGATGAATACATCGAATGATTCTTGCATAAAGGCTTTTACCTCTGGTCCGGTAGGACGTAATGCCCAATCGATATTCTTTAGGTTGATGTGTTTGAAAGTGTAGTTCTCGTCTTCTATTTTACTATTGAAAAAGCCAAGGAGAGATACTTTCTTTTTCAGGTTTTTCAGGCCTTTAGCGTACTTTAAAACAATATTGCGATTGTCCAGTTCCGTTGCATCGAATAAGATGCCTACGGTCTTGGCGGAAGAAAGATTGACTCTCTTCCTAAGGCGGGGGGATTTTTTTGCCTTAAGCTGTTTATTCAATTGTTGTTGATGAAAAAACAAGCGGGCATTACTTATCGCACTCATACGTTTTGATTCTAAGCGTTTTGCTGATGATGAGACAGGAGTACTCCCGCTCACATCCACGCCACGCGATCTAACTTTGGATATTGAGCCGCTTTCTCTTAGTCATGTCAGGTCTGAGCAGTTACGCTCGTTGTCGTTTTCTCTGGTATGTATAATAGGAAGGAGTCTATAGCCTCTCAAAGCTGTCTTTAAGACTCTGTTTCTTCCACTTTTTCTTGTTCTTCTACCACATCATAAACGCCGATATTGGAGTATTTATTGATCCTTGCCTCTATTCTTTCCTCAGGTGTCATCTCCAATAACTCGCTGATTGACTTCTTAATATGGCGCTTGAGAATCTTGGCCATTTCTTCTGGTGCGCTGTGCGCTCCACCCAATGGCTCTTTGATAATCTCGTCAATTATTCCGAATTGGTGCATGTCATCAGCCGTCAACTTCAAGGCTTCTGCTGCCTGCTCCTTGTAATCCCAGCTGCGCCAAAGGATCGAAGAGCAAGATTCAGGGGCGATCACGGAGTACCAAGTGTTTTCCATCATAGAAACCTTGTCTCCCAAGCCTATACCAATGGCTCCACCCGAAGCACCTTCACCAATGACCACACAGACGATAGGCACCTTCAACTGCGCCATCTCGAATAAGTTCCTGGCAATGGCTTCCGCTTGCCCTCGTTCTTCTGCTTCAATACCAGGGTATGCACCTGGAGTGTCAATCAAGCAGACAACGGGGAAGTTGAATCGTTCCGCCATCTTCATCAAGCGCAAGGCTTTACGATAGCCTTCTGGGTTGGCCATACCGAAATTACGATACTGTCGCATTTTGGTATTCACACCTTTCTGATGCCCTAGAATGACTACAGTTTGGCCATCGATATTTCCTAAACCTCCCACGATAGCCTTATCATCTTTGAAATATCTATCACCATGCAGTTCCACAAATTTGCGGCACATTTGATGGATATAGTAAAGGGTATAAGGCCTTTCCGGATGTCTTGACAATTGTACTTTTTGCCAACCGGTGAGGTTACTATAAATTTCTTTCCTTGTCGTCTTGATCTTATTCTCCAGCTCCTTGATTGCGGTGGACATATCGATGTCGCCTTCTTCACTGACCTGCTGGAGTTTCTCTAATTGTTCGTATAATTTCTCTAGTGGTGTTTCAAAATCCAAAAAAACCATAAAATCAGGTTTTAGTAGGGGCATTTAGACAAAATATTCCAGGGATGCCTTGATAAAAAAGGACTTTGGTTGTTGGGGTTCACTTCATACCATACCACAGGCATGGAACTTTTCTTAGGCTTTGGACTGTTCAGGGATGATAGGGGAGTGATGGTCATGTGCAGAAAGTGTACCATCAAAATATTACCCTATAGTAGGTGTAGTTTCTGTTTGGTTGATTCTTTCATAGGGGTAGCGAGGTACAAAAAGTGCTGCAAAGTTAGCAATAAGCCCCAAGTTGTGATGGAAACGAGAAATTTTTTTTATTTTTTTCGTGGAAGGGTTGCCTAATTTGAAAAAGGATTTTACATTTGCACTCGCCGACGAACAAAAGCGTTCTCGGTTCTACAAAATGCCCAATAAGCATACACTTGAATAAAAGGCTTTAGATAGGGAATAAGTTGTATATCATCGATCAACGTTTATCGATTAATATATATAAGTTATTCTTTACTACGAGCCATGGTCCGGTAGTTCAGTTGGTTAGAATACATGCCTGTCACGCATGGGGTCGCGGGTTCGAGTCCCGTCCGGACCGCAAGAGGAAAAGCCTCGCAAATTCAGTTTTGCGGGGCTTTTTTGTTTATACCCTTCTCTTAATATTTATCCTTTTCTATTTCAGTGGGCTTCGGCGGTCAAAAACCGCATCATATCTAAATTTGATCCTTATGAAGGATAGATTCTATGTCTAGATACTTTCTTGCGGTGATGGAAAGACTTATGTAGGGTGTACCAGGGATCTAGAAGATCGAATAAAATAAGAATAAAGCCCACAAATCAAGTTTGGTGTGGGCTTATAATCTCTCGAGGTAAACATCGTTACTTAAACTACTAGAAGCAGCCTAGGCATGGCGCCGGAAATTAATAGCTTTGTCTATTGACTGAGAGACCACAATTTGAACTCTAAAGGAAGAGGAGCTGAATATTACTATGGAATTCTCTTATGTACACCAGGTTGATACTTGTGTCTTGAATATTCTAATACTATAATCTATATCAAATTCCTTTGTAAATGGAGTGCTTAGATACAAAGAACCAATAAGCACTCCTATTTACCTCGATATTACTTTTGAGATCATATTATTCCCCACGAGAGGCAAATACATCTGCCGGATTCAATGCCGCGGCTCCACATTGGACATTACAACCACAATTGTTAGCAACATCTTCGATAGGTGACTTTAGGTGATCCAGTACATCTCGTAAGGATCCATTGCGGACAAGTGTTTCGAGTCGAACGTTCCAAATAGACTGAGAACCTTCAATAATATTGGCTTTTGCTTTAACGAGCTCCGCAATTCTTTTTTGATCGAACATAATTATAATATTTAGGTGAAATAATGATGAATTATTGGACACTGATTTTATTCGGTAGGTGCAACTGATTATTTTCGAATTACCCCGCTAACGCAGATAGTTGGACCATTGCTGCATATTCCTCTTCTGACATTGGACATTGAGGTTCTTGATAATCCATAGCAGTAAGAGGGCAAGATTTACTTTGGCATACGGGGTGGAAAGCACAGGACTGGCATTTTGTTGTGTTTTGCCCGTCCAAGGAAGTCCATAGCTTCCACCGCTTTTCATTTACCAATAATTTACCCTTGTCGGTAAGCCTTCCAACTTGGTTTCTAGGGTCCTCAAATGCTACGGTGCATTTGTAGACTTTTCCATCTGACCCTACAACAATGGACGATGCTCTCCCCGCATAACAGACTTTTCCATGTGGAGAAAGCCCTTCTCTAGCTACTCGAGCCGAAGACCCTAAATTCATTGTCTTATGCATGTAGTCCAATTTGATTGTTTCTGCAGATTTTGCATCACACACTTCTAATGATTGATCATTCGGGCCACCCCATTTTCCTACAGGATGGAATGCCAAGTAGAATCTTTGATCGTTTAACAATAGGGGCTTGATGTCTTCTATTAATGAGGGAATTGAATGATTATTTGCCGGCGTGAAGTTGACTCGGAGCCTTACTGAGTATTCTTCATCTATTTGTTTCATAGCATAGAGGTTCTTAATTATCTCTTGATAAGTTCCTCCTCCTCCTGCTAATTTTCTTGACTTATTATGAAATTCCTCTGCACCATCTAAAGTTATTTGATAATTCCGAACCTCTCTTTTCAGTAGAGCCTTAGCAACTTCAGGTTTCAACAGATAGGCATTGGTGGTTATTGAACTCTTATAGGAAATGCCTACTCTCTGGCACCTCTCTATGAAAGAATCAGATAGATCATAAATAATCTTCCTGGCGAGTAGTGGTTCTCCCCCAAACCAAGAAACTGAAAGGCTTTCAATCTTTGGGATTTTTTCGTTTATGAATGTTTTTAACCCCTGAACAATTTCTTTTTTCATCTTTCCTCGTTCAAAAGTTTCATAACAGTAATCACAGCGAAAATTACAGTTCTCATGTGGGAGTACAATCAAATGAAAACCACGTTCTCTTTCTTGTTGTATGGACTGTCGTACAATCTCTTCCTCAGGCAAATCTTCCGGGATTAAAAAACCAGTTTGAAATAGCTGATTCAGCACAGATTTTTCTTGTCTGTTAGGGAGTATATTCTCAGGCAATGCGTCGTTCCGATTTAAATATTCGTAACCTGATGGCCCATGAATTCGGCGATCTAGTTCATTATTGTTGTCCCGTTCTTTTATTAAAGAATATATTAAATGAGCATTTTCGGCTGCAACCCAGACTACTCCACCCATGTAGGATTGATGTAATAATAAATCTCCGGAACCTAGGTCCACAACGGATGTGTAGCGAGAAAGCTTCCAATTGGTTTGATCTTGAACAAGCATAATATGATCGGAGGTTTATAGCATTAGAAAAGTAGTTGAACACAATGCGTTTTACGGAATCCAAGTTAAGTTCTAAAACTCCTTGATGCGAGAGACAAGAACAGACAAAAGCAGACATACTCGAACGAAGTAAGACAAAGTCGGACAATAGCCAGCTTTAAGGGTTTAAGGAGACTGCAAACCCTGTATTTAGTTTTTTACAAGGATTTAGCTATGGTCGAGACCGACCTTCATTCTTTTGATATGCGTTTTTCCTGAGGATTGTTTTCTAGTGGTGTTCCAAGTTTTTCATAAATCTTCTTTTGATCCTTTGGACATATTAAACCAGGTGGTAGATTAATATTATACTTTTTGATCCAACGTCTTAAGGTGCGAGGGGTAATACCATATTCATCTGCCACCTGACTACGGGTTTTTGTTTTAGCCAAGAAGTTGTTCATTGTTAGAATTATTGAGTTGATAATTGGAGAAAATCGATTCTATTAAATATGACTTCACAAGCTAGTGGTGATGTATTGTCATTTTTTGCTAGGATATTCGTATTTGCGGTTCAATATTACTACTATTAGTTGTTCATATTTTCTTTATACAGAATGTGGCTCTGATCTTTTGGAGTCCATCAGTAATTAATCCCTTATGTTTATTTCAATTTCAATTAGAATGTTACTTACTATATTGGAAATATACCCTTAAGGCAAATGATTTATCTATAACTAATGGTGAAGTTATACAGCAAGCTATATTGCAGATTTGTTAGGGGTATATGAAGAATTGAAAACATTAATCAATTCTAACTAGAAACCCATTTACATAAGATGTGGCATGAATAATTGGCTTGTGTAGATGTGAAGTTGTCAGATGAAACTCATCTATTCCCGTCCGTTATTGAGTGTATCAAGAATTTCCCCGAGCTTTAATTACAGATACTAAAATCCCCCCTCAATTTTAACTTCCCCTCAATATTTCCCAACTTAGCACTCATCTGTTCGATCTCACCCAACAAAAAACACCTCCAATGGATTTTCCACAAAAATTACGGGCCTGTTGGCATCCGGTTGCATATAGTCATGAAGTAGGGGCAGAAAAGCCCTTTGGCACTTTCTTGCTGGAGCAGGAAGTGGTGGTATGGCGGAGTAGTGATGGAGGGGTGCATGCGATGCGAGATCTATGTATCCATCGGGGGACAGCCTTGTCCTTGGGGTGGGTAAAGGAGGATTGTTTGGTGTGTCCATATCACGCCTGGGAATATGATAAGCGGGGGAAGTGCGTGTTTATCCCGCAGGCGCCGGAGATTGCGATTCCGGATAAGGCGTGTACGCCGACTTACCATTGCCAGGAAAAGTTTGGGTTGATTTGGGTGGCCTTAGAAGTGCCGGTGTATCCATTGCCGGAAATTCCGGAGCTGGAGAATGGTGACTGGAAGGTCGTGCAAACGGGGCCCTTTGATTGGAAGTGTGATGCATCCCGACAAGTGGAAAATTTTACGGATTTTGGCCATTTCCCTTGGGTGCATCCGGGCTTATTGGGGGACCCAGAAAGGCCCGAGGTGCCAGCCCATAAGGTTACCATAGATGGGGCGGTGTTGCATTATGCCATTGTGCGCCCCGAAGCGCAGAATTCTGAGGACTTTCCCGTTTTTGCCAATGAAGAGGTGGTCACGCCGGAGCGCCGGAGTGAATACAGATTGCATTTGCCTTATACAATTGTGCTGCGTTTGGGATGGGGCGGCGAGAAAGGGATGGTTTATTTTTTTGCGTCCCAGCCCATCTCGTCCAACAAATGCAGAGGTTATTGCATCATTGGCCGTAATTACAACCTGGAAGACCCGGACAGCGTGCTGCAAGACTTCGAACAAGTCATTTTTGACCAAGATAAACGGATAGTGGAGTCCCAGCGACCAGAACAGGTACCTTTCGACTTTGCAGAGGAATTACATCTGAAGTTCGATGCGGTAGCTATGAACTATCGCCGGGCGATGAAGGCCGAAGGCTTGGCTTATTGAGGATAAAGCCTAGATCGACCCTTTTCTCCTTTCTCAGTTTATACGATGTACTCTTTGTAGACAGCAATCGGTATCAAAGCCGTCCATCCACAGAAATCCTTTTTGGCGGGCATGCCATAGGAGATGAGATCTGGAGCATAGTTTTCCCAGAAAGTATCTGTGGCTTCAAAGACGATGGCGACAGCATCATAGACCTTAGTGGCTAGGTCTTTCGCCAATGCATCCTCTCCAACTGCGGTTAACCCTTTGAGCACCATGTACACCGTAGGTGCCCAGACGCCGCCGAGCCAGTAGTCGCCCCAGCCCACATAATCAGGATCGGCTGCGGACAAAGCAGGGAGTGGGGTCTTGCGGTAAAACTCATTGGGATCGGTTAAGTGGCTGAGGAATTTAGCTAGTCTTTCTTCTGGGACTACCTCTCCAAGCAGCGCCCAGTACATGCCGATATGCCTTCTTTGGATCTGCTCCCCAAATCCTAAGTCATAATAAAAGCCATCTTCCTCATTCCAGCATTCTTCGTTTAGGGCAGTTTTGATTTTGGCGTGAATATCGTCGTAGGTTGCGATATCGGCATCCTGGCCCATCTTGGATGCGATCTCCTTGAGTTGCAGGGCGTACATGGCCATTTGGGCGGTAAAGTCTACGTATCGACCTTGCTTGGTCCATACACCGGTGACGGTGTTGGGGTATTCTCTGACGAAGAAATTGAGTTTCTCCTCATCCGAGACGTTCATGGAGGCGAGTTGTGCGCCGAGTTCGTGGTGAGTCCAGCCATTACCTTCGGTGGGTTCCCAGCCGCGTGGAGACCGGGGGATGTTGTCCATGCCTAGTCCCATGGTATCACCGTAGAAAAGGTTGTCGTCCATCATGTATCGGTCGACATGGAATTCAAAGTTCTTTTTGAGGATGGGGTAGACCTTTTTCAGGCGATCCAGGTCGGGCTTGACGCTGAATATCTCTAGTTCGGCGAAGGCCAGTAGGGGCGGGTTGATAGAGACGGGGTGATCTTTGGACCATAGGGCTTCTCCAGTGTCTCGATATTCCCGGCAGATGAAGCCATCTTCTTCGATTCGATCGTAAAAGTTGTCTAAGGCTTGATAAACGGGAAGCTCATCCATGTGGTATTTACAGAAACAACACATAAAGCAGGAATCCCAAAGAAAGATATTGCCATTGAAGGCAGCATCAATAAATGGCTTTTTGAAAAAAGGTTCCGAATCTCCCCCTCGCACCTTGGATTTGGTGATGGCCAGGGCTTTGTCATACATCCGTTGGGCTAGCTCCGGAGAGACTTTGGAAGTAGTGGTGTTGGACTCTTCGCTCCTTTCTTGATCTTCTTCTGTAGGTGAGGCACAAGCATTTAAGGCTCCCATTCCCACCAAACTAGTCGCTAAACCGAGGTTTTTGTTAAAGTTTCTTCTATTCATGATTAAATTGTTTGCCGAGACGAAAATAAAGATTGCCGTAAAACAATATATTTGGAAGGTGCTTGGAGAAAGTTTAAAAAGAGAAAATGCATCCCTATCTTTATTTGAATATAGCTAATAACACCGTTTTTACTGTATTTTGAATGGCCCATTTATTAGCTGTATTTCTGTATTAACCTCAGCAATAAACGCAAAACTATAGAGCAGTTGTAAATTGGAAACTGCAGAAACCTAAATAATGAAACCTATTGATACTAGAGCTTAAACACGACTCCCGTGATATAAGACTTGTATCAAACTGATAAAGCTGGAAATGTATGAAACTAGTACGTATTACTCTCTTATGTAAGACCCTTTGCGTAATTGCGCTGCTCATTTTTTCTACCCAAGAAGCTTATCTTCAATCACTTGTACAGCCAGATAGTACGGATCAGCCGCGAGAACGTTTGTCTGTTTCTGATACCTTGATTAGCGTTGGGTACGGCCAGTATAAAGTAGAGGAGTTCACCTCTGCTATCTCCGTGTTGTCGATGGAAGAATTTAATCAAGGACTTATCTCTGACCCAGCGCTCCTAATGCAGGGAAAGATTGCCGGCATGCAGGTGTACAATCGTGGGGGAGACCCCAACCTGGCCAGCCTGATCAGAATCCGGGGCCTCTCCGGCTATGCACAAAGAAACCCTTTGATCGTAATTGATGGAGTACCAGGTGCTTCCCTGCAAAACCTTGACCCAAATGATGTGGCTAAGATCACGGTGTTGAAGGATGGATCGGCTCAGACGATTTACGGTATTCGGGCTTCTAACGGTGTTATCTTGATCGAGACGCATAAGGGTAAGGATGCACAGAAAGCCCTTATGGTATCTTATAATGGGCAAGCCGCTTTTTCTAGCCCGTATGCTGGAATCCCGGTGCTTAGTGCAGACGAGTTTCGGGCGATTGGCGGAACCGACTTTGGTGCTTCCACCAACTGGCTGGATGAAGTGAGGCGCAACGGGACTTCCCAAACACATAGTTTGGCACTAAGTGGAAGACAAGCTAATACCCACTACCGACTTTCTGGTAATTACCGAAATGTGGAGGGCGTTTTGAATAAATCAGGTTTTGAACAGCTCAATGCTAGAGCGAACCTGAGTAGTGAGTTATTTGATGAAGCTCTGAAGGTTCATCTCTCAGCCTCTTATACGGATCGTAATAGCCAGCTGGGTTTTGTCGAGGCTTTCCGTTACGCGGCTTCGGCTAACCCGACAGCACCCATCTTTGCTGTCGACGCACCCTTCCCATATGATACCGAAAGATTTGGAGGCTTCTTTGAAACCAATGGCCTCTTCGATGCTTACAACCCTAGAGCGCTCGTTGATCTTAACGATCGGGACGGCCAACTGCAGGTTTTGACAACGGCTGCCTTGCTGGAATACAAGCTCAAACCTGAGCTATCTTTGAATGTCAGATATGCTTACCAGGATGAATTCTCGAACGAAAGGGCCTATTATTCACCGCAGTCCCTCTTTAGAGGCACTTTTTTCCCTATTGATGAAACAGACGGGCGAGCCGAATTGGATGACCGCCAGGATCAATTCTCCTTATACGAGCTCTTTGCCAACTACCAAAAAACGATTGGTAAAACCAAATGGCAATTCACTCTGGGTACTTCCTATCAAGACGGTGAACATCTAGATAATTATCTACAATTGACTGGTTTCTCAAATCCAGAGTTGATTGGAATAGGGCGAATCAATGACTATCAAAACTGGGAGCAGGAAGCCATCTCCACAGATACGATCAACAATGGTTGGTCCGACAAGCTATCGGCCTTCTATGGCCGGGCCCATGTCAATTTGGATGATAAATTGATGCTGAATGCTTCTTTGAGATATGAGGGCTCTAGCAAGTTGGGAGAAAACCAGAAATGGGGCCTATTTCCTTCCATCGGTGCTGCGGTAGATTTTACGAAGTTGAGAGAAATGCCCAATGTGGATCAGTTTAAATTGAGATTGGGGTATGGCATTACTGGAGGCATTCCAGGGCAAGGAGGTTTATCTAGGAATAGAATTGTACTGGTGGAGCAGGATAATGTTTTGCAGCGTCAAGATACCATCAGACGGGCCAATCCAGACCTAAAATGGGAAGAAAAAAGCGAATTCAACGTAGGGCTTGATTTTCAAATGGGAAAGCTAAGAGGGAGTTTGGATTGGTATAGCCGTAAGGTCAAAGACTGGATTTCTCCCGATCCATTCTTCTTCCGCGGATCCTATCTCAACCAGGATGCCATTCGATCTAGCGGAATAGAACTAGCCTTAGATGCTACCTTATATGATAGTGAAGACTTTACTTATACAAGTGGAATGATCCTTTCCAGCTACCAATCTAAATTTGTAGACCTGGAAAATGATCAACGGTTTGCCACGGGAGTGGGCGGATTGATTCAAGACCCTTCCATGCCGATCGTGGAAGGAGGCGAATTGGGCGATATCAAAGCGGCCGTATTCTTGGTAGCAGCCCCAGATGGATTTCCTGCCTTTGATGATGTAAATCAAGATGGAATGATTCGTACCAATACCGATGATCTGTTGGACCCCGAAGGGGATTTTGTCATTGTAGGAAATGGACTCCCTGACTTTGAACTAGGCTGGTATCATCAACTACAGTACCAAGGCTGGCAATTACAAGCTCTATTTCGAGCTGCCTTTGGGCATAGCCTGGTCAATCGCTACCGGCTTACGCAGGAGCCAGAAACGTTTTTCGATAGGCAGAATTACAATTTCGTGAATACGGAACTGGCCGTGGAGAATCTTCGTGTACGTCGCTTTTCTTCTTTGTATGTGGAAAAAGCGGATTTCCTCAAGTTGGATTTTATTCAGTTGTCCAGAACATTCTCTTTTGGGAGTGGATCCAAAAGAAGAAACTTAAGCATCTCGCTCACTGGGCAGAACCTTTTTGTCATCAGCAATTACACCGGGGTAGATCCCGAGCCAGTCCTGGAAGATGCTGGACCTACCAGTAACGGCAGCGAACAATTTGACGCCAATAATCGCAATCTACTGGCCCCCGGTATTGATCGTCGAAATAGCTACCTACCCGCGAGAACCTTGGTGCTGGGAGTAGGGTTAGTATTTTAGAATCGGCCTTAAGACGGTATTATCTAATTAAGGTAATGTCACCAGAAAGCATCCTGGTCTTGTTATCTTTTGCACTGATATAGCGGAAGACCCAGACCAAGACACCTGAGTTGAGCGCTTTCCCTCGATAGGTGCCGTCCCAGTCGATTGGGTTGCTGAAGTTTACATTTTGAGCGGAATAGACCAAATTACCCCAGCGATCGAAAATATTCAGCTCGCCAGTATACTCATAGTCTGATTTAAAGAAGAATTCTAGTCGGTCATTAATGCCATCGCCGTTTGGACTAAAGGCATTAGGGGCATAATATTGGATACTACAGTCTTTTTCTTCCACAATGTATTCCCTAATTCCCTCACCGCAATCGCTCAACAGTTGGGCGGTATAGACGCCTGGGCGACTCACCTGAAAGGTGCGGCTGGTAACGCCATTTTGCCAGATCGCCGGAACCGGAGCTTCGAGCTTGAGGGGTTCGTTATCACAAAAATCTACGTTGATCACCTCCTTTTCATCGGAGATCTTGATGACTAGCGTCTCATCTGTTAGAAAACAATCTCCAATATCTCCCAGCACTTCATACCTTCCCCCTTCCGTAAATTCCCGCATTCCTCCTTCCCAGCCATCACTCCATTGAATCGGAACATCATAGAAGGAGGCGTCTACCTCCAGTACTTCGTCGCCACAGATAAACAGCGTGTCTGGCACAACATCAAAAGGAGAGACAATGACGTCATCTACATAGGTATAGCCGAAATTGAATTGAGGGTCGATTTTATCACAATCTGTCTGGATGTCTAGAGCCGTTCGGAAATTGCCTAGCAAGACAAACTTTTCGGTGCCATTGGCTCGATAGCAAGCTTGCACCAAGGTCCATTCTCTAGCACGCGTCAAAATGGTGTCCGATTTCAAAACTACTTGCTGTTGTTGGAAGGCTACATCCGAAAAGACTAAGGTTTGGGTATTCGTATAGCAGAGGTAATTCAACTGAAGGTCTAGCTTTTCTCTAGGAACAATGGAGTAGGCCACGTAGATATCTATATCTGAGGGGAGGTCATCGATTAAACGGGCATAGATCCGTTCTTCCGCTGGTGCCAATAAGTTGACTAGGCCAACCCTGCCCTGTCCTGACTTAGGGCGGAGCAGGCAGCAAGAACCGGCGTCAGGAGGGAGAAAAAAAGGATTGGTGGAACAGTCGTGGTACAAATCAGGAGATGCCGTGGGGTCGTTCATGATCTTCCAAGGAGCAGCTTTGTCTGCTTCGCCATATTCTAGGTCGCAATCTATGATCTCTTCAAAGCCAGGGTTGGGGACGAAGTTGACTTGTGCGGAGGCCCAGGCCGAGCTACCCAGTAGGAATAGCAACAGTAAGCATCTTTGCCATATGGTATTTGTATGCATCATATTTCAGACAGGCGACAATTTACTTGCTTGTCAAAGATAAATGTTTATGCTTAATCAGCTAAACCCATATCTTTAGGTTACCTCTACCGCAAGTGTATTGGGATTTTGGGCCACCTACTATGCTAATTGCTAACCTGATAATGGAAACCTAATGCGACTATTCATCCTTGGATTATGGTGCCTGTGTACAGCAGCCTTACTGCAAGCCCAGGATTGTTTGCCAGATCCCGGCCCTGCCTTATTCATGGAAGATTTCGGTAGCGGCCCCAATCCTGGCCCTGCTCTGCCCAGTGGGACAACATCATATATCTATGGAAGTATCAATGCGGGGAACTACGTCGTCTCAAATACCACTGGCCTCGACCCTGGCTTTTGGCATGATGGTCCGGATCGTACCGAGGGCGATACCAATGGCTATATGGTTATCTTTAATCCCTCTTCTTCTCAAGGAGAAGGCATCTTTTACCAAAAGACCTTTTCCGACCTGTGTCCAAATACCGATTATATATTCTCCAGTCATATCGCTAATCTGGCCATTCCTACCGCTTGTATTGGTATTGCCCTGAAACCCAGGGTCCGATTTGACGTGATCGACACCAGGAACGACGCTACGCAATTCAGCGAGGAAACCATCGAAGTCTTTTACCGGAGTTTTTTGACTTGGGAAGAATATGGGATTCGTTTTCGCACTGGCCCCGATCAAACGGAAGCCCGTATTCAAATGGTGAACATTGGCGGTGGTGGTTGTGGTAATGATTTAGCCATCGATGACATTAGTCTTCGCTTATGCAATGTCCAAATAGATCAAGCTTTTGACCTTTGCGATCTCCCTATTGGTAGCCTTACCGTCGGAGAAAACACCTATACGGAGGCTGGTACCTACTTCGATATACTCCCTGTACCCAATTCTTGTAATGACACCCTCATAACCACTACCTTGATGGGGGAGACCAGAGTACTATCTGCCGAGCTATATACCTTTTGTCAGGGGGATACCCTGGAGCTTGACAACCAGATCTATACAAGTAGTGCGAGTATCATTGACACATTGCCCGGTGAATTTGCTGACTGCCCGCGCTTTCAGACCTTGGAGATCGTCGCTCAACCCTTGCAAACTTTCCAACAAACGATTACCCTGTGCAATGGTGATAGTTTACGAGTGGGTAACAGCAGGTACACGAGTGCGGGTACTTACATTGATACCCTTGCCACTCCGGCAGGTTGTGATAGTGTAGTTTTTACCACCATAAATACGGGGGAGATCGCGGTGGACTTGGAGCCAGCGAATGTGGAAGTGGAGTTAGGACAAAGTGTCCAGCTGATGGCTACCATAAGTCGATCCGATTCCTACGCCTTGTCTTGGCAGCCACCAGAGGCTTTTTCTTGCGATGACTGCCTGGACCCTTTGTTCCAGCCCTCCTCCTCCGGAGTCTACCAACTCATCGCCACGGATCTTGCTTCTGGTTGTACCGATAGTAAAAGGGTAGAAGTGAAGGTACAAGCTTGTGACAAAGTATTTGTGCCCACCGCCTTCAGCCCCAATGGGGATGGACTAAACGATCGCCTTGGGCTTTTTGTACAGGATTGCTTTACCCGCCTAATCTCCTGGCGTATTTTCGATCGTTGGGGGGCGCAGGTGTTCGAACTGTCGGATATTCTTTTGAATGAAGATGTCATAGGGTGGGATGGACAGGTCAGAGGTCAGCTCGCTAATCGAGGTGTTTATATTTTTCAGCTCATTTTGGAACAAGGGGATGGTACGCCAATCGAGGTTCGCGGTGATGTGTTGCTGATGAGGTAGGTTGTCAAGACGCTTATGAGTATCATTTGTCTCCTTGGCCTTAATACCTTAATTTAGGAGCCCTTGCCATTGGAGGATGAAGTAGTAGTACTCAATAGTGAACCAGGGGTCCGACGGTGAGGGAAAAAGGACTTAAATTGAAAAGCCAGTTCGGTAAAGCCCAAAGATCTCTCCTGCCATATTGTTAGAATGACTCCCTATTTAGTGCTCTCTCCACTAAAACTCTGTAACGTATCAAATCATGGCGCAAAGCATGTCCCAGAACAGTAGCTCCTACCCTGACTCCCATTCAGATAAGATCATCATGAGTGTGGAGGACTATCCCTTTCCCTCTATATCCACCTTTAAACATTTGATAGAACATTGGAGGAATACTGCGAAGAAACCGGGTAGTATACTAGCTGCTCAGTTAGAGTTATTGGAGCAGCACCTGGTAGAAGTGCCCGAGTTTCTGGCGCCCTTTGAGGATCATACTTTCATCGAAAAGCATCGAGATATACTGGAGCTATTGATCTCCCCTTTTTTCCCAATCCAATCCTGGAATTCTGACATAAAAGCACTTGGCAGGTTGTTTTCGGATCGATTATTTTATACCTCGTCAAGGTTTGAGAAGGTGATTGGCGATAAGGACAAATTTGTGCTGCGGGAAGAAAATCAAGATAAGAAGAACCTCACTTTATTTTGGAGACTCCTGTATTCCTACAAGATTATCTTGGGGAAGTTTTATAAGCTACCGCTAGTTATTGATCAGCCCATGATCTACACGATTCCCCATCTACGTACAGGCTTGGATCAATACTACAAGTTAACCAGCGCGGCACCCTTTAGTCAAATCAATTGTATTGGGACTCCGCCTGAGCTGAATAAAAAGACCTTCCATTACCTGGTCGATAACTTCCACAATATGGATTTGTGGATGAAACATCTCCCACCGGAAAAGTTTGTCTTTAGTGGATTTAGCGTACACAACTTCGTGGATGTTACCGTAGAAGAATCCACGGCGAGATTGGAGCATATACTGTCAAGTAATCAGGGCAGTATTTCTGATGAGAGCTTTGACGATCTGCATCAACAATTGAAAATTTTATTCCGATTGCCGGATATCCGCCTGGGATTGGCCTCCTTGCAGGGAGATGGACATTTAAACTTACATTCTCAAAAGAAGAGTTGGAACAGTCTGAAAATTAAGGACGATACAGGCATTGCCCAAGATGATATTCAGCGTTCTATTTATGGGAAAATGATTAACGGATCTCAGAATATCATTATTGAGGATCTAAAGGAATGGGAGGGAAAAACCAAGGTGGAAGCTAAGCTATTGGATCTAGGCGTAAGGAATATCACGCTGGTTCCCCTATTTTATCAGGAAAAACAAGTAGGCCTACTGGAAATCACTTCTCCTAATCCAGGTGATATCAATACTTTGACCTCCTACAAGCTCAAGAAAATCGTTAAGTTCTTTGCTAGGGCCGTGCATGAAAATCGCGAACGATTTGAAAGCAAAGTACAACGAGTCATTAAAGATGATTATACGGCTATCCACCCTACGGTAGAATGGCGTTTTCGAGAGGCGGCCGTGCAGAAGTTGGAGCTACAGCAGGAAGGACAAGCAGAACCTGCGCCCATTCTATTTGAGGAGGTTTATCCATTGTATGCCGCAGCAGACATTCGTGGTTCTTCTAATTTGCGGAATAAGTCCATCCAGGATGATCTAGTGGATCATCTGGATCAAGCCAGTAAGCTATTACGGCAAATAGACCAGACTCTACCTTTGGCGATCAACTCAGAATTAGCCTTCGTTCTGGACAAGAAGATTCAGCAGATTCAAAAAGGAATGAGCCCTGGAGATGAATCCTCTACTATTGAATTCATCCTCAATGAGGTTAATCCGCTCTTTCGCCATTTAGAACAGTCCTATCCTTCCTTGAAATCCCTTTTGGAGCCTTTCATGAAACAGACTCAATCTGGAAAGGAATTGCTGTACAATAAAAGGAAGGCCTATGAATCAAGTTTGAAAACGATCAATGAAGTCATCTCTGGCCATCTGACGAGGGAGCAAGAGCAGTTGCAAAAAGTCTTCCCGCATTACTTTGAAAAATACCAAACGGATGGGGTAGAGTACAATATGTACATCGGCCCAGCCTTAGTAAAAGATCAGGTATACGACCCGATCTATCTTCGGAATTTGCGCTTGCAGCAGCTGATTTCATGCTGTCAGATTGCCAGGAAATTGGATGATCTTAAATCGAGAATGGAAGTTCCGCTGCTGGTGACACAACTGATTCTTGTGCACAGTTCTCCGGTCAATATCCGTTTCCGCATGGAAGAAAAACAGTTTGATGTGGATGGTGCTTATAATGTGCGCTATGAAATTATGAAGAAGCGGATTGATAAAGCGGTGATCGAAGGGACAAAGGAAAGAATCACCCAGCCTGGGCATATTGCCGTCATCTATACCATGGAAAAAGAGCGGGTAGAGTATGCTCGATATATTGAATACCTCGAAGCCCTTGGATATCTCAAGGGTGCTCCAGAATATCTTCAATTGGGACAGCTGCAGGGGGTGCAAGGGCTAAAAGCTATACGTTTTAAGGTGGCCCTGGAAGGGGAAAAAGAATCAGGCAAAAAGGGGGTTGACCCGGATACACTGGAGATCGTCAAGAAAATGGAGAACTGATTTATCAAACTCAGCTTTAGGAATCGAAAGGAAACAAAAGGAAGTTGCTACCTTAGGGTTTAACCCTTTTCAACTCCTTTTGTCTCCTTTCTCTATCTCTGCTGTAAACGATTGGTCGACGCCCCGATCATCTAGCTCTTACTCATCCTTCAAGGTATGCGCTGGATTTAGATTTGCCGTACGAAGGGTGAAATAAGATACGGTCATAGTAGCAATCGCCAATAGCACTAAAGCCGGGATAAAGAATATCCACCAGGACAAGCTAATTCGGCTCGCAAAATTTTCTAACCAGTTATTCATGACCAGCCAATTCAGTGGGATGGCGAGCAGTATGGCTAAGCCTACCCATTTCAGAAAGTCGAAAGTAAGCAGTACCCAAAGATTTTGCATAGAGGCACCTAACACCTTTCGCACACTCACCTCTTTGGTCCTTAGCTTAGTTACATAGGACGCCAATCCGAATAAGCCTAAACAAGCGACTAAGATGGCCAATCCTGCGAACAAGGCAAATATGGACCCGAAGTTGGACTCCGCTTTGTACTGTTCTCCGTAATAATCATCGAGGAAAAAGTATTCGAAGGGTTTGTTATCAAAGGCAGCCATCCAGTGCGAACGAATTTTTTCAATGGATTGATGAATATTCGGACTGTTCAATTTTATCGAATAGAAACCCGAAGGATTTGGGAAGTATCGGAAGATTAGCGCATCATAAGCCTGCTTCGGTGATTCCTGCCGGTAGTTCTTTACCACCCCTACGACAGTCATGGTATCTCCCCAGAAGTTGATCTGCTCATTGATTAGCTCCTCGGGGTCATTAAAACCGATCTGTTTGGCAGCGACTTCATTAAACAGGACACTATTCTCCTCTTGCCCAAAGCCTTGATCAAACTTCCTCCCCGCCACCATTTCCAAACCGTAGAAGTCAACAAAAATATCGTCTCCTCCGAGTACCCGGTATTGATTGCTTTCTGCTTCTGTTTGTCTGAGCAGACGAATACCTCCGGCATTCCAGGGAGGAGTACGACCTGGGACGGCAGTGGAATTGGTTAGCTCTTCTACAAAGGATTCACTGCTCAATTTGTCCTTAAAAATATCGTCTCTGCTTACTAAAACGGAATCGCTAGAAAAAGATGGCGTGTTCACCACCAGAGTTTGATTGATATTAACCCCTAAGTCCTGTGACTGTAGATAGTTCAACTGCTGGTAGACTACATAAGTACCAGTAATCAAGAAGATAGAAGCCAAGAACTGGAAAGTGACCAAGCCCTTGCGGAGAAGGTTACCTTTGGCGCTTTGAGAAAATTGCCCTTTCAAAACCGTTACGGGCCGGAAGTTTGATAGGATGACAGCGGGGTAAAATCCTGATAAGAGTGTACCCCCGATGAATATGCCAATCAGTCCCAGCCAGAAGAAGGAAGAATCAGGCCAAGAGTAGGCTGTCTCCCGCCCTAGAAATTCATTAAAAGAGGGGAAGGCGAGTAGGATGAATAAGCCGGCTAAAGTAAAGGCAATGAGATTCATCAGAGAAGACTCGACAAGAAATTGCCGCATCAATTGATTTTTGTAGCTGCCTAGTACTTTGCGAATTCCTACCTCTCTGGCACGTTTGAGCGAATGGGCAGTCGTTAGGTTGATATAGTTGACCCAAGCAATTAATAGCACAAATAGACCGATGATTAATAGGAAGTAGGTGGCTCTTTGATCTCCGGTGGGCTTAATTTCTCCGCGATAGTCTGAGGTTAAGTGGATTTTGCTCAGCGGCTGCAAGGTGAATTCCATACCTGCATCGTACTGTCTAAGTTCCTCTCCAGCTCTTTTCTCTATGAATGCAGGGAATTTGGCTTGTAGGGCTTCCGGATCGGTGCCGGGATGCAACTGCACATAATTCAAGAAACCGTCCCATTGCCAAGCTGTCCTCGATTCTTCACTGGTAAAATTCACAAAACTTTCGAAAGAGTAAAGCAGGTCCAGCTTCATATGGGAACGTTCGGGCAGGTCTTGGAAAATACCTGTCACCTCAAAATCTGTCTCATCATTCATTTTAATCACCTTACCAACTGGGTCTTCCGCTCCAAAAATCTTCTGAGCCATCGACTCGGATAGCACCACCTTAAAAGGTTCTTTCAATACCAAGGTGTCTATTCCTCGGAGGAGGGGTACAGAGAAAACATCAAAGAAGCTTTGTCCTGCATAGTAAGCATAGTCTAGCTTGAAGTAGTTTTTTTGGTAGCTGATTTGCGCATTGCTCTTGGTCATATTCACAAAATCTACGACCTCCGGAAAATCTTCTTTCATCGCTAGGCCAGCACCGGCGCATCCAGCAGCCCATTGGGTGGTCAACTCGCCTTTATTGTATCGGTTGAGCTGTACTCGGTATATATCATCTTTGTTTTCAAAAAATGTATCGTAGCTCGTCTCGAAGTAAACGTATTGCAGGATCAGGAATCCTGCTGCGATACCTATGGCTAAGCCAGAAATGGTTAGAAAAGAATAGAAACTATGCCTAGTGAGGTTACGCCAAATGATAGTGAGGAAGTTAGTCAGCATGTGGATGGATTAAAGTTGGGCAAAAGTCTTAGAACGTGTTTAAGAATTACAATAAGGTCCATTTGGGGCAAATGTCCTCCTGTGCTTCGTTATTTTTTTCGCCGGATTGCCCGCACCTGCCTGGCTGCGCCAGCGAGACAGGTCCGACTGTAAAAAATGCCTCACACAGAACGAAATTTGTCTCCAACTGCCTCCTAAAGCAATTCTTAAACACGTTCTTACACTTCGGAAAGACTTTAAATCCGCGTGAAAGTTGCACCCCTAGAGTGATGGGGATGATAAAGATGGCGTGTCGGTATGCCTTGCTTGTCAAATAGATAGGAGCGCCAACTCCCACAGGTCGCGCACTGGAAAAGACATCAATTATTCAATTTCACAATCTAAAGGACAGAACCCCCTAATTGTCGGAAAAGGAAAACTATATTTGTTTTGCTCGAACATAGAACTCGGCAATAAATAGCAAAACAAAATGAAAAACAACCTCCTCTTTGGTCTGCTGTTGATCAGCTTGGTGTATGGCTGTCAACAAAATGCGGACAAACAGTCCATTCTTAGTAGTAAAGATGTAGAACGAATCGTGCTCGTAGGCGGCTCCTTGATCTCTGGCATGGAGGATCATGCTTTCTTTGAAACAGCACTGACTACCTACTTCTCGGATCAGCCCCTTAGCTTTCGAAATATTGGCTGGCCAGCGGATGACGTGTACGGATTGGCTCGTTCGCAATTTGGCTCGGCCCAAAATACGAGATCCTGGCAACCCCCTTCTGCGGAAAAGGGCTTTGGTTCTAAAGTGCTGATGCAGCATATTGAAGAAGCGGCTCCTACTACGCTGGTGATTGGATATGGGGGAGAGGCTGCCTTCGCAGAAAATGAGGAAGACTTTGACCTCTTTACGAGTGGCTACACTCGCCTGCTAGACTTCGTTGCCGAACAAAAGACGAAGGTGATTCTCTTGACACCGCCCAGGCATGAAGTGGCATTTTCCGCCACAGAAGAATGCCAAAAGCGAAATGATTGGCTAGGGAAGGCTAGTAGTTTTATTAAACAACAAGCCGCTGATCGAGGATATACCGTGATCGATCTGTATGAGGAACTCATTCAAGATCCCAGTAAACAGGTGTATACGGTCAATGGGATGCAATTGCATAAACAGGGGTATGAGAAATTGAGTGACATTCTACTACAGAATCTAGCGATAGAACAAGTAGACAGGTTTTCGATCACCATAGACTCGCAGGCAGCTGTCCTCCAGGCACAAAACTGCCAAATCACGGAGTGGGTAGCCACAGTTCGAGGAGTAAGCTTCAATCTAACACCGGATCAATTCCAGTACGGAGGGCAGATTATCTCCAAAGAACCTGTAGCGATATATATCAATGGGCAATTGGCCGCCAACAGTCAGGACACCATATCCTTGATCAATTTGATTGCGGATTCCTTGCAGCATGCTAGGTTAGTGAATACCATAAAAGAAAAAAACAGGCTCCATCGATACCGACTTAGACCCTTAAATGAGGCCTATATCTATTTGTTTAGACGGCACGAAATGGGGCATTTGGCTTATGAAATGGATGATCTAAATCGGCTAGTGGAGGAAAAGGAGAGAGAAATTAGCCGCTTGTTTGTTGAGCGTACTTATGATGTTGAAATAGAATTAATCCAACCCTGGAAATCCCCCAAAGATTACCCGGAAGACGAAGTGCCGACTTTTGTGCCCGATCCAGATATCCAGGCGGAGTTAGCCGCCTTTCATATCGCTGAGGGCTATGAAATCAGCCTTTTCGCTGCTGACCCCATGATTGCCAATCCGATTAGTATCAATTGGGATACGAAAGGACGGGCATGGGTGGCCACCAGTAGCACCTACCCACATATCGTACCTGGCCGCGAGCCCAACGACAAAATCATCATCTTGGAAGATACCGATCAGGATGGTGTGGCAGATAAGCATACCGTTTTCGCTGAGAACTTATTGATCCCGCATTCGGTTATGCCGGTTCCGGGAGGAGCTTATGTTACGGCTACTACGCAGCTGCTATTTTTGGCGGATACGGATGGAGATGATGTAGCGGACGAGCGCCGAGTGGTTTATGATGGCTTTGGCAATGCGGATGTACATCACATGATCCATGGCCTACGCTGGGCGCCGTGGGGTGATCTGTATTTTACCCAATCCATTTACATCAACTCCTTCGTGGACACCCCTTATGGGCCAAGAGTGCTGAATGGCTCCGGCACCTGGACTTTTCGGCCTGAAAGCGAGCGTCTGAATGTCTTTACCCGAGGCTTGATCAACCCCTGGGGCCAAGCCTTTGATCAATGGGGCCAAGCTTTTGCAACGGATGGCGCAGGCTCTTCGGGGATCAATTACATCTTCCCAGAGTCCGCGCATGCCACGGCTGTCGGCGCGCCACGGGTGTTGCCCGGCCTCAATCGCAATACGCCCAAAAATACGGGAGCTGAAGTCATCTACAGTCGCCATTTTCCAGCGGATTGGCAAGGAAGTATCATTACCAATGACTTTAGAGCCAATCGAACCGTGCGCTATCAGCTGAAGACGGACGAAAGTGGGTATACCTCAGAAGAGGTGCAGACAGTGCTGCGATCAGACCATCGATCCTATCGCCCAATCGACACCAAGATTGGGCCAGATGGCGCCTTATACATTGTCGACTGGTATAATCCCATTATTGATCATGGAGAGGTGGATTTCCATCATCCAATTCGCGATAAGAAGCATGGCCGGGTGTGGAGGTTGACCAAAAAAGGCAGCCCGCTTTTACCCACCACCAACATGCAGGAACTTGCCCCAGCGGCCCTCCTCAACTACCTGAAATCACCGGAACAATTTACCAGATTGCAGGCTAACCGAGCCTTCGTGGAACGGAAGAGAAGCCCTGACCTGGTAATGGATTGGATAAAGAGACTTCCGGCTAGTCCAACTGCTGCCCGCCATCGCCTAGAAGGACTCTGGTTGTTGGCCGCCTTGAATCACTATGACGAGCCCTTGTTGCGGGCATCCTTGCAAGCTAGCAATCCAAGCGAAAGAGCTGCTGCTGTTCGTTTGCTGGGGCATTATCAGCGGCAAGCGGACTATTTGCCGATGTTGACAAAGCTAATTGAGGATGACCATCCCCAGGTGCGCCTAGAGGCACTCCATGCCTTACGACAAATGGGAGGGAATTCCGCTCCGGCATTGGCCATGCGGGTACTAAATAAGCCGATGGATGAGAATCTTGAATTTGCTTTACAATTGACGATTAATACTTTGAAGGAAGCCTGGCTCCCTGCTATGGCACAAGCTCAGCAATTGTTTGATGGAGATAAGGATCAACAGTTGTATGCACTTACGGCGATTGAAGATCCACGTGTAGTATCACCCATCCTGGAGCTATTGGAGCAGCCGAACTTAGATAGTAATTTGACGAAGAAGGCCTGGCTACTGCTGGCCAAGATTGGCGATGCGGATGCCCGAGCTAAAGTGTTACAAAAAGCAGCAACAGAAACCAATGTTCGATTGCTTAGGGCATTGGCCAATGCACCGGCGGCCAATGACGCAGTACCGGATAATTTGGGCATCTTGGAGTCGCTCTTGAGGAATGAAAATCAGAGAACTAGATTGGCGGGTCTGCAACTGGCGAGAAGATGGAAGGCTAATCAATATGCTGATCTCGTTTCAAATACGGTTCAGAAAGCAGAAGAGGTGGACGAAAAGGTGGCCGCTTGCCGTGCTTTGATCGCCATGGAACAACTTCCTCAAGTTCAAGAATGGGCGCAGTCGGCCACTGCTCCTGAGGTGCGAACAGCGGCTAGTGCCGTCTGGGTAGAGGAGGATACTGAAGGGGCTGTAGACAATGCCGTACGTTGGTTACAGGAGTTGAAAGAACCGGATTTGGCGGAGTTACTATTTGTGACTTTTCGCAGGCAGGATGATGGTCCTGAAATTTTACAGAAAGCTTTGTCTGGCAAAACGATTCCAGAGGCCAATGCGAGTGCAGGATTGAAAGTGGTACAAACTTCTGGACTCAATCTATTCGATTTAGAAGAAACGGTTCGGGAAGCAGGCGGGATCAAAGCCATTGGCTTAGAATTGTCGAAGGCCGATAAGGAGCAGCTGATTGCCGAGGCTCTTGAAGTGGAGAACCCATATCGGGGCCGGGCGATTTATCGACAACAGGAACTACTTTGTGCCAGCTGTCACAAGATCAATGGCAGCGGTGGCTTGATTGGACCGGATTTGAGTACGGTCGGATCTTACATGACGCCCAATTCTATCTTGGAATCCATTTTGAACCCGAATGCTGATATCAAGCAAGGCTATGAGACGGTGCAATTGACTCGAACCAATGGCGAAATCGTCAGCGGCCTATTGCATCGTAAGACCAATAATTCCACCTTAATCCGACAAACCAATAACGAGATCATCGAAATTCCAGCAGAAGAAATAGCGAAGCTAGATGTCAGCTCCGTCTCACTCATGCCTCCTGGCTTGACACAGGGGTTGCATAGAGATGAATTGAAGGATTTGATTGCCTATTTGATCAATCTCGGCGTAGATCGTTGAAAGAGGGGAAGGTAGAGGATGGGATTATTTAAACCAATACTGCAGATTGTGAAGCCAAGAAAAATACTTACTCGATAGGGAGTGAAGATCGGGGAAATGTTTGTCCACTAAATGGATAGCCGTCGAAACACTAGCCTCGGTGAATTCGAATTGATTGATGGCGCCAACGTATAGGGTGCGGTTTTCGCCTTGCGCCGCGAGGAGCGCTTCATATCCATTAAAACTGGAGAAATGGGGGAAGTAATTGTTCCAGATTCGAGTTTTATGGATTTCTTCTAATTCAATTCCTAGTAGCGCCAAATCCCGTTCTACAATGGCTTCCACGGAATAGGCGTCGCTATTTTTTTCAATACTCAGATAGCAGACGACCAGGGGTACATTTTCATAGGGTGCAGCAATCATTCGGATTCTAGATTGCTGCCGTAAATTCGGTTCCACCAATAACTTCGCGTCAATCGGCTTGCTCAAACGACACAGTACATTTGCGTAGGGTGCAAATTGTAGATCATCGAAGAAGGTTCTTTCTGCAGGGCTAGGGTCGGCTAGAATAGAAACCAATTGTGGGTTGGACAGGATAACGAAATCGAAATACGCTTTCCCCGAACGAGACTCGATCTCTACTCCCTCCGAATCGCGCCGGATAGCCGTCACGGCATCATTTAGTTGGATGTCCAGATCGTAATGCGCTGCTAATTCTGCAGCTAGCTGACCATAGCCATGACTGAAGGTTTTTACAAATTGCGACTTCCCTTTGAGTATCGTCATAAAGAGCCCGATAAGACCCAAAACATCCACTTCTCCCATCACATACCAAGTCGGTAAGTCTTCTGGTGTTTTGTAACCCCAGGCGGCCACAGGTAAGTCAAACCAGGGGAGGATGTCGCTCAATCCTCTTTCGTGGCAATATTGGGCAAAGGGCATCCGATAGAGGTAAGGTATTTTTGCTCTATAACCGGTTTTAGTAACGTAGTTCTTATGAAAAGATCGTACTTGAAAGAGATAGGTGAGGAATTGATGTATCAGATCTAACTTTCTTCCGCCCCGCCAGTAATATTCTCGGAGACTGCTTATTAGACCGTTTTTATCAATGATTTTGTAAGGATTAGGAATACTCATGGGCGCATCAACTTCCTTGGCGAGACTTAGCACCTTTTGGAAGCTTAGAGCCACTACCGTTGCTCCCATGTCTATTGGATAAACCTGATCGCCGTGTAGCAAATCGTGGGTCAAACACTTTCCACCGACTTGGGCTTCGCGTTCAAATAGTTGGACACGATAGCCCTTTTCCTGCAAACGGATAGCAGCCGCTATCCCACTCAGGCCAGCGCCAATAACTCCTACAGATTGCTTTCGGTGTAGACTATACGCCATGAAATCTTGTCGTTTCCTATAGTAATCGTAGCCAGCTTAAGACAGCATGAATTAGATAATTCAGCGCCGAAAATAAACTCTTAGGCCGGTTCCGGAAATGAAGTTTATTAATGATTCTTCTATTGTGCTCATAAATCGAACTAATATCCCAGTGTGATACCAAACCGCCAGAATACCATATCTTTTGATGTCCTTGCAAGCTCTCTAACTGCTGCGGTAAACCCCGACGAACGGCCGAACTGGAAAATCGCAAATTATAACGGAAAAACTCAAAGAAGTGGAGTTGCTTAATGGGCAAACCACATTCTTCAATTAATTGATCCTCGATTTTGTCCTGGAGCTCCTCTTTCGTAATGTCTTTCGTCTTGTACCCCACTGCCCAGTACAGATAATCTCCAGAATTTGTCTGGCCCCCAGTGCGAATCACCAAGGCTTTATTTTTCTGCTTTGTACGGATGTATTCATCCAAGTAGGCGCGGTCGGCAAAAGGCGGCACGATAGCTGAGGTAAATAGATAGGAGAAAATATAAGATTCATCAATAGATTCCTCGTTGAAGAGATAGCGATGCGGAAATTGAATTCGGTCCAACGGACAAGCGATGATCACTTCATCAAACACCAATCTATTGTCCTCCTCATCGATTAATTCAATCTTGCCCAGACTAGGTCGGACAGACTTAATGTTCCTTTCAGTGCATTGGAACTGCTCAATAATTGCTGTGAAGAGCGTCTCGTATCCTTCCGAAATGGTAGCCACTCCCAATTTATACTTAGAAAGTAGGGGTGTGAGGAAAAGCCGTGGTCTAAACCAACGCATGGCGTGATAGGCGGTGACTTCATCAAGAAAGCCATACCCCTGGGCGATTCCTCCAGGCCCCATCGCAAATGATTCAGCCAGTGTAGATAGACCTCGACGCTTCAGAAAGGCCTCCATCGAACTACTATAGGCTTTCCTCCAACGGGTGCGATGAAGCAATAACCAACCCACAAAGAAAAAGAGATAGTACAGGATATTTAGATAAATTTCAACGACCTGACTGGTGCTTTTCTTGATCGGACGCAAGCGGCGATCTACAATGTCGGCGGGCGTATCAATGTAATTTACAGTTAGACCCATTTTACGAACTAAGGGTATAACCGTACTCTGATAGCCAAAGTGCAATAAGCAGGCCGCCACATCGAATGCGATGCCATCTACCTGCATAGTTCTTAATTGGGCATCCGAAAATTTTCCGAAAATCGTAACATTATGAAATCCTCTTTTCTTAAGTTCCAGTGCCGCGGTGAGACCGGCAGGGCCAGCGCCAATAATGGCTATTCGACGATCCATCGGAAAAGAATTTGAGGCTTGAGGTCTAAATTTGCTTTAAATGTAAAAAAGATTTCCTGAATAAGTTTCCGATTTCCGAACTTTGGCTGGCCAAGGATTTCTACAGCGAGCTACTGATATGCAAGACTCAAACAATCTTCAGTTACCTAAAATCAGCGTGGTGCTGGGAAGTGGCGGGCTTAGGCCAATTGCCTCTATTGCCTTATTTGATTTTCTCTTGCAGGAGAATATCTCCATTGATCTCTTGTTGGGATGCAGTGGAGGTAGCATCTTTGCTTCTATGTACAACATGGGCTATCAGCCTGATGAAATGAAAGCCATCACCAAAGACTTTTTGGAAGCAGAAGGTTTTTCAAATTTTGATTATCGAGCGCTCTTGAGTATTGCCAAAATGCCAGGAGGGAGATTTGATCTATCTCGAGGCTTGCTGAAGAATGATATGGCTTTGGAAACCTGCCAGGCTGTCTTCAAGGATAGGCGAATTGAAGATTTGCCCATTGAGATGAAGCTGCAGACTACCGATATCCAAACCGGTGAGGGTTTCTTGTTGGAAAAGGGATCATTAGCCGAGGGCGTTTATGCCTCTGCGGCGATGTATCCCTTGTTGGCGCCGATTTACATGGAGGACAGATGGTTGGTAGACGGTGCATTCTCCGAACCTTTGCCCATCACGGAGGCGATTGTGAGCAAAACGGATATCATCATTGCCATGATCTTTAACGAACAGATCATGCCTAATCCCAGAAGCTTCCTGGATGGCTTTTACAACATCAATCGGATCTACACCGAAGCCCTTACCAAAAGTCAATTGGCTATGGCGGTGAACTTGCATCACTATGAGATCATTATCATCAGTCCGGAGTTCACTAAGCCATTTTCTTATGCGGACCCTTCTAATATTGATGAGTTAATTGACATTGGTAAGGAGGCCGTTTTGGAGCAGAAAGAGGAGATATTGGCGGCTATTCAGAGCTATAGCAACAATGCTCCACCAATTTGAGACAATGCTCCACCGGCCGTATTCTCCTGGTGGTTAGTTTTGTATAAAACAAGACACCACCCATGGAAATCCGCAGAACTAAACTCAACCAGATCGTTACCTTGAACCTCAAAGGGAGACTAGATATCCACAACTATATTCAGTTCCAACAGCATGTCAATGAGTTAGTTGCCAATCAGGAAAACCAAATCCTGGTCGATTTCTCGGGCTTGGAAAATATATCTACGGCGGGTCTTCGTAGCCTGCTATCTGCTGTGAATCATGTGAATAGTCGGAAAGGTACCTTGGTGTTGTGTTCTATGGAGAGAAAGGTCAAGCAATCTTTTGACAGAGTGGGTTTTACTCGTTTGTTTCGAATTTATGCGGGAAAAGAAGAGGCACTAACTCAGGCTTTCCGAAGAGCGTAAATCTCACCGCTGCCCATCTAATCCAATTAGGCAGAAGTTTTCTTCATCATCACCATAATCAATAGTTTCACAAAAAAACAGCCGAGGGCTTGGCCTTCTTGCATATAGCCGACGCATGTAGATCCTTTAGAATGTATCGACTCCCAGGATTATAGATACTCTTTGTGGGGTAGAAACCTGGTTTTATTTTGAACAGATAAATTGGAGGGGTGAGTGGTAAATATTTGATTTTGAATCATTTGTATTGTGCATTGTCTTTCCTGATTCTATTTTTTCGTGTATAAGTATGTGAATAAGTCCCAGCCTCTGACAGCGTTTCCTTCTATCTTGCCCAGAGGATAATCAAAACACAAACATAGATGACTAGCAACAGAGTTATTACAGCAGGGGTCTTCTTCACCAAAACTATAAAAGGGAGATTAAGAAAACGTTCGATGCCTTGGAACAATCTAGTGGATTGTCCCACCAATGTAAGTTGGAACATCCTGTAAACACTCAAAACACTTTCCCATCTTTAGTTTACCTTTATGATTGGTTTTCTGCTACCCCAGCCGATAAACGCCCTAGGTAAAATGTGGAAGCTGCTAGTCACTATTGGTCTCGTATTTCTTTGCTGCTTTGGAGCTAAGACTCAGAAAGCAAGCTTTACTTACTATAATAGCTCCGATGGCCTATCGGGGAACTTCACTGCCAATCTTACTCAGGATAATAAAGGGTTTCTTTGGCTGCTCAATGACTATAAGTTACACCGTTTTGATGGTAGAAATTTTGTGCGTTATCCGTTGTCTGAAAATCAGTTTTCGTTCAGTGGGAAACGTTTTCTTGGACTAAGTTCCTACCAAGATTCCTTGCTTGCCATCTCGAGTGAAAGCGAGTTTTATATAGTTAACCCGGAACATGATGAATGGACAGCCTATCCGTATCCAGAGGAGGTAGCAGCAAATTTGGAGAGGTTTCATTTCCTAGAAGTTATCGGGGACAACTGTCTATTTATACACTATAGAAACAATAGTAAGCTTGTGGACGTTTGGCGCTTTGCCAACGGTCAATTCACCCTTACCAAATTTCGTGATATCGAAAGCCCTTCTGTAGGCATAACCATGGCATTTGATGAGAAGGGTACTCCCTACGTAGGTACCCATGACAAAATCTTCGAGATTAAAGAAGGACAGGGGAAGAAAAGGAAAGTCGTTCAGTTGAAGGATTGTCCAGGCTGTAACGTTAGAACTTTGCTGTTCCAGCCAAAGAACGCGTATGTAGTGGTTGGAACCCCGAAAGGGAATAGAATTTATTTGTTGGATCTGAAGGCAGGGACACTGGAGTCTCATCCGATTAATCGCTTTTTAGCGAAGGAGGAAGAATTATGGGTAACGGGTGTCAAAGAAGATGGGACAGGCAATTTTTGGGCTATTGGTGTACGTAAGAATTTGTCCTATTATGATGTAACCCAAGATACCCTCTATGTCTTTCAGTCAGATATTGAAGAACTTATTCCCGAACTTGATAGAATCGTATATGTGGAAACAGATAATACGGGTAATTCTTGGATTCTTACCTCGCTGGGTTTGATTAAAGCAACACTGCAGACCGTAGCTTTTGATCATTATTTTTCCAGCCGTAGAGTGGTTTGCAATGGTTTTTGCAGCTTCCGGGGACTGACAGAAGATGAAGAAGGGCACATTTATGCTAGTTTCTATCGCGGTATCGCAAAATTGGATCCAGATACAAAAGAAGAACTGGCCCTCTTTACCGATGATTCCTACCCATTTCCTTGGGGTTTAGATTACGCTGGAGAAAAAGTATGGTTAAACAATGGACAGCTGCTGCATACAGAAACAGGCGTTCAAGAAGCAGTTGCTGGTTCCACTTCAGATGTAGCGGAAGCTGGGATATTTAGTAGGGATAAAGAAGGAACACTCTGGTGGGTGCATCTGAATGAGTTGTTTTACCTGGATACCCTCCAAGATACGCTGCTTTGGGTAAAAGAATTGGAGTTGCCTCATAAGATAGTTTATCTCACTGAAGCGATGTACGCTGGGCCAAATAGTGAATATGTATGGATCGGTCATAAAGCCAGCTTATTACGGTATAATCCTCGGACCAAGGAACAGCGTTGGTTTGATGCTACGGATTGGAAGCTTCCGGTTTCTCGTATTCTAGCCATAGAGGAAGATGCGGAAGGAGCCGTCTGGCTGGCTACAGATCTTGGATTACTCCATTTTAATCCCCTCACCCAACAAACCCATCACTTTACAGAAAAGGATGGCCTGCCCAATAACTTTGTATCAGGCCTATTGATGGAAGGGGATTCGTGTATCTGGTTGAGTACCAACAATGGTCTTTCGCGTTTTCATATTGCAAAACAGTCCTTTATCAACTTCTTTGAAGAGGATGGTCTTACCCATAATGAATTCAATAGGCTGTCCTTTTTCAAGGCAAAGAATGGGCGCATGTTCTTTGGTGGATTACGAGGCATCAATGCCTTTTTTCCACAAGAAATAATGGAGGAATATCGCAGTCGAAATGAGGAGGCTCAAATGGTGCTGTCGTCTCTAGAGTTTGTAGATGTACAGAACGACACTACCGTGAAATATTATGGTTTTGACAGAGATCCGAAAGTAGAACTGAATTATTGGAAGCGTTCTTTCACCTTTGAGTATGCGCTGACGGATTATCGGAGCCCAGAAGAGGTGTATTATAGTTATCAAATGGAAGGTTATGAGGATAGCTGGTCCACCCCCTCACAATTCAATTTTACCCGCTTCAGTAGTCTGCCTGCTGGGGACTACACCTTCCGGGTAAAAGCTCGCGACAGCGACGGACAATGGCACCGCAATCAGCTCGCGGTTATGGTAACTGTCTTGCCGCCTTGGTGGGAAACGGGTTGGGCCTATCTCGTTTATGCAATATTGGTACTACTAGCTGCCTACGGGATCTATCAATACCTCAAGAAGCGATTACTGTTACAAAATGAACTAAACCTCAAAGCGGAAGAAGCAAAGCGCTTTAAGGAACTTGATGCCTTCAAGAGTCGACTTTACACCAACCTAACCCATGAATTCCGGACACCATTGACTATCATTTTGGGCATGGTCCAGCAAATTCGTAACCAGCCGACGAAGTATTTGGATAACGGGACTCGATTGATCGAAAACAATGGTAAAAATCTACTTCGCCTAGTGAACCAGCTGCTGGACTTATCCAAGTTGGAAGATCAGTCCTTCCAATTGGAACTCAAACAGGGCGATATCGTGCCTTTTTTGAGCTATGTAACGGAGTCTTTCCAGACTTACGCCAACAGCAAGAATTTATCGCTCCGCTTTTTCTCCAATCAGGAGTCTTTGATGATGGATTATGATCCAGTGCAAATACAGCAAGTACTGACCAATTTGATTTCCAATGCGCTCAAATTCACCCCTCCCGATGGAGATGTGCAGGTTAAATTGATGGTACGAGGGCAATGGCTACAGATTGGGGTGGAAGATACCGGAATTGGGATTTCAGCAAAGGACTTACCCCATGTGTTTGATCGCTTTTATCAAGTGGATAATTCGACTACTCGGGTAGGGGAGGGCACTGGCATTGGATTGGCGCATACCAGGGAACTAGTCAGGTTGATGGGGGGAGAGATAAGGGTGGAAAGTGAAGAGGGGAAAGGCACTCGATTTCTGGTCAGCTTACCCATACATACGAAGGCTGAAATTATCGAGGGGCCCGCTGCACCGGTGCAAGATCCCATCCTTACTACAACATCTGAAGAGGTGCCAGTGCTTGGCACACAACAGCAGGATTTGCCACAGGTCCTGATCATTGAAGATAATCGGGACGTGGTTATCTACTTGAAAAGCTGTTTGGCTGAGCAGTATCAGGTACAAGTGGCATACAATGGGAAGATTGGGGTTGAAAAGGCTTTGCAGCAAGTTCCTGACCTGATTATTAGCGATGTGATGATGCCGGAGAAAGACGGCTATGAAGTTTGTGATACATTGAAGAATGATGAACGTACCAGCCACATTCCCATTATTTTACTCACTGCTAAAGCCGATCATCCCTCAAAACTCGCCGGCTTAAAGCGAGGAGCTGACGTCTACTTGATCAAACCATTCGACAAGGAAGAGCTACTCGTTCGACTGGAAATGCTGATGGAACGACAGCAGCGAATGATGGCCCATTTCTCGAACAAGTTTTTAGGTCAACCCAAGGCAAAAGAGTTAGGAGTAGATGGAGTACAAATTGAAAATGCATTTTTACAAAAGGTCAAAGAAGTAGTTGCTAAGCACTATCAGGATGAGGATTTTGCGTTACCCCAACTGTGTCAAAAAATTGGCATGAGCCGCTCACAACTATTCCGAAAAATGCGCGCGCTAATTGGCATTTCTCCCTCGGCTTTTATCCGCGATTATCGCCTCAATCGGGCTAAGGAGCTCCTACAAACCACCGATCAAAACGTCTCCGAAGTAGCTTTTGAAGTTGGATACAAGAACCTCGCTCACTTTTCCAAGAGTTTTCAAGCCAAATATGGCCACCCGCCTAGCACAACTCACAAATAGTTGATTATCTATTCTTTGCGTTTTCATTCCTTTGCTTCGTACAACGAATAGCAAAACCTTTTCGTACCTCTACAACCCGAGGACAAAGCTTTGCACGCTATTGAATAACTAAGTGGAGCCCCAAGCCTGCATATTCGCATTGTCAAGGCTGTGAGAATCTATACAGCGCAATTCTTATTCATAACACAAACAAAAATGACTAACAACAAAATTATTCTAGCAGGCGTAGCTGGCGCAATGTCTCTTTTATTGATTGGCAGCATGATTTTCGGTTTTACACTGCCTCGATTCGGCGATACACTAAATGGCTCGGCTAGTGGCGTGATGAAGAGCCCTGAGGAGTTTGGATGGATTCCATTGATCATAGGACATCTCGCCTTCGGATGGCTTTTTGCTATCATTTTTGGTCGGTGGGCCAATATCAGCACCTTTGCCGGCGGAGCCAAAGCAGGCTTGATTTTAGGCGGCCTGATTAGCCTGGGGAACGAATTGATTAGTTTCGGTAGTACCAATGTGTCTAGTTTGACGGGTACTGTGGTTGAAATTGTTTTACAAACCATCGTTTTTGCCCTGATGGGGGGAGTAGTAGGTGCTATGTTGGGTAGAGGGGAGAAGTAGGCAAACTATCTAATTTATGGAGTTGTGCTACTTGGTTTAGTAAGAGGCACAACTCCATTTAAACTTCAATCAGGCTAATTGAATTGGTTTTAAAAGCGATAAATATCCCTTATCTCCATCTTTTCGCTTTTAACTAATGCAACTTCACGTCAACAAATTCAACGGTCTGTTCGGATAGCGCTTTTTCATTCTCCAATACTAACTGCAAGGTCCAATCCTTTTGAATAGGGGTTTGAAAATATATCCTTCTTTGCTGCACCACCTTACCATAGGACAGCCGATCCCAATTGATATGTTCCACCGGGTTTCCTGCTGCATCCAGGATATCAATTTTCATGATTTGTCCCTCTGGGTCCTCAAAAAGTAGGTAAGTAGCATACCAATCTTGATCAGGTCTTGGCTTAAATTCACTACCCATATAGTCTGGCAGGGTATCTTTCCCCATGAGTGCTGCTATCTCAGCCTTGGTGCCGATGCTATCTATCACTACAAAATTCAGATCCTGATACTCGTGGTAGGGAGCCAATAGGTTCGCGCCCCGCTTGTCATAGAAGTTGGGAATACGGACAATAGCTCCATTTTCAATACTGGGATTAAAGCACTGAATTTGCATAACTACTTGTTGTAAGCTGGAGGCATCACGCATAGGTCCTTCCAATTTGGCATGAGATATCGACGGTCGTAGAAAGTCTGGTTTTCCTGCAGCTGAAAGTCGATTACCGAGGTCGTCGATAGCCAAGCTGGGGATCACTTTGAACAAGGTATATTCATTGATATCAAGACCATCGTAATGCAGATAGATGTCTAAGGCAGTTTCCCCTGGATCTGAAGAGCGAAACTCGCTAATGCTTTCGATCTTGGCGCTGAAATCCTGTGCTGATAGCGTCGAGCAGCAGATAAGTAGTAGAAGTAGGGAACTGAAGTTCATTTTCATGTTTACGGTGATGAGTTAAGGTAGAATAATGTTGAATACAGCGAAGTCATATTCCGTTACCAATGTGGGGTCGACGTACTGTATTTCCAGCGACCAATCTGTGGATGGCCGGTCTTTTAGGGTCAACGTTCGAAGGGTGAGATGTTGGAAATCTTGATCTCTTAGATGCAAGAGCTTGGATAAGGCTTTATCCATGGGACAACGCAATATCACTCCACTGACGACCACATCTTGACCGGATGAATCCAAGATGTTCATGCTCAAGATATTCCCATCCCGATCGTCAGAGATGATGTGAATGATTGGATCGTCGCTCATGCTTCGTTCTTTCGATAACTTGATCATCTCGAAGTGGGCATCCAGCTCTTTTCGAGAAATATTGGGATAAGCTTCCCGTAGAGACTTTTCATAAGCCATACCTAAAGCTTCGAAAAAAGAATCTTGCTTGATGTTTTGCACTACTGCGACCTTAAGTTGATGGGCTGCAGGTGTAAGGAGGTTTTGATTGGGGCGTGATAAGAAGTTCTTTATCTGGATATTTGTTTCTTCCTTATCTGGTTTAAATACGCTTCCTTTCCCTTTGATCTGCTTAAGCCGTCTCACCGAGCGCGCGGGCAATTCCATCTTTAGGTTGATACTGGTTGGAGAAGCATAGTATCCCCAGTTGGAATGAAGTAATTGGAGTGAATCTCCGTTTTCATCGATGCCTAAAGCCTCCCTAATCTTAATCTTTTGACCGTCAACATATCTACCTGGGGCATCGATGAAAACTCTCAGGCGAAGCTCACTGCTGAGTGGCAAAGAACTTCTAAACTCCGTAATTTTCTTGACTTCAGCTTCTAAGGGTTGGGAATGCAGCTGGACCGCCATAAAAAGCAGGCAACAGCTTAGCATAAGGTTGGTAATTTTCAAATTGTAAGGGTTTGGGTTATGCCGCTTTTGAATTACTAGCTCAAAAGTAGCTTGACGATAAAATGCGTGTTTCTTTTACTTGATATCAAGTAATTGCGATAATTCTTACCCTTTGATCGATAAAAAATGAAAAATAGGATTAGAAAGCCTGGTATTGCGTCTTTTCGATATCCTTGTGAGCATGCTGGCTAGTTGCGCCATCCTTAAGCTGAAATGAGAATTAGATAGTAACTTTAAAAGTATTATGAAACCTTAGCTCGCTCTGATAATTCGTGGATAAAATTGCTCAATGAAATGAAAAGAAGCTCTGCGCTTAGCTGGCCGCTACTATTAGGTAGTATGCTAATCTTACCAGTTTTGGTCTCCTCGCAAACGGAATCCCTGAAGGTCTTTGATAGCTATCAGGGTAGAGTGGGGAGTTGGATGAAGTACCAAAACTTGAATCACGCTTGGTATCGACATGTTCATCAACTAGCCGATCAATATCTGGACCAACGAGCAGAAACAGTACGAAAATGCAATACGCAGGAAGCTATGCTTCAGCGCATCGAAACGCTAAAGGAGCAGTTTTTAGCTAGTATTGGAGGCTTACCGGAGAAAACGCCACTTAGACCGCAAATTGTCGGGAGATTAGACCGGAAGTCTTTCACGGTGGAAAAACTATTGTATCAGTCTTTGCCTGGGTATTATGTTACCGCTTGCTTATTCATCCCAAAAGTTCGACAAGAACCTGCACCAGCAGTGATCTATTGTTCTGGGCATGCCGGGCAGGCCTTCCGAAGCCCGACTTACCAGGGAGTCATTCTAAATCTGGTACAAAAAGGATTTGTCGTTTTAGCCTTTGATCCTATCGGTCAAGGTGAACGCTACCAGTATCTGGATGCTACGGGGCAGCCCAATCGGGGAGGGCCCACCAATGAGCATTCTTATGCCGGTATCCAAGCTTTGCTCACGGGGTCTTCCATCGCTCGCTATATGATCCATGATGGTATTCGAGCAGTAGACTATTTGATCAGTCGGCCAGAAGTAGATTCCTCTCGCATTGGCATTACCGGCCGATCTGGAGGTGGGACGCAGTCTGCTTACATAGCTGCCTTCGATTCCCGCATCATGGCCGCAGCCCCAGAGAATTACATCACGAGTTTTCGCCGCCTCTGGCAATCCAACGGACCCCAAGATGCGGAGCAGAACTTCCTGGGCGGGATCCGGAGAGGCCTAGAACATGCCGATCTTTTGACTGTCAGGGCCCCAAGGCCAACACTGATGCTGACGACTACGCGAGATATCTTCAGTATTCAAGGAGCAAGAGAAACAATTGCTGAAGTAAAGGGAGTTTATGGCTTGTTCGAAGCAGGAGATCAGTTTCATTGGACCGAAGATGACGCTGGGCATCAATCGACTAAGTCTAATCGCGAAGCTATGTATGCCTTCTTTCAAAAGCATCTCCGATTGCCTGGTGATCCCACCGATCATCCGATGGAGTTATTTGCAGAAGAAGAGCTTAGGATTACTGAAACGGGGCAAGTCGTGACGGCAATGGGAAGCAAAACCGTTTTTGATGTTAACCAAGAACAATTTCAAACCTACCAAAAGAGCCCTAAGAACGAAAAACTATTACGGTTAACTATCCAGGGAAAATTGAATCTCACCCCTCCAAAAGCAGAGACTGAAGCAGTCTTTACCGGTCGGATAAGAAGAGAAAATCTCGTGATTGAAAAATACTTTCTTGAGTGCTCAGATGAGCGATACCCAATACCATTTCTTCATATCCACAATCCTTCCGAGAATCCACAACCACTCATATTATATCTTAATAGTGAGGGGAAAGAAGCGGCACTAGCTGCTGGCGGAGAAGTGGAACGGCTGGTACAGGCAGGCTACCAAGTCATCGCACCCGACCTGCTCAATATAGGTGAATTGAAATCTACTTTTACCGGGGATTCCTACATTGATGGCATTGACTATAATCTAATCTTGGGTAATAGCCTAGTCGGCAAAAGTCTGACCAGTTTGTGGGTTGAGGATCTTGTGCATGTATTGGATCACATACAACTGAGTATTCATCCAAAAGGAAAGGAACTCATTCTTCTGGCAGATCACGCGCTTTGTACCCCTGCCCTTCATCTTGCCGCCCTTCGCCAGGATTTTACTCATCTCATCCTGAAAGAACCGCTAGTGAGCCTGCAAAGGCTGTTGGAAACTCGGAGCTATGCGCCCACTTTTGCCTATGAGGTTATTCCTGGTATGCTACAAGACTATGATCTCCCGGATCTCATGCCGCTAGTTCAACCAGCAGCACTAACGATCATAAACCCGAGAAATGCCCTAGGCCAACCTGTAACGGGTTTAGAGGCGAATCAGACTTATCAGCAGGTGAAAGCGGCTTATCAGAAAAGTGGACAAGAGGAGCTTTTTGTATTGAAAGTTGGTATAGGAAACATCGATTGGAGTACATTGCTCCGGTAGAAACTTAGATCCAGTTATGAAGGGTACAACTATTTTCTGCCAGTAAATGGAACTCACTGCCTTTGATTCTATGTTATAGTATTAAATAAAACAGCAATATCAAATTTCCGAAATTGCTGTAACGCGCCGGACCCATCGGGAATTAATTAATGCAAGTTGCGATTCATTCAAAGGAGCCCAAATGC
>CAJXPD010000029.1 GCA_913057785.1 uncultured Lewinella sp. | reverse complement strand
ACAAGTCCTTGATCTCGAATACTTCAGCTATTTCTCCTCCCGTACACTCCATGTACGAAAGTCAAAAGGAGCTTCGTCTTCAAGATCAACCCCTCATAATTCATCTCAACACAAAACTTTAGACAACTTCAGTATACGCGATCAGATAATCAATAGGTAAATGACCCAAAGCAGCAATAAAACGATTACGGCTGCCAAGAGCCATTGCTGGCGCACCAAATACTTCTTTCCAAATAATGACATAGGCGGGCGACAAGCTGAAATGGAAAGCCGAAAAGCTGTTAGCGGAACACCAAACTCAAAACCCTTTAGCCGCGCAGCTCTTCAGCTTTCAATTTCATCCTATTAATATCCAGGATTTTCTACCAACTTTGGATTATCTGCAATCCGGCCTAAGCCCAATGCATAATAGTAGTTTCTTTCAGGATGTAAGCGCACTCTTCCTTTATCTCCGTGTTCCTTACTCAAGAAATACATCCCAGTATCAAAATCCTTAATCCAAGTCGTCTTATGACGAGCTCTGTTATCCAACTCTTCTACTGCAATTCTCCATCTTCTCAGATCCCAGAATACATGCTCTTCGAAAGCCAATTCTACTTGTCTTTCTTGACGAATCTTATCTTCCGTGATTTGTTCTGCCGTCAGCGCTGGCATGCCCGCACGATCTCTGATCTGGTTGTTGAGAATATCAGCCATATCACCATTAGGATCGCCTAAGTAATAGGCTGCTTCCACATAGTTCAACATGATCTCTGCCAAGCGGATAATGATCCAGTCCGTACTGGAACGAGTTCCATCTGGAGTTGAAGGATTGATATGCTTACGACGAAGTAGACCGGTTGGGTTATTACCCCCAGCGTAACCATGTCTAGCATGTCCTGCTCCAGGAAATCCGTCAGATCCAGGGATTCTGAAACCAGGTTGCTTAGTAGAAGTCTTACGCTGACCATCAGCCGGATCCGTATAGACCGTACTGGTATGGAAGTAAACCGGTAGACCTTTGAAAATCGTTTCTGGATAGAAGATCCAAGCTCTAAATCTCGGGTCCCTTTCACCAAAGAATCTAGCGGGATCAAGAGGTGTTTGACCATCATACATGGCAGGATCCATTTTACCGGAAGCACCATCTATGAAATCAAATTTCTCCATCGTTTCCAGGTAAACTGGATAGTTGGAATTCCAGGAGAACCCGAATCCAGCAGGTGTTCCTGTCACATCAAATGCATGATTCTTTCCAGCTTCAAAATCATATTTCACCACAAAAATGGACTCTGGGTTATCCCCTTCATCCAAGAAAAGATCGATCAAGTTCTGAACCTTGTCTGAATTTTTTCTATAGAGGCTGAAAGGCCCATTATCCATGATTTCTTTGGACGCCGCCAAAGATTGTTGATAGTAGCCATTGGCATCACTCGCTGGGAAGCCCAGCAATCCGTTCAGTTGCTCTGTTCCGTTACGAGCTACACTAGCTGCATACAACATGGCTCGACTCTTCAACGCTAAAGCGGCCCACTTAGTAGCCCGGCCTAGCTCATCAGTACCTTCTGGTAAAATCTTGGAAATTTCATCCATCTCCGATCCAATGAAGTCATAGACCTCCTTCTCAGAATTTCTAGCAACAAACAGTTCTTCCTCCGTTGCATCTATTCCCAAAGCTTTGGTAACAATTGGTACACCACCGAAGCGCTTTGCCATCTCGAAATATTCCCAAGCGCGAATAAATCGCACCTCTGCTGTTCTTTGAGCAATGTAGTCAGCTCCAAGAGAGGCTGACTTGGCTATATTCTCAATGAATACATTGCATTCTCTGATGTTATTGTACGGCCAATAATCTAGTAAACGAGCTCCATTTTCATCGTAAGGCGTATTGGTGACCTGCCCAAAAGCAGCTTGCCAAGGAGCAAAGTTTCTGTGTTCACCTCCCCAGGAATTGATAAAACCCATATTGATGTTAGTTCCACCTGAGGTCATATGGAACTGTACTCGATTGTATAAGTCGCTCACGAAGGCATCGGCCAATCCCTCATCTTCAAATACAAAGGCATCTGAGATAATGTCAGTCGGAGTTAACTCAAACGGATCCTCACAAGAGAAGGTCATACACAATCCGAATAGAACAAATAAATACTTTTTCATATCTAAGAGTTGTTTCTATTTTTAATTATAAGGTAATTCTCACTCCAACGGCAAGTGATTTGGTAATCGGCAATCTGCGAGTTGGAGAACCGGGCTGATATTCTGGGTCAAAGGAGTTCTTGTAAATCCCTAGATTCGTCAGCAACAGCAAATTCTCACCAGCCACATAAATTTCTGCCTGATCAATATCCGACTTACTCAAAAGGCTGGATGGGAAGGAATAAGAAAGATTGAGGTTCTTCAAGCGAAAGTAAGTGACGTTTCTGTGCCAAAAGTCCGAAGTACGAGAGTTATTGAAACTAGGCGACTGCGTAGCGGCAGGAAGGGCCGCATCAGGGTTAATGTTTTCGGTGGGATTATTCAAATCCGGCTGCCATCTTAGATCATATTGATAAGTCAAAGGAATAGACTGGTTGCTAAACATTGTCCTGGCGGAACCGCTGATATTAATAGCAAAGTTGGAGGCTCCTTGGACCAAAGCACTCAACCTAAAATTCTTGTATTGCAGTCCAACGTTCATTCCATACACCATTTCTGGTATACCCGTAGCAAAGCCAATCTCATCCTGGTCTCTAAAGGTGATTTGTCCATCACCATCTCGGTCTATATATCGAATATCTCCGGGGCGTAAGGTAGAATTCTCGTTGTCATCTTGTACTACAGGGTGATTATCGATTTCTGCTTGGGACATGAAGATTCCATCAGATAAATATCCCACAAATCGATTAACTCTTTGGCCATCTAATCCAAACAATCGTTTTTGATCAGGATCTTCAAAGGCCTCTTGGCTTCTTACGTCAATCCATCTTGCTTGTGCCAAGGAAAAGTTAGGTGCTAATTCTAATCTAAAGTCACCAAAACGTTCTTGGTAAACGGCAGATATTTCTATCCCTCTATTTTCCTGACTATTGATATTTACCACCGGTAGATCCGCACCAAAGGTAGAAGGTACCGCTTCGATATTCTGCGCAATAATTCCTTCACGCTTTCTGTAGAAAATCTCTGTTTCTAATGATAGTTTACCATTCCAAAATCTAGCTTCTATGCCTAAGTTGTATACCGTCATTTCCTCCCAAGTCAAAAGCTGGTTAGTCAAACCTCTGGTTCTGATGGTAGGCTCTGCCACATTATCTCCCAAAATAATGGGGTTCCGCAACTCATAGCCTGTCAGGTAATCAAAACCGTTCAAACCATTAGCTGTATCGTCTCCCAGTTGAGAATAAGAGGCCCTCAACTTCAAGAAGTCCAGTGGTCCTCCGTTGCCAATATTGAGAAATGGCTCCTCGGATAGTACCCATCCAGCGGAGAAACTAGGGAAGTACCCCCATCTCGTATCTGGCGAGAACAGTACATTACCATCCGCTCTAAAAGTCGCCTCAAAAAGGTATTTGTCCTGGAAAGTATAATTAACACGCCCTACATAACTCTTTCTTCCAATATCAGATCCAGATGATCCACTATTCGTTTGATTATTTTGAGATCCAATGAATAATTCCGGGATAGCAAGAGACAACAAGTCTATCCTGGACGCACCAAATGTGCTAAATTCTCTAGTAATCTGCTCGTACAAACCTAGCACTTTAACATTGTGACTCCCAAAAGATCGATCATACGTCAAGGATACTAAAGGATACAATTGTGTTCTTCTGAATTGATTGTCTGACACTCGAGAAACCACACGCTGGGTGGCCTGCAAAAGATAGGTGTCTGTTGCTGGCTGATATTCGTACAAATCGGTGGGCTTAGCAAAACTTTTTATCGCTCGATTGTATCTCGTCAAACCTACCTCTGCTCTCGCTGCAAGTCCTGGTAAGAATGGCGCATCATACTTTAGTCCCAATCGACCGATGATAACGTCTTCGTCTCTGTCCCAGAAACCAGCTACATCTCTTTTACTAGAGGAGATTGGATTTCTTTGTGAAAAGCCAGAAAAGGCTTCCCCTATAGAAGGATCAGGTAAAGAAGTAGGGAAGACAGGCTCTGTTGTTGCCAGTTCTGTCATCATGCCTTCTATATTGTTGGCGGCTCTTTCCGTCTTTTCAAATCGATAAGAGAGATCGAGGTTGAAACTAAGATTATTGTCAATCTTGGCATCGATATTCGTTCTTGCATTATATCTGCCGTAATCATAATCTCTAGATCGGAAATAACTTTCCTGATCTACATATCCAAAGGAAGTGAAATATCGGATGTTATCCGTACCACCGGATACGCTGAGGTTGTGCTGATGCATGGGTGCATTGTTCTTGATCAAGCCATTCACCCAATCGCCTCCCTCGTAGCCAGGTTCTCTATTTCCAAAACGCTGCACATCCTCATCGGTAAAAGTGGCGTCAAGGCCCGCTCCATCCAGTAGATCTGACTCTCTAACCAATTCGATGTACTGGTCCGTATTTACTTGCTGGAATAATCGAGAAGCCGACATAGAGGTGTAGCTACCGTTATAGGTAATCTTTGCTGGACCACTCTTTCCTCTCTTGGTGGTTACCAGAATCACCCCATTACCTGCACGGGCTCCATAAACCGCCGCTGCCGCATCTTTCAATACGGTGATGGTTTCAATGTCATTCGGATCAACCCGATCGAAAGAGGTCTGAATACCATCCACGAGAATCAGAGGAGAACCCGCATACCCTCTAATACGGATTTGAGTGTTTTCCGATCCTGGCAAGCCCGAGTTTTGTCGAGTCATTACCCCTGGCACCCTACCCGCTAACAGGTTGGCAGAGTTGGCAACGGGGACTTGGGTTAGCTGTTCGTTGTCAATAGACGCTACAGCTCCCGTCAGGGTAGATTTCTTTTCCTGTCCATATCCTACTACTACTACTTCATCGAGTATTGCTCCAACCTCCATGACGAGATCAATACTGCTTCTACTATCTACTGAGATAGCTTGATTCTGGTAGCCGGTGTAACTGAAGACCAGATTAGCGTCCTGACTAACTGTGATCTGATACTTACCATCAATATCCGTTACTGTACCATTACTAGTGCCTTCTTCCAAAATATTTACGCCAATTAAAGGCGTGCCATCCGTATCCGTCACTGTACCGGAGACGGATTGCTGCGCTATGAGGCCACTGCTAAGCAGAAGACAAACCACAAAGCACGCTGCCCTTAAGCTTTTTAGTTGGTTAATCATAATTAAACTTTAAAGTGTAAAATAAATACCGAGTAATCCTGAGTTGATATGATGAAATTAGCTCAAATGCAGGCCAGCAGGGGGGAATAATCGGTAAAATAGGGGGTAATTATTCGGCATAAAGAGGCTAGGCCTTTCCAAAGAGAATTGGAAAGGCCTAGTTGGGAATAGAAAAAATGAAAAATCAATATCTAGCCCCCGATGGAGCGAATGGATTGTGTGAGACCATTATTTTGCTGGGGCACTTCCTTGAGTTGCCCAAAGGCAGACGGGGTCATATGGTAAAGGTTCTTAAAGCATTGTCGGAAGTACTTTATACTGCTAAATCCTACCTTATAAGCTATCTCTGTAATGGTCAGATCACCAGTGCGAATCATTTCCGCTGCCTTGCGAAGGCGGACATCCCTAACGAACTCCACCAAAGACTTACCCGTTACCGCTTTGATCTTCCGGTACAAACTGGATTGGCTTTGATGTAGCATCTCTGCCAACCGCTGAACGTTAAAGTCCGCGTCCTCTAAATGAGCTTCCACCAATTCAATGGCTTGGTGAACCAATTTCTCCTCAGGCGTCAACTGGTTCTCCTTCACGGGCTCAAAGAATAGCTGTTTTCGGTAGTACTCCCTCAAATGCTGTCTATTCTGAAGAATGGCATAGATCCGCGATTTCAGCATCTGTGCATTGAAAGGCTTGGTGATATAGCTTTCGGCTCCCATTCCTAGGCCTTCTAGTTCGTAAACACGAGAAGTACGAGCTGTCAAGAGTATAATTGGCAGGTGCGCGATCAATTCCGTTTCTTTAATGGCCTTGCAAAGACGAATACCATCCATTTCCGGCATCATCACATCACTCACAATCAGATCTGGTGGATCTTCCATGATCATCTGTAGCGCTTCCTTACCATTGACCGCTTCCATCACGACGAATTCTTCTTCTAGTACTTGTCGCAAGTAGGTGCGTAAAGCTGAATTATCCTCCACTATGGCGACCTTGTATTTTCTACTTCTATCACTGATCACCTTGAGATAGTGGTCCTGGGTTGGGTTATTGGCAATCAAGTGTCGATTTTCTTCTGGCAAGTAGTGGCCTAAATACTCGGAATTCCTAAAGTTTGGAATGATTTGATCGCCAGTCAGGTGATTGGAGCCAAGAGGTAGCTTGATGGAAAAAGTAGTTCCTTTATGGGGCAGACTTTGGACGGACACCTGCCCCTTATGTAGGTCTATCATACCCTTCACTAGTGATAGGCCAATACCCGTACCGGCAATGTGCAATGTATCCGGGTTTTTAGCTTGATAGTAGGGATTAAAAACCTTCTCAATTTCTTCAGAATCCATTCCTCTGCCGCTATCTATTACTTCGATCAACAAGTAATTGTTCTCCAGGAGCCCCTGTGCATCAAAAACTGCTTCTCCCTCCTCTTGTCCTCTAACCCGCAAACTAATGGTTATGCAGCCATTCTCTTGCGTGAACTTATAAGCGTTGGATAATAGATTCATCAAGACCGTCTCCATCTTATCTCGATCATAAGTCAAAGGAATAGTCTTAGTGGGCGTTTCAAATCGAAATTGGATATTCTTTTCTGAAGCACTTTTACTGAAGATCAAAAATACCTCTTCGCAGAACTTCACAAAATTTCCCTCAGCCGCTTGCAGACGCATGTTGCCCGTCTCAATCTTTCTGAAATCCAGTAATTGGTTCATCAAATTAAGCAGTCGATTAGAGCTGTTCTGCATGATCCGCAATTTGGCTTTCGTCTCTTTGCGCACCTTAGTATGCAATAATAACTCTTCCAGCGGTCCACGAATTAAGGTCAAGGGACTTCGAAGTTCGTGGGAGATATTGGTAAAGAAATTGAGTTTGTATTGATTCAGCTCCTGCTCCTTTTCTGCCAGAATGAGTTCGTTCTGTAAACCTAGTTGCTTTTCGGTCACTCGTCTGAACAAGAACAGCCCCAGAATCCCTAAAAGCCCATAGACCACAAAAGCCAAGGGGGTAGCATACCAAGGGCTGGCTATATGAACAGGCAACTGAACTTCCTTCTCATTCCAAACTCCATCACCATTGCTAGCCGTAAGCCTGAAGGTATAATCCCCTGGAGCTATATTGGAGTAAGTGGCACTCAAGTTTGGATAGCGTACCTCAACCCAGTCATCATTATGCCCCTCTAACTTGAACCGATATTGATTCTTTAAGGCTGAGGCCATCTGGACCCCAACAAAGTGGATCGTGAAATCATTTTCATTGGCTTTCAGTCGGATCGAAGGCTGATTAAACAGAGATTCTGCCAAAAGCGTACGCCCTTTCACCTCTTCTCCTACATCTATGGGTTCACTATTGACCTGTAATCCTGTGATGTATACTTCTGGTACGAGTGGATCCGTTGTTATCGATCCTGGATCAAAGTAATTCAGTCCATTGATCCCACCAAAATATAGCCAGCCTTGCTCATCCTTGTGTACTGCTCCAATTTTGAAAGAATTACTTTGCAAACCATCTTGATAGTCAAAGTACTGAATGGTGCCATCTTTGGGGTTGAATCGCGTCAGTCCCATTCCAGATAGCCATAGATGGCCTTGATTATCCTCTGCTAAGCATTCGACATCGTTGTCGGTTAAGCCGTCGCTCATGGTAAATCGCTCAAATTCTACCTGCTCACCCTCAATGACTTTATTCAGTCCGCCGCCCAATGTCGCTACCCATAGCTGATTGTCATGGGTACGAAGCACCTGCCAAGTATGATCGCTACTAAGAGAACGCGGGTTTTCGGCATCGTATCTATAGTGTTCAAATTGCCACTCCCCCTCCTGCTCGGCAATCAGGTGATTCAGTCCTCCATCTCGCGTGGACACCCACATACTGCCATCTAATGGGTCCGTATAAATAGCGGTGAGGTTATTTGAAGACAAGGAGGTAGGATCAGCAGGATCATGTCGAAGATGGGTGTAATTTTTTCGATCTTGATCGAGGATAAATAAACCATCGCGATGGGTAGTAATCCAAAGGCGTCCAAGATCATCCTCAGTCATTTGCATGAGATTCTCTCCTAATCTGACGCCATTGTTTCCTTCAACTGGCCAGTGTTCAAATTGGAAATTATCTCCTTCTTGGTGCACACGGGTAAGCATTCCACCTTTGATTCCCAGCCAAATATCTCCCCGATGATCCTTATGAAAAAATACCACGTAACGCCCCTGTATCCCTCTTGCCGCTAGCTCACGTCTGTATTCTGTCTCTTTTCCAGAGACAGGGTCAAAAACGTATAAACCACTATTGGATCCAGTCCATATTTTACCATCATCTGCTTTGTAGACAGCGGCAATATTCCGTTGCTGAGTCTTTTCTGGCATCGTGCATTTTAGATACCGAAATGCCTTATTTTTCAGGCTGGTATAATTGACACCCCCCGTTGACCCGACCCACAGTACTCCAAAGCGATCTTGGAACAAATGTCTGATCCTATTACTTTGAAAAGTGGTACCTGTGAAATCAACTCTGACCAAAGCATCGCTGGTGAAGGACCCTTCTTCTTCTATAGTTTGGTTTAATATCCGCAAGCCGGAAGAAGTAGCCAACCAAAATTGCCCATCGAAGTCTTTGTAGATTAAACTGACATCATAAGAAGTTTGATCGGTTTCAAATAGATGGCTGTCATACGTTTGCTTTTCTTCATTTGGCTTTAGTCGCAGTGCTCCCCGAGAGGTAGCCATCCAAAAATCATCTCCATCTTCCAAGAAGGAATTCACTTGCCATTGGCGAGCATTTAACCAATTATTGCTTGATAGAACCTGGGCAAATCCTTCTTCTTCTGTAGCAAAATGATAAAGACTATTGTCATTCGCCATCACATAGACCCCCTTAGTCCCCCTTTGCAAAAAGTTCAAGTTACTAGCGCCTTGGTTCAAGCCAATTTTTTCGTGATCGTATATATCTATGGACTTGATGCCTCCATCAGGACAGATGGAGATCCGACAAAGCCCTTCCGTCCTTTTATTCACCCATATATCCCCTGTTCCGGAAAGTGCCATTTGCATGGAGATAATTTCGGGAAAAGGCAACGGCACTTTGCGAAACTCCATTTCGTTAGGATAAAAGCGGAAAAGACCTTTATGCTGAATGGCTACCCAAATTTGCCCTGTAGGGTCAACCAAAAGGTGTTGGATTCGGTTTCCTGGAATAGAGCGTTGATCTTCCAGGTTATACTTGAAGGTCTCTACACTATACCCATCAAAGCGATTCAAACCATTATTGGTACCGATCCAAATATAACCGAGCGAATCTTGTACCACGCAGTTTACATCACTGTGAGACAGGTTGTCGTTGACCGTAATCGACTGAAAACGATAGGATGGGAGCGGAAGGGAGCGATTCCCATAGCTGGTGAAAGGCAGAAAAAGGCAAAGGACTACTATTTGACACCATGCTTTACGTGTGGCTAAGCTTGCTGACATTCTAAAATCGCTATTAGTTTTGTTACTCAATTAAGGTATTAAATTTCTAGCTATTATCTGTTTTTTTGGGCAGTTGAACGAATTTTATTCGCTCAAACGTATACAATTAGCATATTGTCACCATACATAGATAGGAATGATTCAAAGAGATTACATACTCCGCTGGACCAAAGAATTGGCGATGGTACTAGCGAGATTAATGGGAAAAGATCCAAAGCAGCAGATTGAGATCATAAGTGAAGCCTACCACGGCACCCTGCACTTTCAGCCGGATGAACTAGATGAAATGCCGCCAGAACGTTGGCTCCCCTTTCTCACCCTAGAAAGACAATTGCACGAAGGACAGTTGGACTTTCTGGCACATTTACTCTCCCGAGAAGCTGAGTATTACTTTTCGCAACAGCTGGCCGATAAAAGTCGTTTAAAAGCGCAGCAAGCCATCCATATTTTTGACTATCTGGATCAACAGCAAGCCACCTTATCACTGGAACGACAAGCAGTCGTTACTAAGCTGGAGCACATTCTACAAACCCTAGCACAACAACAACAATAATTCTTGTAATTGCAGGCCGTAGCAGTAAGCTGATTATTTCCGCATTGCTTAGCATAATAAAAATACAATCAGTAAATTGTTGCGCATTGCTTAAATGTTAATCAATTCTCTAACAATTTTGTGCCTTTGAGTCAGTCTTTCAGCTAGAACACCGACCATAGCAATTGTGAGAGAAGGAGTTTCAATAAGAACCAAATACGATAAATGACCTACGATAATTTCACTACGAAAGCACAAGAGGCCATTCTGAAAGCACAGCAGATCGCTGCTGGTTTGGATCAGCAGCAAGTGGACACTACTCACCTAATGAAAGGGATCATCGAAATTGATGAAAATGTGGCCAACTTTCTGCTTCAGAAGGTTGGTGTGAACATGAGCGCCCTTCGATTAAAGCTGGAAGATGCCGTCAAAGGTTACCCCAAAGTAAAAGGAACTGAAAAACAGTTCTTGACGAATGATGCTAATCGCGCCTTAAGTCGAGCTAAGAAAACCTTGAGTAAGTTTGGCGATGAGTTTATTTCCATAGAACTAATCATTCTCGGTATTCTTCAAGGGACGGACCAAGCCGCTAGGATGTTGAAGGATCAAGGCGCGACAGAGAAAGGCATTATTGATGCTATTGAAGAGTTGAGGAAAGGCCGGAAAGTCACAGACCAAAGTGCCGAAGAAAGTTACAACGCCCTACGTAAGTTTGGCATCAACTTAAATGAGAAGGCAGAATCCGGTCAATTAGATCCGATCATTGGTAGAGATGAGGAGATCCGGCGTGTGCTGCATATTCTTTCCCGTAGGAAGAAAAACAACCCACTCCTTATCGGAGAACCCGGTGTTGGTAAGACAGCTATCGTGGAAGGTATCGCTTGGCGAATTGTCAAGGGAGACGTGCCTGAACAATTGAAGTCTAAAAAGATATACACGCTTGACATTGCCGGCTTGGTGGCAGGTGCTAAGTATAAAGGCGAGTTTGAAGAACGCCTAAAAGGATTGATCAAAGAGGTAACTGAATCAGGAGGGGAGATCATCTTATTTATTGATGAGATCCATACCTTGATCGGAGCGGGGGGTGGCCAAGGAGCCATTGATGCCGCCAACATCCTGAAGCCCGCCTTGGCTCGCGGGGAACTGCGAACCATTGGTGCTACCACACTAGATGAATACCAAAAGTATTTTGAAAAAGACAAAGCCCTGGTAAGACGGTTCCAGACCGTAACCATAGGCGAGCCCAGTGTGGAAGACACCATTTCTATCCTACGTGGATTGCAAGAGCGCTATGAGGTATACCACAAAATCGAAATCCTTGACGAGGCGCTCATCGCAGCGGCGGAATTGGCTCATCGATATATCGCAGATCGATTCCTTCCAGATAAAGCCATTGACTTAATTGATGAAGCAGCAGCAAAACTACGTTTAGAGTTGGATTCTGTGCCAGAAGAAGTGGATGAGTGGGATCGAAAGGTTCGCCAGTTAGAGATTGAGAGAGAAGCTATCAAGCGAGAAAAAGACTCGAAGCAACTCAAGACTATCAAGGAGCAGATCGCCAATGCTAAGGAAAAGCGTGATTCTGTACGAGCTAGCTGGAAAAATGAAAAGGAAATCGTTGATGCCTTGACTAATGTCAAAAAACGAATCGAGGAATTAGAAATGGAGGCGGAAATCGCCGAAAGGAATAGTGATTTTGAAACAGTAGCCAAAATTCGATACGGAGAACTCCAAAAGCAGCAAGCCATGCTTAAGGCTGCAGAGGAGAAATTGGATAAACTACCCGATGAAAACCGCTTCACGAACGAAGAGGTATCCTCCAACGACATAGGCGAAGTCGTATCTCGCTGGACGGGGATTCCCGTAGCCAAAATGATGCAGAGCGAGAAAGACAAGTTACTGCGTCTGGAAGACGAGATACACAAGCGCTTGATCGGGCAAGATGAAGCCGTGCGTGCAGTTTCAGATGCCGTACGCCGTAGTAGAGCCGGCTTGCAGGATGCTGGAAGACCAATTGGGTCCTTTATCTTTCTTGGACCAACAGGTGTCGGTAAAACTGAATTAGCAAAAGCCCTCGCCGAAGTCCTTTTCGATGACGAAAAGGCGATCACTAGAATTGACATGAGTGAATACCAAGAACGGCACAATGTGAGTCGATTGGTGGGAGCACCTCCAGGTTATGTAGGCTATGATGAAGGGGGTCAGCTAACGGAAGCAGTACGCCGTAAACCGTATTCGATCATTCTACTAGACGAAATTGAAAAGGCTCACCCTGATACCTTCAATATACTCTTACAGGTATTGGATGATGGACGATTGACGGATAATCGCGGGCGCGTGGCCAACTTTAAGAATACGTTGATCATCATGACTTCCAATATGGGTGCCGAAACAATCCTAGAGAATTTTGAGGATTTGGACGCCTTAGGAGATGACCATAGAGCAGAAATCATCAACACTACTAAGGAAGAGGTTTTCGACCATCTAAAGGAAAACCTGAGACCGGAATTTCTCAACCGGATCGATGAACAAATCATGTTCCTTCCTCTTTCTCGCAAAGAGATTCATTCCATCTTGAAGCTCTTGATGCGAAAAGTAGATAAGATGTTGGCCAAGCAAGGGATCATCGTAAAGATCAGTGATAAAGCCCTGGATCTCTTAGCAGATCGCGGCTATGATCCTCAGTTTGGTGCTCGTCCTATGAAGCGAGTCCTGCAGAGAGACGTAATCAATGAATTATCTAAAGAAGTCCTTTCCGGTAAGTTTAGTGCAGGTGATACCATCTATATCGACTCCGACAAGAAAGGATTAACCTTTAGCAAAGATCCTTTTGATGGGGCGGTGGTAGAGGAAAAAGCACCAACGGAAGAAGAAAAAGCGGAAGAAGCGGCAGCAGCTAAAGCTAAAGAAGAAGCCGAAGAGGCTAAGCGAAAAGAGCATCGCAAGAAACAGCTGGAAGAATTACAGAAAGCTACTCAAGATGTGATGGATGCTGCTGCAGAAGTGAAGAAGAATCAGAAGAAAGGATCAGAAAAGAAAGAAGAGTAATTGATCTAAATCGGAAGCGGGCAATTGGCTAAGACTGCCGGGCCCGCTTTCGATTTTGTTATAGATTAAACCTACTATGCAGATGTTACTGCGGTAGGTTGGGAGTTTTCGACAAATTTTTTGCCATCCCACAATCCATGCCACTCAATATCCTTACCCATGGCTTGATAGTGGAGAAAAGTTCTTTCTGCCGCCTCTTTCTCTTTCCGGTGAATCGTGATATTATTCGGAGATGATTTGATGGTAAAATAGTATTTGCCCTTGCCGTAGTCAAAGTTCTTCTTTGATCTCATATAACAATATTTAATGTAACAATAGAATTCCAATCTGAATCGCAGTGTTCGTCGCTTTGGGTAGGTTTTATAGGTAGGTACTGTTTACGCCAGAACATAGGGAGACTAGGCATTTCAGGAGAAATGTTAAAACTGGCGTTGTCAAAATTCAACAGACTTTTACACTTTGCACACTGCATCTATTAGAAAGAACGACGCAAAATTCAGAAAAGTTGTATGGAATAAATTTTTTTTTCGTTGATTCTCAACTGTTTCCATCCTTGTCCCCTGATAGGGCAGCAATAAAGTGATCAATTTCACGTTGCGTGCGAAGTCGGAAAACAGTCTGTTTAGAAGACAATTGATTTAGCTTTCTCAGAATACCAGGACGTCGCGTTTTATTGTAGAAAAAGACATAATGAAGAAAGTGAAAGCTAAAGCGTTCTATGCAGCCCTCCGCCATATCTGGCCGAGTTCGTCCCCTAGTTTGCCACAAGCGCAACAATACCCTATAAACGCATAGCCAGCGAGATCGATCTAAAAACACCACAGTATCAGCTCTTTGCAAGCGAATCTCCATGGTCCCACCATAGTTACCATCCAGGATCCACCGGTCCTGATCCGCCAATCTAGTAACAATCTGTTCCCACTCCTGTTTGTCCCGCTCTACCCACTTGGGCCGCCAAAAGGCCTGGTCCAAATGCACCAAAGGTAGTTCCAGAATACCCCCCAATTTTCGAGCTAGCGTGGACTTCCCCGCTCCTCCACAACCAATGATCATAATTCTTTTCATATCTCTGCTGAAGGTAGCAAAAGAGTCAGGGAAAAAAACAGCTAACAAGAGCAAAACTTTACTCCAAGGAATACTTTGCAACAGCTGAAACCACATCACCTCCAAGATAAAGGCTATTGTGCGCCTCTTCTATTGCACCTGCCTCGGATACAATCTGCCCATTCGTGTCGAACAAAGCCTTTACAATTTGGCCTTTCGCCGAAACTTCCAGCACCATTCCAAACTTCTCAGCTTTTGGTTGTACAAATCGAGGTAACCCAAAGACGAATTTCTTCATGCCACGCTTCGTATGAATCTTGTCCAACTGATCATTTCTTTTGGTGGTAAAACCAACCCAGAAATTGCCATTTTCTCGTCTAGTCAAATTGTTAGGAAAACCGGGGAGGTTTTCCATAAAGATCTCCTTCTCCCCTACTTTTTCTGCATCCAACCAAATCTTCAAAATTCTATATTTCGTCGTTTCGGAAAGCAGCAGGTAAGATTCATCTTCAGCCAAGGCAAGCCCATTGGCAAAATAATGTCCTTCGGAGATCACCTGTAATTGCTCTTGGTCAGGATGATAAGCATAAACTCCCCCCTTGGGTTTCAATTCCAGGATCAGCTTATTGAATGTTTTCGTGGAGCTAACATCCTCTGACGACATATTGGCGAAATAAACTGTCCCCTCTCTTCCAATCTGTAGCCCCGTTCCCATAAGGATGGGCGCGCCATCAGGAGTGGATGAAGCTAGGGTTTCGATCTCTTTATTTGGAGTAATCTTAATCAGACCGACGCCATTCTGCAAAGCGATGAGATTCCCGCTTTGATCAAATTCCATTCCAGTGATCCAGCCTTCGGTTCTTAAATACTCCTCCACTTCTCCTGTGGGTGAAATCCTGAGGATGGCTCCTGATGAAAAGTCATTGGGCTTAGCATGTACTCCACAATAGATATTTCCCTTTTTATCGACTGCGAAATCCTCTGCTCCATACCACCCCATTAAGGAAATTGATTCAGCTGTTGTGAGCTTGTTATTTAGGGTTAACTCTTGCTCAAATGCCGGTTTAATCGGAGGTTCCCAGGTGTTGGGTTGAATGGCACAACCTTTGGAGAGAATCATTATGAAAAACAGACCCAATATGCTTATGGTACTCCCGCCTATCTTATATAAGGTGTTCATGTCCTGATGTTTTTAGTAAATAATACCACAAAACTAGTGGCGCAGAACACGACAGTCATTTACATATGTTGATAAATGCTTAGCAGAGAAATTAACGAGTTGCCAACTTCTTGCGAACACGGCTTAATTGGGTGGGTGTAATACCAAGATAAGAGGCAATATGATATTGAGGGATTTGTACTTCTAGCAATGGGAATTCTTCCTGCATGATCTTATAGCGGTGTTCCGCCTCGAGTAAGGCCATTTCTATTTCCTTCTTTTCCTTTTCCAAAAAGTATGCCTCAGCAATCTTCCTCCCTAGACGCTCCAAATCATGATATTGATCATATAAAGCGGTGACCTTTTCAAAGGAGGCCGCCCAGATAATGCAAGGTTGTAAGGCCTGTTGTGCTACTTGGTTGGGTTGTCCGGTGAGTAAAGAGGTATAGGCTCCAACTAAAGTGGGTGCCATAAAGAATTGCTTGTTGTACTCCTTGCCCGCTTCACTAAGGAAAAAAGCCCGCATAATCCCGGTCTCCAAAAAGCCAATTTGCTTGCTGTACTCCCCGGATCTAGCGAAAAAATCTTGGGAAGGAAGTTCAATTCGTCGAAACAAGGGTCGCAATGCCTCTAGCGTGGCAGCTTGCAATGGGCTGATCTGTTGTAGAAATTGGAAGAGTGGCTCCATAGTCTTAAGCCAGTTTCTTTGGCCTAAGCAAGTTAGCGCTTTATTCTCCAAACCCAAAAGGGAAAGGAGCCCCTCAAATTCAGGAGGAACTCCTTTCTACCTTGCATTCACGGTTCAGTTCTTCACTATTGATTCAATCTCTTCAACTTTACTACTTCCTCTGTAGTAAAAACATGACTGGCCATCATTCGGAAATTAGTCATAGCAGCAGTATAGCCGTCTAAGCCCGCATCTGGAATAACAGCTGCGGCCGTGCCATCTCCGACCACTGCTACCTCAAAGCCTTGCTCCAAAAATTCACGTAGATGCGATTCAGTACATAGATTGGCAGACATACCGGCCAAAATCACCTTATCTACCTTTCGTTTTCGCAATTGTAAAACCAAGTCGTTTGTCTCAGGACCATACACTTTGTGGGGATTGACTACGATTACATTATCCCCTTCGATATATTTCTTGTATTGGGGCATCCAATCCGCTCCCGAGCCTTCAAAACCATCCAAGGACAATGGATCTTTTCGATCAAACATACCAATCTTATGCATCAATGCCTCTAGCACTCCTTCTATTTCCCAACCATGATCGTGCGGATAATAGTAATGAGGCGATACAAATACCAGGACATCATTTTCCTTCGCCCATTTGAATAAAGACTCGAGGTTATCCACGGTATTATTGGCCTCTACGCTTTTGCCTACGACGCCCCAGGTAACCCCGTCAGGACTCAAAAAGTCGATCTGCGGATCGGTAATCACCAAGGCAGTTGAGGCATCAAATTCGAAGCCCGGTTGTGGTAGTTGAGCAAGGCTTTGTGTTGCATAAAGGATAGATAAAAGAAAGAATATTACTTGCTTTTTCATGATTATTGAGTTTGTTGGAGACTAGCTAAGTCCCCGGATGATTGATTTTTTCAGCAAGCGTAGATTATTGGTATTGCTAGTTTCTTCCGGCCATCACGCCTCCATCGACATCGAGAATGGTTCCTGTAACCCAGGTAGAATCTTCTGACAATAGGAAGAGGATAGATTTGGCCACATCGCCTGCCGTTCCATTGCGGCCAATGGGATGGAAATTATTGAATCCAACCAGAGCTTCCTTAGCCGCATCCTCACCTCCAAAGACACCATGATACACAGGCGTATCTACTACTGCAGGAGAGACCGCATTTACTCTAATCTTATGATCGGCCAACTCCATAGCTAAGTGCTGTGTTAAAGAGTGTAATCCCGCTTTCTGCATGGAGTAAGCAGAAGAAGGTGTGGCCTTCACCGCTTGCTTCGCCCACATGGAACCAACATTGACGATAGAACCACCTCCACTCCGTTGCATAACTTTAGCAGCGGCCTGGCTGATAAAGAAGAACCCTCTATTCAAATCCAAGTAAGCATCATAATCAGCAGGGGTATGTTCAAGGAAAGGCTTAGGGCCGAAAATCCCAGAGGCATTCACCAAATAATCCAATCCTTGCCAACCTTCTATCTGACCAATCAATGCGGCCACTTCTTCTCGATTGGTAATGTCTACTCTGTGTTTGACGAGATTAGCCCGATCATCTATTTTCTGCGGGCTTCGGCCTACAATATGGACGGTTGCACCTTGATCTAGCAAGGCTTCTGCTGTTGCTTTTCCAATACCACTGGTTCCACCGATAATTAGAGCTGTTTTTGAATTGAAGTTTGCCATTGTTTAGCTTTTTGAACAGACAAGTCTGTCTTTATTTGAGAAAAAATTATTTGCAAATAGAATGGAATAGAGATCCAATAAGGAATATTGATGACTTTGCAACAACTGGATCTTCATCCACTTCTCGGTATTCGCCTTCCAGTCTAAGCCATCGTTTCAAAACTTCTTTAATCTTCATTTTTTCTTATTTGATTATCGAACAGACAAGTCTGTCTATTGGTTCAAAAATTTTTTACTTGCCCTGCAATTTGTCTTTTAAAAGACCTATCGAAGTCTCAATCGGCCAAGCTGCTCCCTGCAAATGACTTTCCATCAAAGCGCCCTCATAGAGTAGGTATAACTGATTGCTAAGCTGTTGCTGTTGGCTTTCGCCTAGCTCAGGTTTATTCGATTGGACTAGCTCCAGCACAAACTGACGAAAGGCTTGCTTATTGCTTTTGATCTTTGTTCTCACCTTGACATTTTCGCGCGGCACTTCGGCGATCGAACGTATACACCAGCAGCCATTGAAATCCTCCTGTTCAAAAAACGGGATCAAAAACTCTAAGACGGCGATTAACTGCGCATCTCCAGTAGATTTACTAGAACAAAAGGCCCTAATATTTTTGAGTAGCTCTTGATCCTTCTCATCCAAATAGGCTAGCAGTAGCTCTTCTTTCGACCTAAAGTGACTATACAAGGTAGCTTTAGCAATGCCCGACTCCTCAATGATTTCATTGATTCCAATCAAATTGTATCCCTTTTCATAGAATAAATCTGAAGCAGTCCTGATAATCTTATGACGAGTTTCACTTTTCACATTCATAAAAACAGACAAGTCTGTACAAAGTTTAAAGGATCCGAAAACTAGCTAAAATGACCTAAAGCATAAAACTCTTGCAGGATTTTCCCAAAGGCTGAAGGTTGATGCAACCATGGGATATGTCCTGATCCATCTATAATAATGGAGGTGGTGCTGGGATAGCGATCCGATACAGATTGTTGGCTTTCCCCATAGATATCCTGACTTCCGTATGTAAGGCAAACCTTAAAGGGCGGGGCACTCATCTTTTCTAGTGGCTTGTACCGTACAATACTCGCTCTGGTCTTATTAATTGGTGCCGCTTTAACGGATTTTAATTGTTCTTCGTTTACGTTAATGTTCGGATATTCTTTGTGGTAATTACTCATTACTAAAAAGAATACCTTTTGGTAGGCTCGGTCCGAACCGAGCATACCCAAAAGTGAGTACCATCCCATTTTCATCCATTCCCAGTTAGAAGCCATTTTCTTATTGAAGTGCATGACTTCTCTTTCGGTACGCTTCCAAAGCTCATTGGTACCAGAGCTAGGGCTACAGAGAAAAAGACTCTTAATGCGAGAGGGCCGTTCAGCGGCATAGATCTGTGCATAAAGTCCTCCCCAGGAATGTCCAAAAAGGTGAAAGTCCTCTAATTGAAAATGCGCGGCGATAGCATCAATATCCGAAATATAATCCTCTATCGTGTAAGAAGAATCAGGATTACTAGAAAGCCCTGTCCCCCTTTGCTCAAAGGTAATTACCTGGAATTCCCTATGCAATTCCGCTGCAAGTTCGAACATGGGATCAGGAACTCCTGGGCCACCGTGGAGCAACACTACAGTCTCTGCATTTTCCCGAGGGTAGACAGTAGTGTGCAATGAAACTGTTCCATTTTGAACGAGGAAACGATCATAATCATACATAACTCAATGCGTCAATTTGAAGTAAATGTTTCGGCGATGAAGGAAGTGTTCTTACAGAAATTGTACATCCAGCGCATCCAATCTACGTTGATCCGAAAAACCCGATTTATTGGTCAATAGATAACTGGCGAGTCCTGCCTCTGGGTAAACTCGTAGTTCTAAATAAAACCCTCCACCTCCGCCAGCATGATGCAAATACCTTCGTCCCTTTAAGGCACCCTTAAACCAACCCAGTGCAAGACCGGAAGGCTTCCCTGAACCTAGAGATTGCTCGGTAAACATGAGTTTGCAAGAGGCCTCAGAAAGCACTCCATTCCCTTGCAAGAGTCCTTGCAAATGAAGATTCAGGCCCCGTGGGCTAGCCAACAAGCCCCCATAGGATGGTCCATTCAGGTAGTTTTTTCGAAACTGAATCAGCTTGTTTCTTTTGGGCTCCGTGAACTTAGACCGATCCAAAAGCAGGCCGAGTATCCAGCCATTGATCCCAGCTTCATGGTACCCGCTTACGGCCAGCTCATTATTCCATTTAAAGTCAATATGAGGGTTACCCGCCAGGACATGCTCAAGAATATATTGCTTGAAGGAATGGCCACTTAGTTTTTCAACGATCTCTCCCAGCAGCAGATAATTGAGATTGGAATAGACTGCCTTTTGTGCAGGTGCGTACTTGCGTTTAGCTTTTGTGCTTAAAATCTCAAAACTGAACCGTTGATAATCAAAGTCTTCCTCTTCTTCGACCAAATGCACCCAGGAAATGGGGATAGGATTGTTCAAACCAGACTGATGCGACAAAAGATGACGGATTGAAACTCCATCTAAGAAGTTGTACTGTGGTAATAGGTCAAAAGCACTGCTCTCCAGGCTAAGTTTTCCTTGCTCCTGTAATTGTAAAACAGCAATCGCCGTGAAGGTTTTGGAAATACTGAATAGCGGAAATTGTGATTTTTCATCAATCGCACGACCTCCATTGATGGCAGAAGTACCTTTGGCCTGCTCCTGAATAATACCCTCTTTATCGAGCAAGCAATAGTAGGCGGCAGGTGCCTTGAGCCATTTATGAGTCGATAATTCAAACGATTTAGTTGGTGATAGGTTGGATGCTAACATGATCAGGGTTTTGAGATTGATCTATGATACAAAACTAGTCCAACCTACCTTAGTATGCATTAACAAATGATAACAAGTGCACTAGTTACCCTTCCGGCTTCTCAAGCGACTCAATGAAATGTTGGTGATGCCAAGGTAACTCGCTATGTAGGAATGAGGAATGAGATTTTCAAGCATGGGGTAATCCTCGCGAAATTGCTCCAATCGATCACTTGCTGTGAGGGCGGCTAAGCCAATTTCCTTGTCGACCTTCTTTAGGAGTTCATTCTGCAAAACGGTATGTGCAAAATTTAGAATTTCGGAGTTTCCCAATCGCAGCTCGTTAAACACCACCGTGTTGATTGAGGCCACGGTAAGGGGAGTCAATGCCTGTAAATTCAAGATGGAATGTCCTGTCCTAACCCGGGAAATATTTGGGGCCACGACCGTATTAGATGTGTAAAAAGATAAGGTTGATTCTTCTCCAAGCGGATTCAGCAAGAAACTTCTACAAACACCGGACAGTATGAAGTATTCTTTGTAATTGGGGGCTCCGCTACGAAAAATCAGGTCATGTTTTTGAAATTCCTGGACTTCCAGTTGTTCTTCTATCTTGCTTTGTGAAGTCCTGGAAATCGGGTATACGTCCTGGATGATGGCTGAAAGTAGAGGCTTCATGATGAATGAGGCTAAGCTATTTGCTGCATTAGCAAGATAAACACAAAATCTATAGCAGACCTGATTGTCGATCAATATCTCAGTCTGGCCTTGAATTAGATCGACTTCTTCCACAAAAACTAACCGATTAGTAGAAAAACTAACTAAATAGTTGACAAACTAATCAATTAGTAATATACTTGTATCAAAATACCAACATCATGCAAAAATTAGCTAAACGTGAGGAGCAGATCATGCAGATACTCTGGGAGCATGGTCCGGCCTTTGTGAAGGAGATTATCGAGCATTTCCCGGAACCAAAACCACACTACAATACGGTCTCAACTATTATACGCATTCTTGAGAAGAAGCAATTTGTGGACCATAAGTCGTTCGGAAACTCTCATCAGTTTTATGCACTCATCTCTAAAGACACCTATCAAAAGGAGGCTTTAGGGGACGTGTTAGACAAATACTTCGACAACTCTTATCGAAAAATGGTCACTTACTTCGCTAAGGAAGAAAAGATCAGCACTGATGACCTGGAAGAAATCATCAATATGATCAAAAACAAAAAAGCATGATCCCCTATCTCTTACACACCGCGCTACTTACCAGCCTATTGTACGTAGCTTACCGCTTGCTCTTAAAAAAGGAAACCTTTTTTAAGTTAAATCGGATGGTACTGGTAGGCTCAATTCTATTTGCCTTCTTGCTACCGCTTATTCCTATTCCAGCAAATTGGTCTTGGAAGACAGCTACGCCACCTGCTGAAAAACCGGTAGCCTTGGTAGAGCGCACCCCGATCCAATCTATAGATATTGACATACCGGATACCAATACAGAAATCAATGAGACTACGGAGGCACTTCCCTCCACCCCTACCCCACCCACGACTGTTAAAAAGAAAAGTAGTTTATCCATTTGGTCTATTCTGTTTTTAACCTATTTGGTTGGTGTCGTCATCATGGGAATCAACCTGCTCATCCAGGTGGTATCCATTCTCTATCAGATCCTGCGCAGTTCCCATATACAGGATGGGAAGATTCGGATTGTAGAATTAGACAATGACAAGGCTCCTTTCTCTTTTGCCAATTGTATTTTCATCAATCCCACTTTGTACGATTGGGATACCTACAGTCAGATCTTAGAACACGAACGGACCCACGTGGAACAAGGGCATAGCTTCGATATCCTATTAGCAGAAATTCTAGTGGTGATCCAGTGGTTTAATCCTTTTGCCTGGATGCTTCGCAAAACAGTAGAAGACAATCTGGAGTTTCTGACGGATGAACAGATGCTAGCCAAAGGTGTGGATCGGGAATCCTATCAAATGAACTTGTTGAAGGTCGCTGTACCTTATCACCCATTAGGGCCTTCCAACAACTATAATCAATCCACCCTAAAACAACGCATCAGCATGATGAACATTAAGAAATCATCGCTCAGCTCAAGTTGGAAGTACCTCTGCGTACTAGCTTTGTTTGGGCTATCGACTGTTTTTTTCAACCCCACCCTGGCTACTGCAAAAAATGCCGACAAACTAGCGGAGACTGCTGAGGAAGAAAACCGGATATTCCCTGGCAAAGGAATTTGGTCAGCTACCATAGAAGGAGATGAGATTTGCATCAAATATGATCTTTCTGATCACCGCCGAAACAACTGGTGGGTAACGACCAAATGCTACGCGGCCTCCGATTTACCCCAACTTCCCATTGATCAAGAAGGGACCTTCGCTTTAGAAAGAGCGGCTGGCACCATCAATTTCAAGGGCAAGTTTGAGGATGGAGAGGGGCTTGGCCGGTTTACCTTTACCCCGAATGAGTCTTTCCGTTCTTTGATTAAGAAAGAAGGATATGACGAGGTATCAGATAAAGTACTGTTTGGTTTTACCTTGTCCAATATTGATCAGGAGTACTGGGCGTACCTAAAGCAAGAAGGCTTAACACCAAAATACAAGGACGACCTAGAGGATCTCGGACACCTCCCCCAACTGGCTACCCTTAAAGAAAATATGGCCGGCTATAAGCAGCTAGGATTTACGGATTTGGATCTAGGGCAGTTGGTTGACCTGAGTATACATAATGTTAGTCCAGATTTCATTCGCTCGATCCAGGCACTGGGTTTCAAGAATCTTAGCCTCGAAGAATTCGAAGATGCGAAGATCCACAATATTACTGCTGAATTTGCTGCTGATATGAAGTCGCTTGGTTTCAAAGACTTGGACTTCGACGAATTGTTGGAATTAAAGATTCATAATGTGGACAAAGACTTTGTGGAACAACTGAAAAAAGCAGGCTACACCAACCTAAGTGCAGAGGAAGTAACAGATGCGAAGATCCATAATGTCTCTACCGAATTTGCGGCAGACATGAAAGAGATAGGCTTTAAGGAGCTTACGCTTGAGGAATTGGAAGGACTGAAGATCCATGGTGTCAGTGCAGATTATGTAGACCAACTGAAAAAAGCGGGTTATACCAACCTAAGCGCGGAAGAGATCACCGATGCCAAAATCCACAACCTCTCTCCGCAATTTGCTACGGAAATGAAAAAGTTGGGCTTTGACAACCTTACCCTGGAAGAGTTGATGGATATGAAAATTCACGGGATCAGTGCTGGCTTTGTAGCGGATATGCAAAAGGCGGGCTACACCAACCTAAGTGCTGAAGAAATCACGGATGCTAAAATCCACAACCTCTCCCCCGAGTTTGCCCAGGAGATGCGGAAATTAGGTTTTGATAATTTATCCATGGAGGAGCTGATGGACCTCCGAATCCATAATGTCAGTGCCAAATTTGTGGCCATGCTACAAGAAGCGGGTTATACGAATCTAACGGCAGAGGAAGTCTTAGAAGCTAAGATCCATAATGTAAATCCGACCTTCGCCGCCGAGATGAAAGCCTTAGGTTTCACTAAACTCACCTTAGAAGAGCTCGGAGAACTGAAGATTCATGGGGTGTCAGCAGCCTACGTAAAGCAGTTGAAAGATGCCGGGTTTAGCAACCTGAGTGCGGAAGAAGTACTGGATGCCAAGATCCATAATGTCAGTACTAGCTTTATCAAGGATATGAGAGACATGGGCTTTAAGGATGAATCCTTGGAAGACCTGATGGATGCCTCTGTCCATAACGTCTCCAGCTCTTACGTCAAATCACTCAAGGCAGAAGGTCTAGACCTCAACCTAGAAGAAGTAGTCGAATTCAAGATTCATGGTGTCAGCGCCGAATTCATTCGCCAAATAAAGGGCATGGGCATGAACAACCTTACTGCTGAAGATTACCTGGAACTCAAGATCATGGGCATCGACAAGAAGCTAAATAAGAAGAAAGATAAATAGCGATCATCGTTTAAGCATTTTTTTAAAACCCGACTAATCCCGCACTTTTAAGTAGGTGCGGGATTTTTGTTTTGGGCTAGCCTATCTTCATGAAGCTATAGTCTCGGTAGCATTGATGTAACGTGTGAAGCCGGCTACTCTGGTAAAAACCTGCGTGCTCCATTGCTGAACGATTGCTTTCAACTTTTCGGAAGGCTCGTTCATAGCCCCGAACATTTGTAAATCCTTAAGCAAGCTTGAGATTTCATGACCGAAGATCTCATTGTATTTTGCAGACCAGGATAAAAGGGCCTCTTCACTGGCCCATTCTGCCTGGTTCACAACCTGTGTTTCGTTTAACTTATAGCTTCGTTGGAAAAGGAAGCCAGGATACTTAGCAGCCTCATGTCTTAGCCGCTCTGCGTAATCTTTAAAAGCATCCATATCCGATACAGTGGCCAGGCTAAGTACTTGTACATTATCCGCTTGACGCTCTTCAGTTAACCTATTCATCCCTTCCCAGGGCTCTAGCACCCCTGCTGAAATACCATAGGCATGTAGTCCCTGCAAAGTTTGTTCTGATGGCGTACCCATGAAATACATCGCATTAATGCCTTCTTGCATCGGCATCATCTTAGCCTTAAGTTCATTGAGTGCAGGATTGGCCAAGTGCTGATCTACAGCAGTTGCATGCTGATAAGTTTCCAACCAAATGATCTCTTGCTTATCGCGATGGACAAATGCTTCGAACTGTAATACTTCGGGTTCTGTTGCTTCTACGATTTGAATGAATTCTGGGATAAGGGCAGTAAAATGATCTAGTTCTCCATCCCCTACTTTGATGTTGAGAAAAGCTCTAAATTGATCCATAATAGTTTAAATTCGATTGAAGAGTTATTGACGATTAAGCTTCCATTTTTTTACAGAAAAAAGGCTCGACGCCGGCAGGTAGTGGATTACCTAGAATCCGACGAAGTAGCATCACTTGTCCAATGTGGTGATATAGGTCAGGGAGGGGGCCATTGAAGAGATGCCAAGCATCAAACTGCATAGGATTGCCCCCGACGGTCAGCTTTATCTTTTGTTCCTCTAGTGTTGCTTCATCCAGATTAGCACAAGCTGCCTTTGCTGATTCGATTCGGGCTAAGGTTCGCTGTCTCAATTCTTCAAATGGAAGTCCGTGTTCCTGCTCAGGGAAGCTAGTACTATTTCCCTCGAGACTATTCCCGAGAAAATCAACCATGTTATAAATGTGGTTCAAAATCTGGTAGAGGCTGCGGCTATCATTACCAGGTTCCCGCATTAGCTGCTCTGCTGTCAGGCCCTCAGTCGCCCAGTAATATCTGAAGCCTGCTCCATCGAGCATTCTAGATACAATGCTGGCCATGTTGTACTGTGTGGGGTAAGAAGTGATTTCTGCAAATTGAAGTGTTTCGGTCATGATCTAGTTTTTTTGGTTTAAACTGCTTGGGATATGTCCCTACCAACAAGATCATGACTAATGGCTTAAGAAGCCCTCTATCTTTTCCTAACTATGTATTAGCTTTTCCCAATAGTTGGAATGGTTTTCCGAATGATTTTCGTTCTACTCGATTATGTGATCCACTGAGGACCATGAAAACACAAGCTCTTGAGTCTTTCTCATACGGGGTATTTACAAATGTATAATAGGGATAGGTAGACCTCCATTGCTTTCTTCAGCGCTCGTTGTTCTCAAATCAGCCTCCTTATATTAATTTAAACAAAAGATTTATATGAAAAATAAAAACCTAAAATCAAGCACCTCGAACGCGTAACACATGTTGATTATTTTGTATATATTAGTAAGGATCTCATTTTAACTTAAACAGCGTTACAACACCATGAAGAACCCCGCCCCCCGCTTTGGCCCTTTCGGCTATAGCCTTTCTTTGCTTATTTTATTGCTTACAATTATTGGATGTGCTAGCTTTCCCAAGGGTGTAAAGCTCTTGGAAAAGGGTAAAATATCCAAGGCCGAACCAAAATTTGAGCGATCACTCAAGCACAAGATTTATGATCCCGGTGCCCGCTACTATTTGAATAGAATTGCGATCAACCGGAAGAAAAGTACCTTGAAGTGGCTTGACATTTATCAAAACTTCTGTGCACTGGAAGAAGAGATGCGGTCACTACCACCTCAAACGATTGGAAAGCTAAAGCGATACAAGGCCGGACGTGGCGATGTCATGAAGGCCAGAGAAAACCTACAGGAAAGGATTGTGGATAGTATGTCTCGTCAAGGGACCATTACCCAATTGCTAGTATTGGAAGAAAACAACGATTGCTGGCCAGAAGGCTTGGTCGATACAATTAGAAACATTGTCGTCAATAAAACGATCAATCCTTATCAGCAAGTCTATGATACAGAAGTGGACCGAGAATGGGAAGGACAAGCCGTAAAACTGCCTAGTGTCGAGGAGATAAAAGCCGACCCTGGGCGCTCCTGCTACGCCTTGGAATTAGGCTACAAATGGAATCTCAACTACCAAGAACTACGCTCCTTAGCACATCGCTACGAAGAGGTAGTACTTCCTGCCAATTATAGTCGATTTTGGGCCATTCAAAAGGATGCTTGGGACATCTTCCAGGTACACGAATCCTATTGCAATATGGATCAATTTAAAACGGACTTCCCCACCGATCCCATTGCTATGGATTGCTGGTTTGATACGGCAAAGGATACGCTCTGCCTGAGCCAACTCAAACCTTTATTGGCTTATCACCGCAACAATCCATACACTGCCTTAGACCCAGACATCTGCTGGCAAGCTCTTTGCATCGCCAGTTTTGCTGAGGATGCCCGGAGCCTGAATGCAGCCGAGCAAAAACAGTTGGATGATATAGCGCTCATATTCGAATTACAAAGCCAATTGCTTTCTTGTAAATTGACATATGATTCGGCTACTTTCATTAATAAGGTAGCTTATTTAGCGAAAGACTATACACACCATCGAGTGGTCTTTGATCTGGCTGCCACTACGCTTGACTACTTTGCCAGCCAATACCTTTTCAAAGAGGCACGTATGGGGCTAGAGACATTTCAACCGCTCTTCCCCGATACTTTATCTTGCTCGACTGATTTCTACTTTCAAACTGGAAAGCAAGACTGGTTCAATCTATTTGGCTCTCTACTAGATAGAGCGGAGCAAGAAAGAAATTTTCCTGAAGCAGCATATGCCTTTAACACCACAAATAATGATGAGTATGCCTTAATCTCTTGGGGCGAGACAGATGAAGTATTTTTTGTTAGAAAGAACCGCAAAGACCGAATTGCTCATGTGATGACTGCTATCAAAGAGAAAGGTATATGGTCTCAGCCCATCAGGGTAGATAAATTGTCCTTTGCCGATGATATTATTCCAATCTCGATCAGCGCCGAAGGACGACAAATGCTCCTTAAATCAGGGGGTATGTTATATCGATCCTCTAGAGTGGACATCGGACGGGAATGGTCCAGGCCGGAGCCTCTTCCGATGAGGCCGCCATTCGCCGGATCTGCTTGGATCTCTCCAGATGACTCGCTCATGCTAGTCGAATATTATGCCAAGCGAGAGCATCCACTGGATATTCCAAAAATAGACTTGGCGGTATCTACGTTGGGAAAAAATGGGCGATATGAACAAACGATGCCTTTAGGGAAGAAAATCAATTTATCCAGATATTATGAGCAGGAGCCAGTCATGGGATTGGGTGGTAGATTGCTATTCTACACTTCCAATAATAAAAAAGGAGGACTGGGTGGTACCGATGTTTATAGTATCGCTCTGCGAAACCCTGGAGACTGGTCCACCCTCGAGGAACCCAAAAATCTAGGGCTGATGCTAAATAGTTGGTTTAATGATCCCGGAATTACCTATTTCTCGGAATACAGCGGCAAGGCCTACTATCATCGGCGAGATCGCTGTACCGGAGATATGGACCTTTGGCGCATTAAATTGGGGTCGGGAATCTTTCCGGCCAATGCCTTGCGGCTTGCTGGGGTAATCCTCGATGAAAACCTGAAACCGATCGGGAAAGGCGGGTTTGTCGAGTTCACCCCCAACTACGAACTAAATGTTCATTCCAAACCCATTTCGATTAAAGGCACCTATACTTACACGGTAGCTGACAGTACCGAGGTGGTCCGACTTTTTCCGGAAGTGCCTGGATATTATTCTGAGCGCGATACTACCCATTATTTAGCTACTTCGAAGCGAGGAGAGATCATTAGAGACACCTTTATCCTGATATCCTTCGACTACATTCGTAAGAACTTCAAATTGAAGCACAGCACCTTCCACAATGGAGAGGCTGAATTTGATCAACCCAATAAAGCTTTCCCAGAAATTACACGCTTAGCCAAGATCGCCACACGGATGGGAGCTGATTTGGAACTACATGGACACACGGATAATACGGGCACCGAAAAAGAGAACCAAGAATTATCCACAGATCGGGCTAATGCGGTCAAGAACTACCTTACGGAAAAATGTGGATTCGACCCAGAGCGTATTCGGGTTTTTGGTTATGGCGCCTCCCGTCCCATTTGTGACAATGATACCGAGGAAGGTAGGAGATGTAATCGCAGGTTGGAGATTATTTTTAAAATGCCGGAATTGCCGAGCCTATATAGCAAAAACTAACACCTACGGAATATGGCCATGCAGATTGGCCATATTCCATCTTCCAGTCTTTAGGTATACTTATTTCTTCTTACTAAAAGCCACAAAAGCCCCGTAACAGCGCCCTCCCTCGGTTGTGGAAAAACGGGGAGCTAAATGACCGTAGAGCTGATCCCCCTCCCACTGCAAAGCAATAGCAATCGGAACAGATGAGTCCATGCTGAATTCGGGCACCCCAATTCTTCCTCTTCCCATGCCCTCAAACTTTCCGGAAGGTAATAAGGTAACATTCGACAAACTGACAGTTGCCTGTTTAGCTATCTGAAAGTCAATTTCTCCATTGGCCTTGAAGTTCATATGAACGGGCGTGGAGCCGGTTTCCAACTCTACTGCCCCTTCCCACTCCCCTATCAAGCCTTGTTTCGGCTGATAAGGGGTCTGAAAGTGCTTCATGAAATAAGCCATGTCCATCTTTTTCTCCAAGTTGGGAAGCAAGGCATTCATAATTTGATCTGTTAGTTGGTCAGCCAGCGAGGAATAGGAAGAAGAATTGATCAGACAGACGATGACCATATCTTCACTCGGAATTAAGGTAATGTTGGAGTTCGCTCCAGTAATATTGCCATTGCTAATCAGCGAATGTCCCGTATTGAGCCAACCAAAACCAAAGAATGGCATGGGGCCTTCGTCGAAGTTATGCATGAGATCCAAATGCTTTCCATCCAGTACCTTCGGAAATTTGCTATTAGCTAGCTGTAGGTGAAAGTTTCCATACTTCAATAAATCTTCCACACTTCCATAGTAGCCTGCTCCCCCGAAAGGAATAAAATGGTAAGGAGCGATCTCTTCGCCATTGGTATCATACAGGCTGGCGATATCAGTAGCTCGCTTGGCATCATACTGGGTCAGGCTCTGGTCCATACCCAATGGATCAAAAAGTGCTTCCTCCATGAAATCATCTATGAGTTGTCCACTAGCTTTCTCGATCAACATTTCTGCTATACCGTAGGAGTAATTCGAGTAATGACTCACCTTGCCCGGAGGCAGCGTAATCAACCCTATTTTTTCTAAATAGGTCTCCTTTTCATTTGCTGTCGTAGGATATCCCAGCGCCACCTCCTGGGTAATCCATCCGTGTGGAATGCCTGCCGCCATATTCAGGATATGCCAAACTTTCACTTCTGACGGGTCCCCTACAAAGGACTGCAGTCCCGGTTTTGGCAAATAGGCATTGGCTTCATCCTCCAACCCGACTTTTCCTTGTTGGACCAAATGCATGAGGCCGGTAGCCGTAATCGATTTAGAAAGAGAACCTAGCGGATAAATCGTGGTGGAACTTGCTTCTTTTTGTTGCTCCTTATCTGCCCAACCAAAGGAGGCCACATAGAATGGTTTCCCCGCTTTAGCCACGCCAATACTAATGGAGGCCGCCTCCCCTGTGTTTATTTTTTGTTGGATACTTTCAATGATGGGTTTCAAGGATTCGGGCTCGTCTGTTTGACCGCTTGCTAAGGTGAGATTCGAGCAAAGCAGCACAAGGCTAGCCAATACTTTAATAGTACATAACAGTCGCATGAAATTCTTTTTTGGTGAAATGATCTACAAACTACATGCTCCATTCCTAAATGCATCTGAGGTCAACCTTATATTTTCCTGAAATAGGATTTCTTCAGCTTACATAAAGTTGGGGCATTTGAGAAAAGTGGTAACTTTAATCTATAGACAATGGAGAAAAAGGATCAAAAATACACAGCCTCATTTGTGATTGGGAATACTCATTTCGCTAACCCTATCACCAATGAAATCGGCCGACTAGAGGCTGAGCGAGCGATTGTCCTACAGCGCCTAGAACCGAAGGTCATGGAAGTCCTTGTAATCTTGGCTAAAAATTCGGGAGAGGTAGTTCCCAAAGCCACCTTGACGGAGACCATCTGGGATGGTTATGGCGGGGCTGAGGATAGCCTTATGCAAGCCATTTCCAAACTCCGGAAGGTCCTGGGCGATCAAGCTAGAGCCCCCATCTTCATTGAAACCATTCCTAAAAAAGGATATCGTTTGCTGCCGCAAGTGGATGCTTTGGAAACATCACCCAGTTTGGAAGCGACTAATAATACGGTCTATGTGTATCGAACGGTGGGAAGCTTTACCGATTTTATTGAAAAGCTGACTCAACCCAAGTTTCTCCTGGCCTTCCTGTTATTTAGTATTTGTTTGATTATGGTCTTGGCCATTCTCTCCTACATCGTCTTCTGGATATGATTCATTAGTCTATCACTAAATAATCATAGTGCACTAGCGCTTTCTTACCTTGCTGTCCCAGATATTGTTGTGCCTTCTCGGAGCCATATTGTGCTATACCCAAGCCAATACCCGTTCCCTCTTCATCAAGAATGCGTAAAAGGTCCCCTTTTTCGAAGGCCCCTTCGATTCGTACTACTCCCACAGGTAGCAGGCTGGATACTTTATCTACTGAACGTAACACTGCTTCTGCACCCTGATTAATATATACTGCCCCTTTTTGTGGCAATTCGTTGTAAGCAATCCATTTCTTGACATTGGACAATTCCGTCTGAGGGGTGAATCGGGTGCCACCAAATTGACCGTCAACCAGGTCAATCAGCACATCAGCCTGGCGACCATCGCCAATAAAGGTGGGAATGCCGACTTTAGCAGCCTTCTGAGCTATCCGAAACTTGGTATGCATACCACCTCGCCCAAAGGAAGAGCGAGAGGGTTGAATGACCTTTTGCCACTTTTTATCCAAGGGGTCAATCTCTGGTATCACTTGACTCTCTTCATGATCAGGAGGACCATCAAAGACACCTTGCACGCTGCTCAGGATAACCAGTCCATCCGCATTAGTCATGGCTGCTACTAGCCCCGCCAACTCATCATTGTCGGTAAACATCAACTCTGTGACCGCTACGACATCATTCTCATTCACCACCGGTACGATCCTATCTCTTAAGAGCGCCAAGAAACAGTTTTGCATATTGATATAATGCTGCCGATCTCGGAAATCCTCTTTCGTAGCTAATACCTGAGCACAAAACAGCTGCTGATTCGCGAACAACTGTCGATAAATCTCCATCAAGCGAACCTGTCCGATAGCCGAAAGCACCTGGCGCCGAACGACCTTGTTTAAGCCTTCTGGCACCTGCATCATACTCCGCCCAGCTCCAACTGCCCCAGAAGAGACCAGGATGACATCTATGCCCCTTTCCTTTAGGGTGGCGATCTGATCTACCAACTGGCTAATGCTGGTGATATCCAATAATCCATCCTCTCGGGCCAATACATTCGTTCCAACCTTAACTACCAGGCGTCTGTAAGCCATGACTTTCTCTTAGGGTTCTTTAGATCAAAAAATCGGCGCAAAGATAGGTTTATGAACAATAGGATGCTGAAATATTTGAAGCTTTCCAGGAAGGTTTAGAACAGAATCCAGTCTGGGTTGTAATATTAGTAGTAACAAAGTAACGCCAAGGAATGATCATCCGTAACAGTAGAGTGTGCTAAAGCGAAAGCTTTGAAGTGCATTCCCTAACGGGATTTATGTCCATTATTGGCAATAAAACATTAAGTTTTTTACATTTGTTGACTTTTTAGTAATGGCAATCAATCGTTACCAGCAGGTAATCCATCATTAATCCAAAAAACAAGCAGTTTATGCCTTTCGATATCGATATGATTAAGGCTCACTACGATGCTTTACCAGGCAAAATAGCCGAAGCAAGAAAAGTGTTGGGCCGCCCCTTAACCCTCAGTGAAAAGATTCTCTATTCCCACCTACATGCTGAGTCTCCATTAAAAGATTTTACCCGTGGAGGAGATTATGTATTCTTCCAGCCTGATCGGGTAGCGATGCAGGATGCTACAGCGCAAATGGCACTGCTACAGTTCATGATGGCGGGAAAAGATAAGGTTGCTGTACCCTCAACGGTGCACTGTGATCACTTGATTCAGGCTAGGTTGGGAGCAGATAAAGATTTACAGGAAGCGATGAATACCTCCAACGAGGTGTTTAATTTCCTGGAATCGGTATCAGACAAATATGGCATTGGATTCTGGGAGCCAGGTGCTGGTATTATTCACCAGGTGGTATTGGAGAACTATGCATTTCCTGGCGGAATGATGATCGGTACGGATTCTCATACCGTGAATGCTGGTGGTCTGGGAATGGTGGCGATTGGTGTAGGTGGAGCTGATGCGGTAGATGTAATGGCAGGAATGCCTTGGGAATTGAAAATGCCTAAATTGATAGGCGTAAAATTAACCGGTAAATTGTCTGGTTGGGCAGCGCCTAAGGACGTTATTCTTAGAGTGGCTGACATCCTGACCGTGAAGGGTGGAACAGGTGCAATCGTAGAATACTTCGGTCCTGGTGCATTATCCATGAGTTGTACAGGTAAAGGTACGATCTGTAACATGGGTGCTGAAATTGGTGCGACTACTTCTACTTTCGGCTACGATGAGTCTATGTCAAGATATCTAAGAGCGACAGAGAGAGCCGAGATCGCTGACATGGCCGATGGCCTCAAAGAGCACCTAACGGCGGATGCTGAATGCTATGCAGACCCTGAAAAATACTTCGATCAAGTTATTGAAATCGACCTTTCTGAATTGAAGCCCTTGTTGAACGGTCCATTTACGCCTGACCTTTCAACTAATGCCGGTTCAGACATGACCAAAGCTGCCACTGAGAATGATTGGCCGCTAGAGGTAGAATGGGGATTAATTGGTTCTTGTACCAACTCCTCTTACGAAGATTTGACCAGAGCCGCTTCTATTGCGCAACAGGCATTAGACAAAGGCCTTAAAACAAAGGCAGAGTTTGGTATTAACCCAGGTTCTGAGCAAGTTCGATTTACCGCAGCACGTGATGGTATCTTGGAAGTGTTTGAAAAACTAAATGCCAAGATTTTCACCAATGCATGTGGACCTTGTATCGGACAATGGGCTAGATATAGCGATCCAAAGAATGCGCCAAAGAACTCCATCGTTCACTCTTTCAATAGAAACTTCTCCAAGCGAGCAGATGGTAATCCAAATACGCATGCTTTCGTTGCTTCTCCAGAACTGGTAGCCGCGATTGCGATTGCCGGAAGATTGGATTTCAACCCGATGACTGACACCTTGGTTAATGAAGCGGGCGAGCAAGTGAAACTAGAGGAACCAACGGGCTTTGAGCTACCACCTAGAGGGTTCGACGTAGAAGATAGAGGGTATCATGCACCCGCAGAAGATGGAAGCGGTATAGAAGTTGTCGTAAAGCCAGATTCTAGAAGACTTCAGCTTTTGACTCCCTTTGTACCATTGGGCGAAGCGCAGGTTAAGAACATGCGATTGTTAATCAAGACCAAAGGGAAATGTACGACGGATCACATTTCCATGGCTGGTCCTTGGTTGAAGTATAGAGGTCACCTAGAAAACATCTCCAATAACTGTCTGATTGGAGCGGTCAACTACTTCAGTGACAAAACGAATTTGGTTGCCAATTACGTGGATAGTGCTACTGACGCTGAATTTATGGCGGTACCTGATAGTGCAAGAAAATATCAGGCAGCAGGCATCAACACGGTAGTATTCGGAGAAGAGAACTACGGAGAAGGTTCTTCCAGAGAGCACGCCGCAATGGAGCCAAGATTCTTAGGGGTGACTGCAGTTATCGTGAAGTCCTTTGCTCGTATTCACGAGACTAACTTGAAAAAGCAAGGTATGCTAGCCCTTACCTTCGTCAATACAGATGATTATGAGAAAGTTCGTCAGGATGACACGATCGATATCGTGGACTTTGACGAGATGGCGGCAGGTAAAAACCTTACCATCAAGCTTAACCACAGCGATGGAAGTTCAGAGACTTTTGAAGTAGCCCACACTTACAATCAAGCACAAATTGATTGGGTAAGAGCGGGATCTGCTTTGAATAAAATTCGCGAAGAAATGGGTGCGGCTTAGGTTGTACCTTTCTAGAAATAGAGAAGCCCTCTGGAGTGTAACTTCAGGGGGCTTTCGCATTAGTACCCCTGTTTTCCTCACCAAATCTCGCCATTTCATCCCTTCCGCTCGGGCGATCGACCTTTCCATATTTGGTAATCAGGCATAGAATCGTATTTTTATTGTTGTCATGCTAATCTTCTAGGGAGATTGGTTCACCTAACAAACAAAGCAAAAGGGCCTTTAATGCCTTGTAGGGCCCATCACACTCTTTGCATCAACTTAAAAACACAAACTATGTTAAAGGAATTCAGAGATTTCATCATGAAGGGCAATGTGCTAGAACTAGCTGTTGCCGTGATTATCGCCGGTGCCTTTGGTGCCATTGTAACTTCCTTCACCAATGACGTGATCATGCCCCCCATCGGTTTGGCCATGGGCGGAGTGGACTTTTCTGACCTAGCTATGGTATTACAGGAAGCAGAAACCAATGAGGCTGGAGAAGTAGTTAAAGAGGCTGTCTCAATTCGCTACGGAGCCTTCATCCAAAAGGTAATCGACTTCTTGATCATCGCCTTCATCATCTTTATGCTAGTTCGCACTTACAACAAGATGCAAGAGCGCAACAAAGAGCCAGAAGCGCCAGCTCCTCCTCCAGGCCCAACAGCGGAGGACCTACTAACAGAAATTCGAGACTTGCTCAGCAAGCAATAAGATATCCCAAGCCCTCAAGGTGTCAACACCTTGGGGGCTTTCTCTTTCCGCTCCTTGGCTTGTACATATCGATTTACCAACAACATTAGAAGTATCGTCAAGGCCATGGTAATGGCGACTACAATCCCCAAGGTAGGATAATGTTGGATATAGCCACTCTCTTCCTGGAAAATGATCATACCAGCAGCAGCAGCAGCAATCCCTCCAGACAATTGTTGAATGGAACTAGATACACTCATGAAAGCACCCCGATCATCCGTATCGGGAACAGCCGTCATTAGCGCAGAACTCGAAATAATCCGAGAGGTTACGCCGATGTAGACCAGACAACTCAAAACGATAACTAACCACAAGGGTGTAATCCCTAAATTCGTATAGATTAGAATCATCACCATCGTAAGGATGGACCCCCAGAAAAAGACCTTGTACTTCCCTGTTTTATCGCTCAAACGTCCAATTAATGGCCCACTAAACAAAGTAAAGATTCCTGTAATCATATATACCAGTGGCAGATCTTCCAAACTGATACCGAGGTTATTTACGCTAAAGGCAGCGCCGAAAGGCATTAGCATATATCCGCCGGTTGCCAACAAGGTGGTTGCCATAAATGCGTTGAAGTAGGGGCGTTTACTTAGGGTTCGCCAAAGGTGTCGCAGTGGTGAGGTATGGCTAGACTTGGCTAGGTGTGTATTGACCGGCTTCATCTGAACAGCAATCAATACAAATACAAGGGATCCAATAGATGCAATCAGCAGGAAGGGAGAATGCCAGCCCCAGTTGTTGGCCATATACAAGCCCAATGGTATCCCCAATACTTGGCTTGCCGCAAAAGCCATTTGCACGTATCCCATTACTTCCCCTCTCTTCTCCAGCGGGAAGAGATCGGTTATGATGGCAAAAGATACCGCCCCAATTACCCCACCAAATAAACCGGTGATGACTCTCGCTATCAGCAAGAATTCGTAATTCGGTGCAAAGCCGCAAAGGAAAGTACCAATGATAAATCCAAAGTAGAAAAAGAGTAATAGACGCTTGCGATCAAATTGATCGGCAAAGCCCGCTACTAAAACTCCGGAAATCCCGGCGCTAAAGGCATAAGCTGAAACAGCTAAGCCAAACTGTGTTGTGGTTATATCCAATTCCTCTAGTAGAATGGCACTCAATGGGGAGAGTACCATGAAATCTAGAACAATTGTAAACTGCAAGAAGGTAATAACCGCCACTATCAGTTTTTGATAGGGCGTGAAGGGCTGTGAAGGCTTGTCGTTCTCCATAGAAGATGTAAGGTGCTATTAAATCGGGAGCTAACTTAGATCCCAGCTTAATAAGGCTTAATTGCACCAAAAAGTTCGATGCCTCCACCCTTATTTATAACTTTTCCGTTCATGCCTTTTCAATCACCTTCCTTCCGTTTTCTACCACAAAACTAGCCCGCGTAATTAGGGGCGCGCCTGGCTTGGTCACATATTCCACGGCTTGATAATCGCTTTGCCATGTTTTAGGGGTAACAGTGCATTTCACATATCCCCGTTCGCGGGAGTGGAACTTCAGACAGGGGTTATCACTCAACAGTCCATCCAGGTTTTGGGGCTTGAAAATGCCGTCTCCGCCAGAAGTAATGGAGGTACCTACAAACTCAGCTGCGACGGTTTGAGATCCTGCACGATCATAATCCACCTTTAGTTCATTGACCCAATTAGAATGAATATCTCCGGTCAGCACAACTGGATTCGATACTACATCTTTCGATAGGAATTCCATGAGTTTCTTACGGCTGACTTCATAACCTGGCCATTGATCAACCGAATACCGTTTCTTCTCGCCAGCATCTCGGTCAATCTTAGCCATCATGACTTGTTGGGCCAACACATTCCATTCTGCTTTGGATTTCCGTAGTTGTCGAGCTAGCCAGCGCTCCTGCTTACGGCCCATCATGGTGGCCTTTGAATCATACGCGCCTTCGCATAAGGGGCCGCTCTTGTCTCCACAGGGTTGATCTGTTCGATACTGCCGGGTATCCAGCACATCAAATTCGAGCAACCGACCAAATGCTACGTTCCGATACAATTTCATATCCGGTCCACGCGGAATACTCGCCTTCCTCAAGGGCATGTGCTCATAATATGCCTGATAAGCATTTGCCCGGCGCTTTAAGAATGCTTCCTTTACGATTCCTGCTTCTTCCGAAATAGCATTTGCGTAGTTGTTGTCAAATTCATGATCATCCCAAGTTACTATCCAGGGTACAGCGGCATGCATGGCCTGTAAAGCTGGGTCCATTTTATACTGAGAAATCCTTCTCCTATAGTCTTCTACGCTATTGATTTCTGGCCCAAGATGCTTGCGTACTCGATTGTCTTTCCCAGCGTATTCATAAATATAATCTCCGAGGTGTACGACCAAGTCCAAGGGTTCCTTTAACATGTGCTCATAGGCTGTATAGTATCCGGATTCAAAGTGCTGACAGGAAGCAAAGGCAAACTGAAATTTATCCAGCATTGCATCCTTGGCCGGTGCCGTACGGGTACGACCTACCGGGCTGAGTTCTCCCCCTGCCTTAAACTGGTAAAAATACCAGCGATCCGACTCCAGGCCTTTTACCTCCACATGTACAGAATGTCCAAGCTCCGGCGTGGCTATGGTTTGTCCCTTTGCTACCACTTGCGTCATATTCTCATCTTTGGAGACCTGCCAATCCACCGCAATATTAACCAAGGGCATTCCACCATCCTCTAGGGGTTTAGGAGCCAGGCGGGTCCAAAGGACAAAACCATCCGCCGCAGGATCTCCGGAAGCTAGGCCCAGTTGAAAGGGGTAGTCTGCAAAAGGCGTACGGCTAAGCACTCGAGGAAGCAAAGGATTGCCAACCAAAAGCGGCCAAGCAGACATAGCATAGAAGCTGTTCCGTAGAAAACTTCGCCGATCTCGGCTCTGTTTAAGCAAGAAATTAAGGCGATCATCTTGGGTCATAGTGGTAGGTTTTATGTGCGATAGAAGTTATCTTTAAACTACGCAAAGTTTAGAGGAAAAACACTACTACCTGTATAAAGAAATTTTTAACTATGACTTTGCTAGACCACACCACCTTAGGTCAACTCGATGCATCATGAAACCAAGATCTTCTCCGAAAATCCGTTCTCTTCTCCAGCTTTTTGAGGTAATATCAGAAGATGAACGGATCTTGGTCGATATATTAAGGCAAATCATATTGGACAACCTCCCCTCCTATTGCCAAGAGAAGATTTCCTATAATGTTCCTTACTTCTACGGGAAAAGAGGGATCTGCATCATTTGGCCAGCAAGTATCCCAAGAGGAGGCATTAAAGAAGGTGTGCTTCTAGGTTTTTGGCAAGGATACCGCTTACCCGATGAGGATAAGTATCTGGATCATGGAACCAATAAGAAGATATTTTATAAAATTTACCGATCTCCGGAGGAGATTGATGAGACTGCGATTCAAAAGCTACTTCAAGCAGCCATTGCCCTAGATCAATCCTTATGACGACAGAAAAATGAAAGACGACTGATTTGCGTTGACTATCGAATACCTTATCTTTATTATCCAAATCCTCTATACCGTTCCAAATATGCAACAGCCGTCAAACCGTGTTCCCATCATTGATATCTCACCATTGGTAACAAATTCCGAAGGACGTCAGCAAGTGGCTGATGCCATCGGGCAAGCCTGCCGAACTCATGGCTTCTTTTACATCATTGGACACGGCGTGAGTGCAGCGCTCCAGGACCGCCTTGAGGCCCAAAGCAAAGCCTTCTTTGCCCAAGACTTAGCCATAAAAAACCAGATTCCAATGGCTTTAGCGGGCAAAGCCTGGCGTGGTTTCTTCCCCGTCGGGGGGGAGCTCACCTCTGGCAAACCGGACATTAAGGAAGGTTTATACTTTGGAATAGAGTTAGATGAAGATGATCCTCGTGTCAAAGCGGGGCTTCCGCTACATGGCCCCAACCTGTTCCCCGATAACATGCCTGGATTTCGGGCAACGGTCTTGGAGTATATGGATCAGTTAACAACGCTTGGTCATATCTTGATGCAAGGCATTGCGCTAAGCTTGGGATTAGCAGCTGATTTTTTTGCCAAGAACTATACGGGGGATCCATTGACCCTCTTTCGCATCTTCAACTACCCTGATCCTCCTGCCCATGCCAAAGAACAAGCACTTTGGGGTGTAGGTGAACATACCGATTACGGAGTCTTAACCATCTTGAAGCAGGATGATGCAGGCGGGCTGCAGGTGAAATCACAATCAGAATGGATCGCGGCTCCACCCGTTCCCAATTCTTTTGTTTGCAATATTGGGGATATGCTCGACCGCCTCACCAAAGGTCTCTACAAATCCACTCCACATCGGGTGTTAAATAGCTCTAAAAAAGATCGACTTTCCTTTCCATTCTTTTTTGACCCAAACTTTAAGGCTGAGATCAAAGCCATTGACTTGAGTCAGGTTCCTTTCCCGATCGATGATTCAGCCGAACGCTGGGATGGAGCCAGCGTCCACCAGTTCGAAGGTACTTATGGTGATTACATCTTGAGCAAGGTTGCTAAGGTGTTTCCTGACCTTGAAAAGAAGGTTTTATAGATGATTGTCCACGAGATTTGACTAAGAAGGTAGATAATTTGAGACGTCTCAGATATGATTTGAGACGTTTTCCCATCTCTTGCAGCGCATCTGCCCCGTTTCTTCATGAGATTTGGTCTAACTAAATCACCATTATGAAGAACGTACTCTTTCTTTTATTGCTCCTCAGTTTTCAACTACAAGCACAGATCAAAGGCAATGGGAACATTGTCACTAAATCCTACCCACTTGCTCAAATAGAAGAGCTGGAGATCAACCTGAATGCCAGGGTCATTCTCGATTTCAAGGCAGATGATCAAATCTCCATTACAACCGACGAAAATCTGGTTGATCAGATTGACTTCACAGTGAGTCGAGGCTATATGAACCTTCAACAAAAGAAATGGATCCAGCCCACCCATTCCTTGCGCGTAACTATCGGTGCCTCCCATCTGCGAAAGCTCAACAATGATGCTCATTCAAAAACCTCCCTTCTCAATATGCAAGTGGAAAACTTCCATTTGATAGCAGACATCGGCACCATTGATTTGCAAGGTCGGGTCTCCCATCTAGTAATAGATAACAAAAGTGCCAAGATTGAGGCACTTGATTTTGAGGCGGCTCACGCCGAAGTGAAGATCCAAAGTTGGGGCACCGTTTTCCTCAATGTATCAGACACTTTGAATACTACCGTTGGCGACAAAGGTCAACTGAAGATCATCGGAGACCCAAAGGTCCTACTGGGCAATGCAAAAGCCATTCTGGCGAAAAGCAATGAACAGGTCAGCACCGATACCCGTTACATCAACCTACGTATCAAAAATAACTCCTGGACACGAAAGAGCTTTGTGGTAGTTGGCCCTAAAAGAGATGGCACTTCCTTTAGCTATGGATTCTCTCTGTCACCTGGAGCTACCAGATCAGAACGTTGGACGATAGGCTCAGAGGTATTTCGGGTCAAAAACGGGCAACAAAGCCTGGTAGCTACAATTGAAGCCAAGGACGAAAACCAACTGGTCAAGCTCTTCCAATAAGCATTCAATTCCCTAAAAGAGCAAATCCAAATTATCAATCACGAATAATATTTCATATTTAATGACGATTCAACCTTCCCGACAACTGCAGCCATTTTGCTTGCTCCTACTATTCCATTTCTTCAGTTTAGGTATGCTGGCGCAAAACCCGATTCCCGCAGCAGATTTACAGAAAGACGTTCAAATTCTGAAGGAGACCCTAGAAGCCCTACAACCTGCCCTGCACAAATACAATACGCCCGAAGAGATGGATGGGCATTTCAAGCAACTAGAAGAACGACTAAGTGTAGATCAAGATCAAGCCACCGCCTATGGCAATATCTCTCTTTTCACAGCTAAAGTTCAGTGTGGCCATACCTATGGGAACTATTGGAACCAGGGTCCGGACTTAAGAGCTATTTTTAAGGATAAGGCCGATAAAGTACCTTTTACCTTCCGCATCATTGATAAGAAGCTGATCTTATTTCAAAACTTGTCCGAGCAGAAGGAATTGCAGGCTGGTGACGAGATTGTAGGCATCAATAACCATTCCGGCGCTGAAGTCATTGAAAAGCTATTTCCTTATATGAAGAGCGATGGCGCCAACGATGGCCAACGTTTCTTTAGAATGCAGGTTTTTGGTTACGACAACTATGAGGCCTTTGACATCTATTTCCCGCTAGCTTTTGAGCTGGGAGAAAGTATCTCCCTTACTTTAAAGGGGTACGAAACGGGCAAAGAAAAGAAGACCACTGTACAGCTCATTACGCGTCAGGAACGTTATGATCGCTTACAAAAAAGGTATGGCAAGCAGATCGAATCCTATGACGATTACTGGGATTTTGAAGTTCTTAATCCAGAAGTAGCTAAATTGACCATTGGAACCTTCGTCACCTGGAAAATGACGCTCAAATGGCGCGCTTTCCTAAAACAAGCCTTTCAGACCCTTAAAGACAAAAATATCCCCAATTTGATCCTGGATATTCGAGGAAATGCGGGTGGTGATTCAGCTGTACAGGCTGAACTCTATAAATACCTTACACAAAAGAAAAGCCATCGTGGCCCCTATCAACAAACGTTACGCAACAATAAGATTCCTCCTCACTTACTGCCCTACTTAAGCACTTGGAGCAAGAAAATCCAAGATGTATCGAATCGTACAAAACCGCTGGATAATGGGTTTTATACCTTCAAAAAAGGCGGTCTGATCGATGAGACCATATCACCCAAGGCTAAGACTTATCGAGGGAAAGTATACCTGATAGCAGATGCCTCCAATAGTTCAGGCACCTATTTTTTGATTAACTACTTAAAGGACAACCAACTAGCTACGGTGGTAGGACAAACCAGTGGAGGTAACCAACAAGGTATCACGGGAGGACAGATCCTTTATCTCACCTTACCACATTCGAAGGTAGAGGTGGACATTCCATTAATTGGATACTACCCTAGTAGTCCGAAGCCCAATCAGGGTATTGAGCCTAATATCTACATTCAACCAAGCGTGCAGGCCTTGGTAGAAGGACGGGATCTAGAAATAGAGCATATCATGCAATTGATTGGCGGGGCGGCTAAGCCTTCTTCGAAAACAGATTAGTCCAAAAAGAAAAATTTGGACTAGCCTACGAGCTTGCAGATTGGAGGTTTAGGCACAGGTCCATAAATTGCTCAAGTAGAGATGTTCTTCGGTCATCTCTATTTGGGCATACACATTCACTAAATTATAGACGTACCTTGAAGTTTTTCGATTCGATTTCTCAGTTATTCAAACAGCTCAACCTCAATATGCTAGTGGCCGTATGCGCCCTAGTGGTTAGTGCCTGTGCCTTGTACATTTCCGTGCAGGAAGTCCGTATTATGCGCGTACAGCAAAAGGCCGCTATGTATCCTTATCTGACAGTTGGAAAATCCTACAATGGCGATGGTTTTGGTTTGCGGCTCACCAATACCGGCAACGGCCTAGCTAAGGTTCATTCTTACCAGGTATTCAATGATTCCATCTTTTTCAAGGATTGGTTCGATGTTATCGCAACCTACGCACCAGAGGCCAAGGATATTAATTGGAATATCATGAGTTCGGATGGCTATCTTCGCAACCAGATGATTACGCCTTTAGAGGAAAAAACATTGATATTCGTTCGGTGGACGCCTGAATCTCGTCTGCTAGAAAGACGGTTGGGTGGCCTTAGGGTAAGGGTTTGCTACTCCTCATTACTAGATGAATATTGGAAGGAGGAAGGGCAAGGTCCGGTTGAGATAAAGGGCCCATGTACCTATGAGGTAGAAAAGGAGTTTGGGCTATAATTCACGACACTTCCACTCTTTTGACCTTCACCCCTACGCGCAAGGTATTTTGGACCTCAGCAAGCCGATCTGTATGCTCCAATAGTTTTTGCAGTACTAAGTCCGAAGCCTCCCCTTCCACACTAGCTTTGTAGGTAATATTGAATCCTGGTTCACCAGCCTGCCCAAACTCACCTGAAGCCTCCACCTCTACCTTTGTTAGGACTATATTCATCTTAGTGGCCTCCCTGTAAAGATCATTACAATAACAGGTAGCAAGTGCAAGAAAGAGCAATTCACCTCCATTAACTGTCGAGCCATAACCGCTCGATTTGGCAGGGATGTTCAATTGCTGTGTCATCCCATTTGTAGTGAGCTCTACATCATGGGATCGGAAGCTATTCTCAACCTTCGCTGATATTTTCATGTAGCACTGTGTTTGATACTACAATAAGATAGTCAAGAAAACAGGGCATGACAAGGGTGGTAAACCACCAATTTTAATGGAAATACCCCCATACAAGTTTAAAAAATAGCAAGTCGACTAGTAGAAAAATTGCTCGCTTACAATCTTTCCTTCTTCCACTTCATACAGAATAATCTCGTCGAGGGTAACGGACTGGCCATCTTTGAGTGTGAAGGCAATTTTGTAAGGTAAGGCAATGTGATTAGCAGAGGTAACGGCTTCCCCCACTTGCAGATCCTCCACACTTGCAATATTTGCGCTCATAGCCTGATCCTTTTCCTTAATGGCCAATACTCCAGTTAGATCAGCGAAATGAGGGGATTGAGGCTCGATATGACGTACCTTTTCTGTGTGAAAAAGGGTGTCATATATCTCATCATATTTTCCTTGTGGAAGCAAGGTCATCAGCTGCTGTGCGACATCTTTAGTAGTCATTGAATTAGGATTTGAAATGAACAGATGCCGGTTAGATGCAGCAACGCAAGAAGTGTTACAATAAAAAAAGGTACTCAGCCTGCTCTAGGGAGTACCTCCAATAAAAAGCTTAGCAACCTCTTATAATATTAAGGCTACCAAGCTTTTCCAAATTCTATATGCTAATAACAAATTGCCATTTACATGGCTACTGGATTGTATGCAACTCGTTTGCTTGCTTAGAAGGTAGGGCAGCCAAACTGCTTACCTCCACGGCGGCGTCCCACTTTGCTACTTCCTCCTCTATCACTGAAAATCGTATAGGTTATGGTGAAACCGCCCATCATATACCAATCGTCTCGATTTGGATTTCCACGCAATGCGCCTTCTTCCGTATCCACAGGTTCAGTCCCTAAGAACTCCCCTGTTCTATTCCCCAATGCTGCGGCCAATTCACCATTATTACTGCGTAGTACATCAAAAGGAACATAGGCTCCACTCACATCATCCAAGTAATCAGTGAATGTTTTTCTTAAGCCAACTTCCAAACCAATATTGATGCGATCGTTTATCGCATATTTGATTCCCGCTCCAAAGGGGATAGAAATTTGTGTCAAACGATAAGGAGCTCCAAAGCCATCAATGCCTTGTCCCTCCGTACCCAAAGGCTGCAACTCGACTGTTTGTCCTTGATATTCTGTTAAAGGATTGAATCGAAAAACCGCCACCCCTCCAAAGAGGTAAGGCGAAAATCTAGGACCGTTTCCTCCGGGACCAAAGCCAAATAGATTCACTTCCCCGATTAGTCCCAACTCTAAGACAGAAGAATTGAAGTTAAAGTTTCGTTCCTGTCGGAAAACTTGATCCGAAAGGCTATCATCTCCAGTCAATCGTCCGTATCCCAGGTTAGCTCGAAAGCCAAATGTATTATTGAGGTTCTGGCGATAGAAAAAACTAAAGGATGGTTGATACTGGCTAGTGTTGGTTGAGGCATTTTCTGGGCTTAGATCTCCATAGTAGCTCGAGGCACCAATAACTACGCCTAATTCCGCAGAACGCTGCGCACCAAGACCCGTTGAAAATAATGTCAATACCATGATGAAAATTGGAATGACTCTTCGCATAATGTCGTCCATTTTAGTCCTCACTTACAGGGGTTTTCTAGGTGCCTCACAGGGCAAAACATAGATATGTTCACAGTGTCACATAATAGCGACATGGGGGTAAGGCCTATACGGCCTATCCCTATCTTTAAGGACAGTTAAAAAATGATTTGTTTTTATGACGTAATGTCACTTAGGGTGTCACAGAAGGTCGAAGAAGTGCGATAGATATACTTATTGGTCTGCAATAATAATGCCACAATTATGAAAAAAATTGTATGTGTGGCGCAAAAAGGTGTGTAAGCCTACAGACAAATGCTGAAGGCGTTCAGGTATCGATAAGTACTATTTTACAATAACTGGGTAAGAAAAAGGGAGGAACTAGTCTACAAAGGACCGGATATTAGCTGCAATTTCTGCCAGATCTGCTTGACTTAGAGCCATTTTGGGCTTGGTGATATTAATATCGGACTCCCTTTGAAAAGGCAATAGATGGACATGAGCATGAGGAACCTCTGTTCCTACTACCATGACTCCGACACGTTTGGAGGGAATGGCCTGATCGAGGGCTTTAGCCACCTTCTTGGCGAATACCATAAGTCCGCCAATTACATCGTCTTCCAAATCAAAAATGTAATCTGTTTCCATTTTGGGAATAACCAAGGTATGGCCTTTCACGATAGGGTTGATATCAAGAAAGGCCAAATAATCTTCAGACTCGGCTATTTTATGGCAAGGAATCTCGCCTGCAACAATCTTGGAGAAGATACTTGCCATTGTATTAATCGATTGAAATTTCTACTACTTCAAATTCCATAGATCCTCTGGGCGTAGTAATGGAAGCAATTTCGCCGACTGCTTTCCCTAACAATCCCTGCCCTACAGGGGAACTTACAGAAATCTTCTTGGCTTTAAGGTCAGCTTCGGATTCCGATACTAATTTATAGGTGACTAATTTTCCGGTCTTCACCGCTTTTATCGTCACATTACACAAGACCGTTACTTTAGAAGTATCCAATTGGCTAGAATCAAGAATTCTTGAACTAGCCAATGCTTTTTCCATATTATTGATCTTCAGCTCCAAAAGTCCTTGAGCTTCCTTAGCAGCATCATATTCAGCGTTTTCTGACAAATCCCCCTTCTCTCTAGCCTCAGCAATAGCCTTCGCAGCTTCTGATCTTCCCGTACTTTTCAATTCATCAAGCTCAGACTTTAGCTTGTCATAACCTTCCTGTGTCATCCATTGAATAGACATAATATTAAGTTTACAGTTCTACAATTACCGAAAAAATCCCCACCTTCCGAATGCATATATCCGGAAAATTGGACAAATCTGTTCTTGAAACGGGAATTATTCGGCGCAATTCTAACCCTTCGGAGATGTCAGTTAAACACGCCTATATGGCAATTAGTTTATCGCAACATCTGACAGACTAGCACAATAAAAGACAGGAACGTTTTCGCCTAATTAGGTAAAAACGTTCCTGTCTTTTAAGAAAGTAAAGATAAGGACATATCTTGAAAAAGTCAACCAAAGGTTGCTCTGATCAAGATAATGCTACCAAAATCAAGTGGTTAGATATTTATTCTGACCCCGATATTATGGGTTCCATTCCAAATCTTCGTCTCTCGATAAGCATAGTCAATGCTCATCTTAACATTCTTATTTTCCTTGCTGAACGGGATAGCCACGGAAGCTCCTGCACTCAAGCCCGTGTAGATGGGCTCTGTGATCGGATCACCACTGCCAAAGTCATATTTATAGGCTCCCCGCAACATGAAAAGATCATCCAGGGAATATTCTGCCCCAGCACCAATTTGGTCTTCGGAAAAAGAATTCGCGGTGAAGTTCCCTAAGAGGGTCAACCGATGTTTTTCTCCTGGGTAAAGATCATATGACAATCCGATGTTCAATACAGATGGGAGTTCAAAGGCAGCAGAGCGATTATCAAAAGAAATAGGAAACTCTTGATCAAAAGAAGCCTTATTCAATTGCTGGCTCAATCCTTCACCACCAAATGACATACGTGAACCTACATTACGCAAAGAGATTCCAAATTTGAAGTTTTCCTGAGGGCCCGTTACATACTGTACCCCTGCATCCAAAGCTACGGCACTAGCTGTAACATCAGCCAAGGCTTCCGATATCACACGCACAGTCACCCCCACTGAGATCTTGTTTTCAAAAATATGCGCGTAGGAAAGTCCTAGATTGAAAAAAGTAGGAGAAAAAGTACTGCCTGTTCCCTCCGGCTGCAAGGTGGTCGTTACAGGAATGTCTCCAAAATCCAAAGCCATCAGACTGAAACCAAACGCGCCATTCTCCCCTGCTTTCTGCGCCAACCCAAGCGAGCTCATATTGATTCCAGTCCCTTTAAGATATTGTGCACTTCCTAAAACAATCTCCGTCTTATTAATCCGGGCCAAGCCAGCGACGTTCAAGCGGATGGACTCAACTCCGCTGATATAGGCCGTATTCATTAGATGTACTCCCGCGGTACGGGCATACGGGACCATCAGGAGTTCATAGGCTCCAGCCTCCCCCTGGCGATCCGGGTTTCCCGCCTGTAGACTTATCATCGGACTGATGGCAAGAAGCAGCGCAAGGAAAATGGGGTATAAATAATTCTTCATATACTATTGAGTTAGGCACTAGGCCTTAGTTTTTGAAATGGGTAAGGCTGAAGTCGAAAGCTAAGCTGTATAAAAGCCCAGAGGCTTTCGACTTCGGTCTTACGAATTATTGGAATGCCGCAGGGTCAAATTTACGGTTGATACCAAACCATTTTAAGGTTCGTTCTCCAACCCCCTCAGCAGCTACGTGAATCAAGTATACCCCACTTGCGACTGGGATACCGCTGGCATTCTTCAGATCCCATTCCAAGTTTGGTAAAATCTGCGTTCCTTCTGTACCATAACCTGTAGGATCTCCAACTTGCTCATCTCGATTATACTGTCTAATGAATCGGCCATCCAAAGAATAGATGGTGACAATACATTTAGCTGGTAAATTGGTAATCTTGATGATATTATCGATCGCTGAGTTTTCGTAATCAGAGAACCCGTAGTATGGGTTAGGTACTACATTCACATTTTTCAACTGCTCAGGTATCTCGTTTCCTGCTAATGCCTCCGCTTGCTTCCCTTCGATCTTGAAGCGATACATTGGGTGGAAATTATTCTCTCCAGTACCCGTAGGAATAATGTCTGCATCATCATTAGGGAAGTAATCTCTTTCCACCTGGAATGGATTATTCACTCTTAGTTTCACTACTACTTCCGAAGGCACTAAACCGTCTGCATAGGAAAGCATCTCCGTCCCAGGGGCTGCGGTTACCACACCGGCCCAGGTGATCTGATCCATCGCTCTATTTTTCAAAAGAGAAGGACCTTGACGGAAACGGGTACGGATAAATTCGCACCCATCATAAGGAGCTTCTGTTACGTAGATGAAGTGCTGCCCACCCGTCACGTAATTATAGAGTGAAAAGAATTCCGTTTGATCCACTGGGAAACGGAACAACTCGCTGGACGGATTGTACATCATATCCGCTCCGTTGTTCAAATCCGGAAGTAACGTTCCATTATAGGCAGAGTTCTCGCCAAAGAAGATATTCAATCGCTGACCTGTTTCAACATCCACAGCATAGCCTGGGAACCATCCCATACCTTCGCCATCTCCGTCAGGAGCCGGCAATCCCGTATTGGGATCAGCATCTTTCCCCACGGAAGGAGCTGCTCGAAGATCAAAGCTTTTTCGGTTACCCACTGGAAGCAAGCCGTTGTTTTGATACCACTCACTTGCTGTCTCAATAATTACACATCTACTCCAAAGTGCTTTGTTCGGTGTGAAGACGATATCGACATTATTTAATCGCTGTAGGCCTTTATCTGGTTTAGCCCGGTCCACGATCAAACTATTGGCATCATTACTGGTCGACCACGCTGGCGTAATATAAGGTTGGTTATTTTCCTTCGCTCGCCAGTCCGCCAGGTAGTAAGGCAAGAAGTATTGCGTACGTTTGAAATCCTGCGCGGGATCCAGGGATTCATCTACCTGAGCTGTCCCCGTTTCCATGAAGTTATAGACGGTCTGATCTAAAGCCGGGAATACGCCAAGATCCGTATCATCTACCACTCCAGATAACCATCGGATCGGCATTTCATCGGTATATTCTTCCTCATACCCAATTACTCCATTTCCAGAAAACTTGAAACCGACAGTACCCGGCTCTGGAACCTGACCAATCGTAATGGAAAAGCCAAACCTTGCGATTATTTGTTCATTTAATTCCTCAATTGTACGCGCAGCTGCTACTTCTCCTGCGCCAGGATTAGATAGACTCCTAAGCACCCAACGAGCACCTGCACTTAGCACATTGTCATTGATATCATTATCCGTGAAGCTCAGTTCATATTCTCCATCCTGCACATCCAAGGGATTGAAGATTTGCACCTGAATAGGTCCCTCTCCAGCAGCATAAGTCAAGTCGCCTGTATACTCCTCGTTCTTAGAGAATGCCTCCTGCATGGCCAGACGTGTTCCTTCGGATAAGTCTGTCAATCCTGGGCCTGAACCCAAACCGTCTACACGAGTAACTTCTGGTCCTTCTCCATATACTGCTTTCAACTTTCGATCTACAATCGGTCTAGGAATAACAGTATAAAATCCAACCCCGCTCTCTCCGATGTTTCTATCTCCCTCCAAATAAGGTTCACGTTGTCCATTCTGAGAGTTGGGATTGAAAGCTTCGTATTCATTGTAGGCGTAGGCTACAACTACATAATAGTATTTTCTATGGTTGATTAGTTTACTGTCTCCATCGGCAAATTGATCCTCCGTAATACGGAAGGTATGACGAAGACCAGCATCAGCACCTTCTACTTGCAGTTCAGGAACAAAGAAATCCAATGCGGTTGGCGTTTCCTCTCCTGGACGAAGTTTATTCCAGTTGAAAATTCGACCGATGCCATTCTTAATATCTACTTGCTCCACCAACCTAACCTTACTTGGGTCATCTCTTTGTGCCAAGGATACATCTGGCCCTGAGAGCTGATATATTTTATACCCCTCAAATCGGTAAAGTGAATCTTCAATCCCTTGTGGCCTTCTCAAAACTGTCTCCGCATAACTTTCGTAAGGGTTGTTCCAGATACCCGTTGTATCATTGGACAAGACCGCAATGATTTCACGATCCAACTCGATGAAATCTACAAAAGGAGCATCGGGACCACGTGTCAGCTTGAAGCACTCATCAAAAAGGTTCTGCGCAATATCATCTGCATCTTGAAGCTCAGAAATATCTGGACACGGGTAAGTCTGATTCGGTACCCAAGCAACTCCAATGATAAGCTCATTGACGGCTCCCGGCTCCAGCTTAAATGGACCAGAGGCCTGCACTGTTCGTCGGTCACCAGGAGGCAGTGTTTCGGTACACATGGAGTTACCGTTCGGATCGGCAGGGGTGTCGGGGAAAGCATAAGGCGTGATCTCTGCGCCTGGGTTATTGTAACCGTCCCCCCCTACGGTATACCGCGATCCATCCCTCCATCTACCGGATAGGTAGAAGTAATATTGCGTGACGGTAGTGGGGTCAGTCGTTCCTTGAGGAGGTGTTGGTGTTACCCCTCCGTTATTGAAGTAGGTAAAGGAAGACATGCCCAATTCATTACCAAATTCATCATTGGGTCCACGGAAGTAGTCCACACCCAAAAGCGGAACTTCATCTCCATAAGTATTCACCCCAGCATCACAAGTGGTTCCATTGATGCCATCCAGTGCATCTTCGTTGTACACAAAGGCCATACTTCTTTCGACATCACAACCGATGTAATCATCCGCATAACAGCCCAAATCAGGGTCTACCCACATGGCAAAGAAGGTACTATCAATATCCTCTTTAGCTCGGTTAATCAACTTATATCGCTGGAAAGTCATGTTATTGACCTCGTCATTCGTCTGATAGGCGAATGCCTGCACTTGTACCTCCATTCGGATCGGCAAACCATCCGACTGAGCATGCGTATTACCCGCGTCATTATAGATCCAGAAAGTCATTTCATCTGGAAATTGAGGGGCATCACAGCCACGGATCTCAATGATTGGATAATCACCCTGCGTCGGATCATACTCCAAGTCAGAGTTTTCATCCCAAAAACCGGCCAAACCTTGGGCTGTATTCGGTAAATCAAACTTGTGCACGTCAAAGAAGTATGGATTTCCTCTCGCCGGCCACCCTAGAACTCCTTCCGGAATGGTGCTAGGATCATAAGCGAGTCCCGCCTCTTGTGCTGCTTTGAATTGAGATAAATGTAACTGTATTTCTGCACCCGAAACCACAAAGAAACGGTCCCATTCTGCACATCTTTCCTGGGTAGTGGTACCTTGATCTTCTCCATCAGGAATAAGTGGTCCAGGCCAGTAGTCGAAGTCGCCGGAACTACGTCCGTACATCTGAGCGGCTACTTTGAAGTTTCCTCCGGGGTCTTTCCCCCCTAGCCAAACTGCACCGGCAAAGATGGAAGACACCTCATCTACACCAGCAGGCACTTTAGGAATAATATAGCGCCCATTGGTTCCATCCCACCAAACATCACCACCTGTCAGCAAGCGAGCTCTTACATTGTTCACCTCCATATCAATCCGGCTTACCGCATTATCGCAGTTTTCCCGAAAGTTGATGGCAGAACTTTGTGAATTGGGGGTTTGTGATCTTTCCTTTTTATGAATTTTTGGGTTGATGTTAGCCGAGCTGATCGTCAACACACAAACTCCAATAAACGTCAATAGCCATGATGACAATTTATACATAGCTGACATATGATTTTAGAAGTTAAAAGAAGCGCCTAAGAAGAAGCGACGCGGTAAACTAAAGAAATTGGGGTTCAAGATTCTCCAAGAATAAGAAGCACGATAGTATACCTCTTCTTGTTCCGTCAATTGGCCCAACTGGTCTTCTCCAAAGCTAGAAAGCAAAAATCCATCATCATCTGGTTGTCCCGTGAATGGGTAAACAGAAATGATATTGCGACGATCTAGTAGGTTGGTTACCCGTAGGTAAACATTGAAGGAGAAGTTGTTCTTCAGGCGAACGGTTTTATCCACACGTAAGTCCAATCGGTAAGTCCAAGGCTTACGAGCTCCATTGATGGTACTAGCTAAGCCGGTACCGCCAAATTCTTGAGGTACATTGTTAACTGTGTATGGACGACCTGAAACCGCCGTAGTCTGCAAGTTCACACCAAAATTGCTCAGGATATCTACTCCTCCAATACGAGGACCATTATATAGGGCTCCAGACGCATATCGATAATCCAAGTTCACCACGAATCGGTGTCTTTCATCGTATGAGAATGGGAATAGCGTACGAATTACACCTCGGTTATTCAAACCTCGAGAAGAGTTGGCATTAGATCCCGTTCCATCAGCAAACTGTAAGGTATAGTTGGCCTGCATGGAAACATTCCCGGTCCGGCGTAGATCATACTTAAGTGTAAAACCTTTCACCGTTCCAAAGTCGATATTATCGAAAGTGGTATACTGCCCAATATCTGGGACGGGGAAGATCACTCGTTCCTGGATCATATCCCTCAATTCCTTGTAATAGGCATTGATCGTAATCGCAGAACTTTCCGATAGCTTTTGCTGGAATCCTACCTCGTAATCAATTGTCTTTTCAGGACGTAGATTCGGATTGTTCTTAATGGCTCCAGCGTTATCGATAAAGTTGTAATACGTCAAGGCCGTAGCAATGGTATTCGAGGAAGGACGCTGAACTAGGATATCGTAGTGAGCAAAGAAGTTAGCCTCTTCAGAAATCGGGAAGGAGAAGGCCAAACGAGGCATAAAGTTGATTTGAGTTTCATAATCTTCAAAACTAATGCCCGTATCAAATTCTTCCTTCTTAATGAAGTTCACATCATCCCGTGCGCGTTCATCTTTCACAAACCCAAACACAAGTCCGGAATTCACACCTTCAATATCGGTAGGATTGTTCACCGGTGTTCCATCTGCTCTATACCACTGGTCTCCATCCCGATAAGCAGTTACCTCGGTACTTTGCTGTCCAGCTACGTATACCTTAAAGTCATCTCCGATATTACCTGGACGATTTCCGCCAAAGCTTCCGTGGAAATCGTTAGCCCCCATCAATTCATACAAAGAATAGATGTCCTTT
>CAJXPD010000028.1 GCA_913057785.1 uncultured Lewinella sp. | reverse complement strand
TCTGAAGGATCGGTGAAACCACATGGCGTGGTCGAGGCTAGCAAAAAACAGATCTTGCCTTCTTACTTGTTCGAGATGTGGCAAGCTTGCAGTAATCAGTAGATTATAGTCTGAGGCATAGGCCAAAACTTCTTGATGAACTCGAACTTCATCGGAAAGATTACCTTTGGCCTTGAACCAAACATGTCGGAAAGGACGACTCTTTTTTGGGTTGACAGGATCCAATTTCTCTACCTGTCTAAACTCAATCGGTCGCTCTTGGTAAAATCGCTTAAACAATTCTGGATTCGATTCCCTTAAATGAGCTAAGGACTCTTCGTCTGAAACTAGCGCATCGGGAGGAGGGACATTGGGCATTCGAACTTGATGATCCAGACCATCCTGCCGCAGCTGAAAAGAAACTGCGGCATTAAATATAGCCCTTCCCTTTTGAATGGCTACGATTCGACGGGTAGTGAAGCTCCCTCCGTCACGTATTCTTTCGACATCATAAATAATCGGTTGCTCTATATCTCCGGCCAAAATGAAGTAGGCATGTAGAGAATGGGCATATCGATCTTCTGGTACGGTATTGTAGGCGGCATGTAGGGCTTGTGCCAGCACCTGTCCACCGAAAACTCTTTTCCAGGGAGCTAAGTAATTCTGTCCCCGGAAAATATTCTCTTCTATACTCTCCAGATTTAGGAGATCAATTAGTTCGTCCGATGATCGCATGCCTCTGATTTTGCCACAAAAAAAGCAAATCTAAGGCAAAACATACAGTATTAGAATGAATCTTTACGTTGCTATGAGGCTGTAGCAGGGGTTTCTTCCTTCAATAAGGCCTTAACAATGTCCTGAGTAGTAACGATTCCAACTAAGGCTCCATTCTCTAATACAGGCAAAGCGTGTAACACATTTTGACTAAATACTTCAAGAATAGACCGTATAGAATCTTGGTGATCCACGGTAACTAAATTTGTCTGCATGATCTCCCCAACCTTATAGTTCTTCAAGCGAAGATCATTTAAATAAGGCTCTTGGCTATCCTTGTCGAGATAACGAAGGAAATGTAGGAGATCTGAACCACTCAATATTCCAACTAATTTTTCGTCCTCCAACACTGGAAGATGATGGATTTTGTTTAGGTCGAAAATCTCCTTAGCGACCTTTACTTGGTCATCTGGAGTTATGGTTAGTACATTGGTAGTCATGATAGTAGAAACGGCAGCATTGGTATTCATCTCTTAAGCTTTGGATGTTCTGAAAGAAAATTAAGGAAAGTGGGTTTAATGATGAGCTTGCATCTTGTCCTTGCTCTTAATTAATTGTCGCTTCACTTTCGCGACTGCTTCTGCCAGAGCTACTTCAAGTTCTGCTGCAGTATCTTGCGCAAAGATCTCATTGTAATTGGTCTTCAGACGAATCTCAACATTCTTATCTGCGATGCTTTCTCCTTCGCCATTCTTTAGATAGACATCCGCTTTTTGGATATGGCTCTCATATTTCAAAAGCTTTTCAATTTTCGTCTGGATCAAACCGTGCATAGTGTCGTTGACCTCCCAAGGGGCATGAATAATGATTTTCATAGTAAGTCTTTTTGAAGTGCTAGATAACCTTATGGCCATCTTCTGATCCAAAAATACTTCGCTTCCATTTCCAAAGAATTGTTGTTTGTCAGATGGGATGGTGATTTTAGTCAATGTTCAAATGCTGTGCTATAGCTAGGTGACCGTAGATAGTTGCCAATTTAGATAGTGCCCCAGGTATCACATAGTCTTTTAAAGATATACCTAAGGTTTGTTTGGCCAAACGATAGAGGAAGGCCATTTTGGGATCGGCACAGATGATAACTTCTGTCGTGGGATCCAGCTTTCGTAGTTGTCTGAGCTCCTCTCCTAGATGAATACCGCTTAGGTAGGCAAAATTAAGTTCATCGCTCCTATGGTCTAATAAAGTCCTCGTCCGAACCTTGAATAAGGCGGACAAATACCCATGCTTGTCAACTGCTTCTACTCCGTTTTTAAAAGCTTCAAACGAAGGGGCCTTGTCAATTTCGCAAGGCTTGATGGAGTGAGAGAGAATAGTGGATTTAGAGGTGGTAGCAAATAGCTCTCCAGTCATAAAAGTAGAAAAATCCGAAATCTTCCCTTCTTCAATATGGACATGTTTGGAATGTGTCCCGGGAAGGATTACTAATGCCTTTTTGCTTCGGATGGTATTTTGCAAACCTATGATTTGAGTTTCCTCTCCTCTCATCACATCAGTAGAACTAGCCAAGCCTGAGATCAGATAGATATCATGCTCATTTTGGGAGTTAGCGGAAAACTTGTGATAAATGAGGTCCTCACCTCCAATGGAAAAAGGCAAGTCTGCATAGGGCAGTTCAAACATGCCAATCGAGGAGGAGCCCATACCAGAAAGAATTACGGGTAGACCATCCAGTTTTACTTGGTTTTCCTTTGCCAGTTCTGCTATCTGTTGCTCCAAGTACTTCCGAAAAAAGTCTGCTCGATTTAACTTAGATTGTTTTTGCCAGGACAGGTTAACTGATTTTATACCTTCATCAGTGGAAAGGGATGAAATAACTTCTAGGTTCTTTCTTTGAACAAGATGGAGCCGAAACCTGCTGGTGCCCCAGTCGCAACTAATCAAATTCATGCACTAAATGTAGGAAATACTCGTCAAACGTCGGCTAGCCATTTCCTATTAAAAGATGCTTGGGATAAGCTATGGAGGCCCGACTTAAATCTCATGAAATACTATCCATCAACCAACGAGGAAGCCACAATACCAGATCTGGCAAAAGGATGATTAGCAACAGGACGATTAACATGGGTACTAAAATGGTAAACACCTCCTTGAGTGTATCAACTACTTTTACTCCTCCAAGGGCACAGGTGATTAGTAAGCAAAGACCGTAAGGCGGTGTAACTAGGCCAAAAGCCAATGACACCACCCCGATAATAGCAAAATGGATGGGATGATAATTAGCTGCTTCTGCTACTGGCCATAGCACCGTACCAAGTATGATAATGGCAGGGATTGCATCGATAAACATCCCTATAACTAAAAAGCTGAGTGCAATCATTAGGCCTGTGCCAACAAAGCCCATCGAAAGGCCTGCCAATTGCCCCACTAGAACCTCAGGAACCTTGAAAAAGGCCAAAAGGAAAGCAAAGGCAGAAGCCGTACCGACCGCAAAAAGGGCAATGGCCGAAAAGCGAGCCGACTCATAAAACACCTTTGTCAACCCGGTCCAATCCAGTTTTTTGTACACTACCATTCCTAGTAGCAAACTATATAAGACTGCGACCAAAGAGGCCTCAGTAGGAGTGAAAAAACCTGCAGAGATACCCCCCACAATGATTAGTGGTGTGAGTAAAGCCAGGAAGGCATGACCAAGGGAGCTGGTGAATTCTTGGCGAGTAGCCAGGGGATACCTAGGATAGTTTCTCCTTTTAGCGTAGATGTAGACGGCCACCATCATAGATACTCCAATAGCAATCCCCGGTATCACACCCGCTAAGAACAACCCACCGATAGATACCGACATCACTCCTCCCCAAATGATCATTAAAACGCTAGGGGGAATGATAACCCCCATCACCGATGAACAAGCTGTGATAGCTACTGAAACAGGTGTATCATATCCTTCCTTCTTCATGGCCGGAATCATAATAGCACCAATCCCGGCTGAGTCTGCAGTGGATGAACCGGAGATACCTGCGAAAAGCATACTTACGGTGACATTTACATGTCCAATTCCTCCAGGGAAATGCCCAACTAGAGCTTTGGCAAAACAGATGAGGCGATCTGTTATCCCAGCTGCATTCATCAAATTAGCTGCCAATAAGAAAAATGGTACAGCAAGTAAGAGAAAGGAATTATAAGCTTTAAACATCTCAGTAAAAAGCAAAGTCACACTGAGGCGCTCATGCAGCAGGTATATCGGGACTGTAGCTAGACCTAACGCAAAAGAAACAGGAACTCGCAGCAATACTAGCACAAAAAAAGAAATCAATAGGATCAAGGCAATCTCTAGTGGTCCCATATCTAGTGTTCGTTTGGAAGGTCAAAGTGATCGTAGAGCTGCTCTAGCAAGAATAAAATCCAGCTGCCACCGGCAATCGGCCAGGCTATGTATATGGCTAACATGGGCAAACCTGAAATCTCTGAAAATTGGGTAGCCCCAAATTGTGCAAACTGCCAACCTCCAATGAGGAAGACGATGGCTATAATGAGCATCAAGACAAGTAAGAAAAGTTGTATCCGTCTTTCCCAAACTGGACCCAGGTTGGGCAATAAATCTACCTTGAAATGCGTGTTTTCCCGTACCGCAACAATTGCTCCCAACATAATCACCCAGATGAAAGCAAAACGAGCTACCTCCTCTGTCCAAATGTACCGAGGGATAAATGGAATGAAACGAGATAAAACTTGCAATAGCACCGGGATCGTGAGTAACATTAGCATCAGGGTCAATGCCAGTTGTAGAAACTCGAAGTATTTCTTTATGAAAATCCTCATTTGATGGCGTTAATGGCTTCTAGAATGTCTAATGCACCAATCTCACTAGCGTAGGCACGCTTTACAGGCGCTGCTAGCTCCAGGAGCTGCTCTCTTTCTTCAAATTTATGGGTTGTTACTTTGCCCTCCTCCACCAATTGTTCCATTAAGGGATCATCGATCGCAATTTCATAGTTCCGCTCAAACTCCATGGCTTCTTTCCCAGCTTTTCGGATAGCCTCCTGTAGATCTACCGGCAATTTGCGGAAACGTTTTCCATTGAAGAACAAAGGCCTAATGATAATCGAAACCGCTGCCAGAGAAACTTGATCTGCCACCTCGAACCACTTGTACTTCTCGATCGCACTAGCAGAATTCTCCGCTCCTTCAATCACTCCCGTTTGAATGGCATTATATACTTCTGCCCCACTGATCACGGTCGGCGTAGCACCCACTGCTTCGAACATTCTAGATTGAATCGGTGAACCCATTACTCTCATGTAGAAACCCTCCAACTCCTGTAGGTTGCGTATAGGTTTTCGCCCAACTAGGTGGCGCTTCTCCCCTCCCCCATAACCTAATATCAAGACATCAGCACGTTCGCTCACCGCATCTTCTACGCGTCCGAAAATGCCACTTTCCATGGTCTTCAGATAATGCTCGGTGTCGCGGAATAGGAAGGGGACATCCATGATTGTGACGAGGCGGGAAAAAGTAGAGGCATGGGAAGGAGAGGCAATGGCAAAGTCCACCACTGCACCGATATTCATATAGTTGAAGAAGTCTTTTTCCTGTCCTAGCTCACTGTTTTTATGCAAGATAAACTCCAGCTGCTTGGGGCCCTGATAATACTGTTCCACCAATTCCGAAAACTTCACCAGGGCTTTGGTATAGGAGTGCTCATCATCGAAGATGCAAGCCCCGTGCAGGCGAATCACATCGGATCGATCCGTAATAGCAGCGATCTGCATAAACCCCAGGCAAAATAGGATCACTGCCGCCAGGCTTAGAAGGGTATTTCTCAGCGCTACAGGATTGTAGGCCATAGTTGATGGTGCTTGTTTAAGGTTGATCTAATGGTTTCTAAAATAGACTATTCAGATCAAAGCACCAAAATATTCGAAAATTGTCCGTTTTTACCAATTCACCTTAGCCAACACCTCTTCTATCCTATTCCGGTTTTCTTCCTCCCAAGCTGGTAGTTGTAAGTGTTGTCCCAAGGTCCCTGTACTCTCATCCACGGTGAACCCGGGAGGAATAGTAGCCACTTCAAACAAAACCCCACCTGGTATTCTGAAATAGATAGAACGGAAATACTTGCGGTCCTTTACTTCCGTGGCCTTAAATCCCAGTTCATCCACTAAACGATTCCGCAGTTGGATCAATTCCTCCTCAGAATCTAATTTCCAAGCTACATGATGTACGATGCCCATTCCGTTTTTCCCACGCTCACCCTGAGCGTCTTCGATTACATCAAGATATTGGCCGGCCCCGCCTTCCTTGGCTTGAAATCGAGTATAATTCTCTGAATCCTTGATCAACTGAAAACCAAACTCCTGCTGTAGAAAGTCTCTGGTTGGTCCAAATTCCTTCACTACGATTGATACATTGAAGATCCCCCGCAATGCCATTTCCAAAGGAATATCCTCAGTGTTCCAAGGCAATCTATCATCCTCATCTGTACCAATAATCTCCAAACACAAACCAGATGGATCTTTAAATTGTAGGTGCACTAATCCGAAACGCTCCACCAAGTGCGTGGCCACGCCGGCTTCATCCAACCTCTGTTTCCAAAATAACAATGAGTCACTTGGCGCTGAAAAACCTGTACGTGATACCTGTCCGGTACCTGGAATACCAACCCGGATGCCCTGGCCCTCATAGGGAAAGGTTGTCATGATGGTGCCTGGAGCCCCTTCCGTGGTTCCATAATAGAAGTGGTAAACTTGGTTATTATCAAAATTCACGGTCTTCTTGACCAACCTAAAGCCCAGTAATCTAGTGTAAAAGTCATAATCGGCTTGGGCATTACCAACGGTAGCGGTAACATGATGAATGCCTTTTATAATTTGAGCAGTTTTCATTCTTTGCGTATTTTTTTGTTGAATGTATTTTGTACACCCAATTTGTCGCTTTTCAGTGCTCCTTGACATACTTAAATGTCGGCTTGCCCTATAAAAATGTCGGATGTAGCGGCAATTACTTAGACATGGAAATCATCCACCGAATCTACGTTTAGTCGGATTGCTCAAAAGAGCTTTCTACCCATAGAGTCAAACTCTATGTTGAATTTGTAAATGAAAATGGCGAGCTTCTGGTCAAGTATGACATAAATATTCGAGAATAAGTCCGATTTAATGTTCGAAAAGATATTTACCACAGGATGGTTGCTGAATGTAGTTTTGTTTGCGGTTGTCTTTTTGCTAGCACAACATGTTGTATATCAAATCATATTTCGCGCATTGGTGGGATCTCCGAAGTCCTTTTATCATAAGGATGTAATGCATTGGCAGAGGAAGGCTTCCTTTTTAGGAGCGGTTATTTTCGCTCCCTTGTTTGAAGAGTGGATGTTTACTTATCTAGCCTATGCCAGCTTTCTGCAGTTTGCTGCACCAGGCCAAGAAGGTTGGGTGATTTTCTTTGTCGGGCTTTTCTTTGCGCTACTTCACTTTCCCGGAGATTTCCAACGGATGGGTAGGCGATTAACCACCTGGATTCTGTATCGATTGTTTAAATTTCAATTAGACCGACTTTTTTTCTCTCTCACGGCTTTCTTTATCTATCACCTTACAGGGCAACTAATTCTCACCATTCTACTGCATTATCTCATTAATGGTATAGTATCTGTCTACAACTTTGATCTAGAGGATAATGGATGGAATGCAACAGAAGGAGATGGACGTCTGATTCTAATCCGACTAATCAATATTGCTTTAGCGGCATGCGCTGTCTACTTCATGTATCAGGAGTACCCTGTAGTTGGTTTAAGTTTACTGCCTTTTGCCCTATTCTCAATAGCAGATTATATCTATTGGCACCGGAAGACGGGCAAAAACTAACTTAGCAGGCATCTCCCGGTGCGTTGAAACTCATTCATACTTGAGCAGGAATTCAGGATTGATTACTTTGAAAGAAATCCTTCCTTCCATATCTCTTTGTTCGTTCAATGGTCTAATCACCAAGCCTTCTCTACGAACGGGTTTCAGGACTGACTTGCCGATTGACAGATGTACTAATTCTGAGATATTATTGCTCAGTTGGTAGTTTTTTTCCAAAACTGGCACACTTGCAAGCCCCAGGGTTGACAATAGGTCTTGGAATTCTCCAAAATTGAGGTATTGATACTTGTCAATATCGAAGGCATTGAAAAAGTAGACGGTCTGTCCTCTGATCCCGTACTTGTTTCCTTGAATCCCTTCTCCGATAATTTCCCCTTGCAGGGCAATGTCACGGTCTAGGGTAGCCAGTTTTTCTGCCAGTTGCTTGTCTTCCGCGAACTTCCAAAGGCTATTTTTTGGGTCTGGCAATAGTTCCAAGTTTCGGCTGCAAACACCAAATTCGCCATCGCGACGGTAGTAAGTGGCTGATGAGCCGTCGAGTTTTTCAGTAATGAAGCAGCTTTCTCCCTGGAAAGCATTTAGCCGATCTTGAAGAATTTGGACCCTTGTTTCGTCCGTCTTTGGAATCCAAGATGGAAATGGTCCTTTGGCAACACCTGCCAGATTTGCCGGCATTGGAGGCTCGTACTTTTTGACACCTAGGACTTCTGTAACTTCCTTGCCTTCTACCAGTTCAATCTTAGCGGGTAATACAGTCAAGGGGAAGCAAATTCCTTGTGAGATTTGCCCTCGAAGCCTGATTGTTCTAATGCGCATTTTGTGGGGCTTTAGAAAAGCAAAGGCTGGCTGATCCGGCAGAAGAGAGTCAATTTCGCAGTACACACAAAGGTCTCCTTCCTTAAATTCTCCTTTCTTCACTACAACCTCCCACCCTAGAATGCTTGCCTTCAAAATAGCATCAGCACCTAGAATAGGCTCTAATTTTCTAATTCTCTGAATACTTGCCAATTGTCTCATACTTAATCATTTTAAGAGCACGTAAAACTAAGTGATTGCCACAGGTTTAGAATCTGTACAGTCATTTTCCAGAACTTTCTATCACAGTAAATAGTTCCGTGGTCTTCCATTCTTAGTCGATTTCACTATTTTTATCCTCGTAACAAGTAAACGAAATGAAGAATCAACAACTATTTCTCACCTGGCTACTAGCCATGCTGAGCTTCTCAGCGCACTCCCAAACTGATCTTCTCATAGAAGCAGAAAGATTTTTAGATAAAGGCGGATGGGTCACGGACCCCCAGTTTATAGAACAAATGGGTTCTACCTACCTCATGGCACATGGTTTAGGGATACCGGTACAAGATGCCAGTACCGAAGTGCGATTCAAAAAGAGTGGAAGTTATCACGCCTGGGTGCGTACTAGAAATTGGGTACCTGGAAAATGGGATCCTCCTGGACGTTTTCAACTATCAGTAAACGGAAAAAGACTAGAAACGGAACTAGGTGTAGGTCCAGAGTGGGACTGGGAGTACGTAGGAAGGGTCAAAATAAAGAAAGGAAAAAACAAACTAGGCTTGCATGACCTGACCGGATTTAACGGTCGATGTGACGCCATCTATTTCAACCAAGAGAAGGAGGCTCCACCGAGTGAACTGGCAGCCCTCACTAGCTGGAGAAGTGGCAAATTAGATGAAACTACAAAGCCTTCGAAGACCAGGAAATATGATCTCGTCATCACAGGCGGAGGTTTGGCCGGCTGCGCAGCCGCTATAGCAGCAGCGGAGAAAGGACTAAAAGTAGCATTGATACACGACCGCCCCGTATTGGGGGGGAATGCGAGTAGTGAAATTCGTGTACATACTCTAGGTATCTATGGTAAGTTTGAACGCATCCTTAAACAGATCGACACGGAGCACTACCCCAATGGATCGTCAGAAGCAAAAAAGGATCAGATTCGACGAGATGAAAACATGAAGAAATACCCGAATATAGATATTCATCTGAACTGGAGAGCTTATGGCGTTGGCACATCGAATAACACGATCGAGTATATAGATGCCAGACATACGGGAACAGGAGAAAGGATTCGGTTCAAAGCGCCCCTATTTGTGGACTCCACTGGTGATGGCTGGATTGGCTATTGGGCCGGAGCAGATTTTTCCTATGGGCGCGAGAGTGTTCATAAGTATGGAGAAGCTTGGGATGAATGGGGAGAGCTTTGGAGTCCGGAAGAGGCAGATGATTTTGTGATGGGATCCTCGGTGCTTTGGCAGACCAGTAAAATGGAAGAGGAACAAGCTTTCCCGTCAGTGCCATGGGCTTGCGAAATTGCGGATGGACACCAGGCCATTGCTGGGGAATGGTACTGGGAATTTTCTCGTAATGACTTGCATCAGATCAATGATGGAGAAGAAATCCGTGATCACATGCTCCGCGCAATTTTTGGTTCCTACTCCAATGCTAGAATTGAACCTGAAAATCGAAAGTATCGTTTGGAATGGGTTTCTTATCTCCTGGGCAAACGGGAATCAAGGAGATTGGTCGGGGATCACATTTTTACCTTTAAAGATGTTACCGATAAGGTCAAATTCCCTGATGGTGTGGTACAAGAAATACGAGAAATCGATGTGCATTTCCAGCAGAATCTAACGAACGAAAATAAACCTGATTTCTTATCGAAAGCCTTGTTTTTCGAGACGGACATGTATTATATCCCCTATCGTAGCCTGTATTCCAAAAACATCAATAATCTATTTATGGCCGGTCGTTGTTTCAGTTGCTCGCACGTAGGACTAGGGGGTCCTAGAGTCATGAGAACCACTGGACAAATGGGCGCTGCCGTGGGTTTTGCCGCTACCCTATGCAAAAAATACAAAGTGAATCCACGGACAATATATACGGATCATTTGGAAGAGTATATGCAGTTAATTGAGGATCAACAATGATCAGGATCTTAGGTTTCTACTTGTTGTATCTATTGTTTATTTCTCCCTCTGCAAATCATTCCCCCAGGTTCTTTGCCATGAACGAGGAATATTTGCACGTAGCCAAGGAGGAAGAGGCTTTCTTTATCTCGGGAGAGGATACGAGTTTACAACACCAGGTTTATTTACTTAAAGATAGTAGTGAAGCAGATCTCCTCTACTTTGCCCCTATCGTTACCCCGGTTTGTATCGACGGCAAGTGTAAACCGGTTCATATCAGTCTATATTGGAACTTGATTGGGAATTACGTAGGCTACGCCCTACCCCCTAGTATTCCATTGAGTAAGTATGACCACGAATCTTTTGAAGAGAAGGATTATAAACGGTTGCATCAGCTTCTCCTTGATGATAAATCTGTCCTAAAGCGGAAAAAACTCGAGGATCTGTTCGACAAGAATGCGCGTCCAGACAAGAAGGTGAGATACAAAGGAGAAGAAATTGATGGGGTCACTGGTGCCACCCGGAAGGAAATCAAAGAATCTTTAGTAGCAGGTGCTCTGTATTCCTGCTACACGGTTTGGCACCTAGCACATGGTGAAGTTAAAGACAGGATAGTAGCCCGCACTTTAGCAGAGCGCAAAGATGAGATAGACCCGCAACTACTGTACAGTCCCTATCGAGATTATCAGCATTTCGCAATCCGGCAATTGGATACCTTAGATTTACTTCGCCACCTTCCCCGGATGGTTGAGATCTTGCCCGAAGCAGCCCCCTTGACTCGGACTTATCTGCTTAAAAAGCTTCCGATACAAGCCTATTCCATTCCTGATCATTCCGCCGCGCTTTATGATCAGATGCCAAGGATCGACCTCAATGCTAAGACCCTATTGATTCGCAAGCTCGTTCATGCCTCGGACCGGGCGGTAGAAAATTGCTTTTCACATCTCTCTGTTTTTTCCAAGAACCAGGTAAAGACCTGTCTCAGCTTTTTAGAAGAATATCCAACCAGAAGGACGGCTCGCGTGGAAGAACTACTAGTACAGTTCTCAGAAAACGAAGATTTCTCTTATCACTATCTAATCAGCGCGTTTTTGAACCAATAGTAGCCACACAGTTGAATATTTCACGAGATAGAATATGAAGGAGTCCTAAACAAATTCGGATTTGGAGTCATTACATGAACGGGAAAAGAATATTTTTGCGCCATGAGTGACACGCCCAAGTCTGAACTTACACAGGAAATATTGACGGAAAACGTTTGGAAGCTGCTTTGGAGATTATCCATGCCGGCGATCATTGGTATGTCCATTAATGGGATTAATGCCTTTGTGGACGGCCTTTATGTGGGGCAGTTCTTGGGGCAAGAGGCTTTGGCAGCCGTTTCTCTGGCCTTTCCTCTTATGATGGTTACCAATGGGATTTCGGCAATGATTGGGGTGGGGTCCTCTTCCTTATTGAGTATTGCTATTGGAGCGGGCAACCTAGATACGCAAAGAAAGATATTTGGTACCATGACCGCCCTATCGCTGATCACTTCGGTGGTTCTGTCCATACTTGGGATCATTTTTGCTCCACAATTGATTGGATTCTTAGGTGGGACCGGGGAGATTTTGGCGCTCGGGGTAACTTACTATCGGATCATGATGATTGGTGCCTTTTTCCGCATTTTTGCCGTGGCTGCCAATACCCTAATACGAGCAGAAGGCAAGATCAAAGAGGCGATGGTTTTCTCTATTATTGCCGCAGTCCTGAACATTATCCTTAATCCAATTTTTATTTATTATTTGGATGGTGGGATCGCAGGAGCTGCCTGGGCTACCGTGGTAGCCATGATCATTTTCACGCTCATGGGAATCTGGTACTTCTGGGCTGGCAAGGCCAATTATCCCGTTTCTCTCCGGACCTACAGTCTTTCTCGTGATTTGCTGAAACCGATTTTAAGCGTAGGTGTATCTGCTATGATGCTGCAGTTAATGTTTTTTGTACAGCAGGTGATCGTATTTAGGCTATTAGCCCAGTACGGAGATGACTGGGACATTGCTTTCATGGGTAGTTCTTACCGGGTGTTACTCCTGATCCTGTTTCCTAGCTTTGGTTTTGCTCAGGCTTTGCAACCGGTTGTTGGAATCAACTTTGGAGCAAGGCAGTATGACCGTGTGCGTTCTTCTTTTACTAGCTTTGGACTTGGTGCAACCGGACTCATGACTATTGTTTGGGTTTTCATTATGTGGGAGCCTGCAGTTTGTCTGTCCTGGATGATGCCGGATGCTACCTTTACAAGTAAGGACTTATGGGACTTTAGGATGATGATGCTCACATTGCCCACTTTCCCGATATTCTTTATGACCACCACCATGTTTCAAGCTATAGGTAATGCTAGAATTGCTGGGTTCCTGATTGTCGCTCGCGAATTACTATTGTTTGTCCCAATCGTTTTCATTCTACCCTTGTTTTATGGGGTAAGTGGGATATACTACACCGGTGTTCCAGTCAACTGCATTGTCTTAGTCATTATGTTCATTTCCTTAAACCGGCAGTTTCGAAGACTAAGACAACCCGCTTATCAATAGTCAAAAAGTAGTACAGATATGGACGATTGAACTAGTCATCTTCATTTTCAATGGCTAACTTCAAGAGCAACAACTTTAAAGCAAGTCCATATGGAAAACAATGACAAGACCAACTTTGGCAAGATGCTCCTACTTGCCCAGAAATACCTAGAGATCATCTTTAATCCAATCGAGAAAATTGCTCATCGATATATACTTCTACCCTTTCGTTGGATATTGTCCAAAATAGATCCCCTCAGTGAAGCAATAGAAGGTACGGTTTTCAAGAAAGTGCTACAAGTAGGTATCTATCCTCTATTCTTGTATTTGACTTTTGTCATTGGCTTTAATCTGGTGGACGGAGGATACACCAGTCGAACCTTTTTCGGAACAATCATCATGTTTCTCATATTTGGCTTGATTTTCGCTCCCCTGGAACGTCTCATTCCATTCAGTAGAAAGTGGCTTGATGATAAAGATATGCCTGTGGATGTGATGATGTTCTTTGGGAGTAAATTCTGGGGGGATTACATTAATCGCCCCTTGCGAATAGCTACCATTGCGCTAGTAGTTCAAGAAATATCTCCCGCCATTGGCCGTTCTATCTGGCCCGATCATTTACATCCTGTCTTGCAGGTTTTTCTCCTACTGTCTGTCAATGACTTTTTCCGTTATTGGTATCACCGCTGGATGCATGAAAATGAATTCATGTGGCGTTGGCATGCCGTTCATCACTCCTCCGAAAGACTCTATTGGTTCAATGGAACCCGATCGCACCCCTTGGAAGGATTGATTTCCAGCTTCTTGTGGGCTATTCCTTTAGCCTTTGTTAAAGCTCCGGTAGAGGTAGTCTTTGTGACCAGTCTTTTGGGTAGGACAATTGGTAGATTTCAACACACCAATATGGATTTGATCCTAGGTCCTTTTGATTATATCTTCTCCTCCCCGAAGAATCATCGCTATCACCATTCTAGAAAATTGGAAGAAGGCAACTCGAATTACGGCGGTGATGTAATATTTTGGGATATCCTATTTGGCACTTTTCATTTGCCGAAAGGAGAAACGCCCAGCGATGACATTGGCATTGCTAACATACCTAACTATCCACAGACATTTGTTGGACTGATGCTCGCTCCCTTTACCTACGGACAGCTTAAACGCGAGGCTAACGACTTAGCTGAAGGCCCCGAAAGCGATCCTCCGACATCCCCTACCTAGAGATAAGGAGACTTTGTTGGTGCATTGTCTGCTATGCGGCAAGGCGGTAACATTCAGCGGTAAATTTTGTATTGTTATTGTAGCAAGAAGGTAGTATCTTTAAGTCATAGGAGAAGCAACAAATTTTATGCTGTTGCGTAAACTTCTATTGTATAGATATTGTAATATTAGTATCCCCTCTAGACGGTCTTTCCTACATTCTAAAAGTTAGGACCGTACGCTGATCATAGGATTTCTATCAGCAACTGTCCCTCAAGAAAAGTTTTGTCAGCACTCGAGCTCGGTATGTCTTATTTAGCTCCTTTCTTAAAGCTAAGTTGCTAATACGTTAGATCATCGTTGTAGCTCGTAGTCACTTGATGACAAAGTAAATAATGAAGGCGTTACGGTACTTGGTGCTGGAGACCTAGGGATTCACAATACGGATCTCACCAGCAATCAGGAAAATCAGAAGTTGTAGTTTGTAGCCATTGACAACAGAGGCGTGGAAGGGTCCCACACCGCTTTTTCGAGTTGTTGAGAAAGGGTTTAGCCAGGGAGAATAGCGCTCGGGTTTATCTTTTGGAAAAAAAAATTTGATTTTGCCAATAAGGTCAGAGAGGAATGCGTTAGTGTATTACTTTCCCCAGCAAGAAATAAAAGCTAGTTCCAAAACCAACCCCTACTTCCTGGACATTTCATTCTTTTTCAACTTGAATTCTGTTGCTAAATCAGTGCGCTCAACCGTATGGTTGCTGCCCTAACTCTGTTTGCTGATCAAGGTGGACAGGGCCAGTCATTGCCTGGAAGGCAGCTGCGAATCATTTTCTAACAAAACTATGCACTTATGAATCCAATTGCTAAGACTGCCCCCCTAACTGGCAGTAGGAAACAAACACTTAGCTTCAGCCCTCCACCGCCCTCTGGAAGTTTAGCCCCTTATCAAGGAGAATGGACGATCCAACACGCATCGCATTTGCTAAGGAGAACGATGTTCGGCCCTGATTATGAACAGCTCAAGTGGTCCGCAAGCCAAGGCCTCGAGGCAACGCTTGATGAGTTGTTTGACGAAAGTGATTTTCCTGGTCCTCCTCTCAATTCCAGTTATGGAAGCGATCCATCTGTCGGTATAGGAGAAACTTGGGTCAATGCGCCCTATGATGGCAACCTAGTTGAACAAATGAGTTACCGGGAAAGAACGCTACTGGCCTGGACTGCCGGTGTGATGATAGAAGAAGGGATGTCAATTAGAGAAAAACTCACCGTTTTCTGGCACAATCATATGCCCATGGCTGCGATTTTGGATGCCAAATTCAATTTTAAATATATAGACACCTTCCGATCTCAGGCCTGGGGTAATTTCCGCCAGATCATTAAAGATATGACCATTGATCCTGCCATGTTAATCTACCTAAACGGGCAGGATAACCGGAAAACCTCTCCTAACGAGAACTATGCTCGGGAGCTGCTAGAGCTGTTTACCATTGGTAAAGGGCCCATTGCTGGACCTGGTGATTACACCAATTACACTGAAGATGATATTCGCGAGATTGCGCGAGTGCTTTCCGGGTGGAGAGATTTCGGTTTTACCACAGAGAGTGAAACGGGGGAAATCTACTCCTATTTCAAGGAATCCAATCACGATACCGGTACCAAAACCCTTTCACATCGGTTCAATGGAGCTCAGATCAGCAACCGAGGCGATGAAGAATATGCTCATTTGATCGACATCATTTTTCAGCAAGAAGAGGTTGCCCGTTTCATTTGCAGAAAACTGTACAAGTGGTTCGTTTTCTATGACATCTCTGATGAAGCTGAAACAAAAGTTATTCAGCCAATGGCTGACATCCTAATAGATAATGATTACGAGATCAAGCCGGCATTGCAAGCGCTATTGCGTTCTGAACACTTCTATGAAGAGGAATTCAGGGGAGTAATAATTAAGAACCCTGCTGACTTCCTATGTTCCGCCATCAAGCCTTTCAAGGTGGATATTTCTCAGGATCTGGATAAGAAATACGATTCCTACTATCGCTTGTTTGGTTTTATCGAAGAAACCCAAATGAATTTCTATAATATTCCAGAGGTAGCAGGTTGGCAGCCTTATTATCGGGAACCCCTTTATTATAGACTGTGGATATCCGCTTCTACCCTACCTACTCGGATGGATCTCACTGACACTTTAATTGATGGTGGGCTTACCCCATTCCGAGGTAATGGGATAAGAATGAAAATCGACCCGCTCAAGTTCATTCAAATGATTGATGATCCGGAGAATCCAAATTCGGTAGTAAACGAATTTGCCACTATTCTCTTTCCAAAACCGTTGACTCAGGAACAAGTCGATCGGCTAAAGGGAATTTTAATTCCTGGCTTACCCGACTTTGAATGGACCGCAGAATATGGCTCCTATGCTGCCAGTCCGAACAATTCCGATTTGGCGAATTCGGTTAAAAATAAATTGAAAAACCTACTACGCGCCATGATGAGCATGCCTGAATTCTATTTGAGTTAAAACACTTGAGTACAATGAACACGCTTTTAAAACCCATTTCAATTTAACCGAAAACCGATCAAAGAAATGCAAAGAAGAAATTTCATAAAAAATGCAGGTGTTGTAGCAAGCCTTCCGTTCTTCCTAAGAGGCATGAGCGTATCAGCCATGGCCAAGCCCTTTCTATTCGACACCCTTAATGGTGCCGAAGATAGAGTACTCGTCTTAGTGCAGTTGAATGGTGGAAATGATGGATTGAACACCTTAATACCTTTAGATCAATACAGCAAATTATATAGTGCCAGACCTTCGATCATTGTTCCAGAAAATAAGGTGCTTAGTATCGGAGGGTCCTTGGGGTTCCATCCCAATATGGATGGCATGCGAGATATGTACCAAGATGGCAAGGTAGGAATTGTACAAAGTGTTGGTTATCCCAATCAGAACCGCTCCCACTTTAGATCCACTGATATCTGGACTACCGGTTCTCCTTCCGAGGAGTTTTGGAACACAGGGTGGGCTGGTCGTTTCCTGGATGAGGAATATCCGGGCTTCCCTTCAAACTACCCGAATGAGGAGCATCCAGATCCATTCGCTATTTCAATGGGCTACCTGGTGTCGGACACTTGCCAAGGAAAGGCTGCCAACTTTAGTTTAGCATTGACGGATCCTTTTGGCTTGCGTCCATTGTCGGAGAGCGATCCTTCAGGAATAGATGATAGCCTTTACGGAAAGGAATTAGAGTTCCTAACCAACACTATTGCGCAAACGAATTCCTACGGAATCCGAATTACAGATGCAGCAGAACGCGGAAATAATATGGTTGATTACCCCGATACGAATCTGGGTGAGCAACTTAAGAACGTAGCGCTGCTAATTTCTGGCGGAATGAATACCCGCATCTACACGGTAAGTTTGGGTGGTTTCGACACGCATGCCTCACAGGTAGAAGGAGGAGATTCCACGGAAGGACGTCATGCTGATCTACTGCTTACTCTGTCCGAGGCCATTCATGCCTTCCAACGCGATTTGAAAGAAATGGGCTTGGAGGAACGCGTATTAGGGATGACTTTCTCTGAATTCGGTCGGCAGATTCGATCCAATGGCAGTTTGGGAACTGACCACGGAACTGCAGCGCCCTTAATGCTATTTGGTAGCTGTGTCAACTCCCAGATTCTTGGCGATAATCCTGAAATTCCTGCGAATGTACAAGTACAGGAGGGAGTGCCGATGCAATATGACTTCCGAGATGTCTACGGTTCGGTACTTGCGGATTGGTTCGGGATCGATTTGACTCGAGTATCAAAGATGCTGCACGAGGATTTCCAGTATTTACCGCTAGTCAGTTGTGCCATTACCAATACGGATGATCCTAGGACAGGACAGGTGGTAGAAATGGATAATTATCCAAATCCTTTCGAAAATTGGACCACTATTCGTTTTAAGTCAGAAAATGAATGGGTGAAGCTGAGCGTATTCGACGCGCTGGGAAGTGAGCTGAAAGTATTAACTAATCAGCGTTTAAGTGCAGGAGAACATGAAGTGCGATTCGATGCCGGAGACTTGCCGGCTGGTAACTACTACTATCGCCTACTACTAAAAGGTCGACAGAAGACCAAACAGATGATCAAGATAAGATAAGTTAGAAAGTGATTTTCGCAAAGTGCATCCCAGCAGCATCTACTCTCGTGCGACTCGATCGCACCCTGGGATGCACTTCACTCCTTATTCTGGAACATCAAAGAACCCGAGTTCATTTCTTGGGAAAACTTTGAGTTCCATTCCATTATTATGAAACTTGCTGCCCTTGACAATGGCTGCTTCCGTCTCAAAATCGGAGACTAGTAGTAAGCCACCGTAACAACGTACCAGGAACTTACCATTGTCGAAGACAGCCACCACTGTCCCGGGCTTGGCTTGCTGGTATCCAAAATCATGGGTGTCAAATACCTGAGCCTGGTAAATAGATATTTTTTGGTCACCGAGGAAGGTAAAAGCTCCATTAAAGGGCTTAGTAACCGCCCTTATGAAGCGCTCCAAGGCATACACCTCTTGATTCCAATTCAGTAGACTATCTGTTGGAGTTCTTTTTGGGTAATAGGTGGGAGTAATAGCATCATCTTGTGCAAATACCTGAAAATCATTGCTGACCAAGCGTTCGATATTACGCTCAATCAGGTATTTCATAGCTAGCGTGTTCTTGTAATGCATGGTCTCAGCCGTATCCTTCTCGCCTACTTCGAACTTAAACGTATCCATAACGTCTCCTGAGTCTACCCCGGGATCATACTTGAACAGGTTTGTATAGAAAGCTTTACGCCCTTCTATGATGGACCAATTCATTGGAGATCGACCTCTCCCCAATGGCAGATTCATGGAGCTTCCATGCATACCAAATGCACCAACCGTCATGGAAGCAAGTATATCGCCGGGGATGAGTCGCTGCCACCCCATCACAAATGCTATATCTATTTGCAGGTCCTTAATACGGGTAAGATCCTCTTCATGCTTGAGGCTGTAATAGCGGGCCTGATAAACCTCTATTCCTTTGGATTCGGCAAAGGTCTTCAAATCACAATAGTCCGCCACTTGGAATTTCTCTCCCTTTGCGGAATCAATCGTAATTAAATACTTAATGGGAAATGGAAGCTGGAGGTTTTCTAGGAGGAAGCGCGAGGTGGCTTTGCAGCCAAAAAATGCAATGTTATCGTATTTTTTCATAAATCTGTCGGAAAGGAATACAGTTGTTGTAAAAATCCATTTTCAGGTCTTCCTTTCTTTGTTCATAATACTTGCGCAATTTATCCAAATTGGATACGCCCTGCATGACCCACCAAACCGGATGAATCAGCAAGTGAATAGATTTTCCTTGCGCAAACTCTTCAGAATCAAAAGGATGACCAAATCGAAAGACCCCTGTTGAATCCGAAATGTACTTAATTTCCTTGAAATATTTACTTTGATAGGTATGTTCAACTCCATGAATAGGAGCATCATAAGTCTGAAAGAACTCGTTCGGCCGATGCAAGCTAATTATATCCACCTTCTCCTTAAACAGCCGCTCAAAGATTTCGATTTCCTGGGACAAGCCTTGGTGGAAATCCTGATAAATCAAAGGATCAAAATGGATACTAATCTTATGTCCTAGTTCCCGGATAGCCAGAACCTGGTCGAAGTCCCTTGCCGAAAATATATTATAGAAATTTGATCTTAACAAAAAGAAGTAAGTAGCCTGAATACCCAGATCTGTTTCAATCTGAGCTGTTTTCAAAGCCATATGCGTATCAAAATCTATGTCATGTCGAAGGATAACTTCTCCCTCTTGCTTCTCCTGTTCGCCAAAAAAACGAAAGGCATATCCCTCATCAAGAAAACCTTGCAATAATTCTCGATAATCACCTAAATAGGTGGCCGGACTTAATATGGTTTGGTTGTTCACAGTTTCTAGTACTAATGGCTTCTTACCTTTTTAAATAGGATGTTGGTTACAAAGCGATACATATAGCGCAAATCAGTAAGGAAGGGTTGCTTTTCATAAGCCTTCAGGTACCGTTCCTCGATGTCTTGCGTATCTTCTACACTTTTTGGTATTTCAACATATACAGGCGGGATTAGGCCTGGCTTGAATTTGGTTCTATATTCCTGAAAATCTTTGCTGTACAAGCTAAAATAATGTCGGCTAATCGGACGTACTCCAAAGATTTTCACATCTCCTTTTAACAGGTTAAGCAGCATAGGTAACTCATCCAGCCAATATTTCCTCATAAACTTACCCGCAGAATTTACCCGAGGATCATCTTTAAACTTAGCCCCGTCACCTAAACCATTTCGCTCATACACCAATTCTTGAATGTATTCAGAGTAAGGGTACATCGTGCGGAACTTCAATACCTTGATGGGCTTACCTTTCTTACCTACACGCTTTAGTTTGATTAGAGGTCCGTAGGTAGCTTCTTGGTTATAATCTGGTTCTCCCTCTTTCTTGGCCACGAAATATAGCTTTCCCTCAAATTCTTCTGCAGCTATCAGTCGAAAACCGCAAGAATATAAACGGCCGTAAGACTCCATCTCGGAGATCACACGGTTTCGACCGCCTGTCATTAGGAAATAATAGTGCTTTAAATAAGGAAGTTTCGGCCAGACTCGTTTGGCCCAGTAATCCATGAAGCAATAAGCTCTATTAAATGGCTTTGGATATTTAGCCATTAGCCGTGCTTTGCGTTGATCGGCAGTTTCTACATAACCGATAAAGTATCCTCCTACACGCAAGCGTTGATTAACGGCTTCGAAGAATTTATTCACAAAGCGTACATTATTAATCTGCTTTGTGCTGATAATACAACTTTCCCTTGCCTTTTCGAAGTTAGTCGCTGCATTGGCATGCAACATATTTAACTCAGAAACGGATCCAATTACTCGAGCTTCCTCCTCGGACTGAATCCTCACCCACTTATCAAATAGACTGGCGAATTCACCAGACACATTTGGAGCGTTTTTCTTTTGGACTTTTGTTGTTAATAGTGTTTGTAAGAAAACCATGTATTGAACAGTTTAATAATGCTCATAGGAATACATCCTGCCTAGGGCAGGGTTAATGCGGGAGGGGAATTCAATTTAATGGCTTGTTAGATAGACTTTGCAGTTCAACCGGTCATCAACAGAGTTGAGTCGGAACAACTGTCTCCTTGTGTTGCTCTTTAAAATAGGCGTAGTTATATAGTCAAGGGAGGGGGTAAATAGCCTTTAATCTGGGTTAGAGTGTGTACTCTTTTTATAGAAAGGGACATTAGAGTGAGGTCGAAATAAGTTGGGACTGCAGAAGTGCTAGCAGATTGCTTGTCACTTTTACTGCTTTCTAGAACAAATATAAACTTTTTTTTTATTTATCGCATTAGAATCACAAAGTATTTTATCATATTTTTTATTTTTTGAATATATTTCTCCCTCATCCACAACTTGTAATTATCAGTCCAGCGTTGAGGGTGGAAATTGAACATAATTTTATCAGGCATACCACCAGCCTTAAGTGCGTTAATGATTTCACTGGTATGGTGAAAATTAAGGTCAAAGGATTGATTGACCTTATCTCTCACACTTACTTTGTGACCATCCCACCTTCTCCCGGTGTCTGTCAAGTAAAAGACCTCATCAAAATCCAGGTCGAAATATGGCTCACCTATAATCTCATAAGATTTGTAGTCATAAAACTTCCAAACATCCTTGTTGTCATATTTGGATCTGGGACTTCCGTGCATGCAAATCGTTGATACTTCTGCGACGGATCTCAATTTACCTAAGTGCTGGTCAAATAATTCAATGGCCTTTTCAGGGTTTCCCTGGGCAAAGTCCATATCCTCATAATGATAGCCAATTTCATGCCCCAGCTCCTCGATCTCTCGGATAACTCGCTCGTCAAAGCTTTCTGGAACCATTCGAAAGTAGTACGTTCCGACGATTCCCATGCTGTGTTGAATACGAGCAAAAGCCAAAGAGTGCAATTTTCTGTCATCCACATCATGCCGCAGCATAATGGATTTTTCCGCTGGTACTTGAAGATACTGCGAAAAAGTCTGAAAAGTATATCCTGCTGCTTTCAGGGCCTGCAAGAGTTCTTTGTAAATCTCTACGGTAAAATCTCTCATAAGGTCACAATAAATAATTCGAGCTTTCCGCGCTCGACTAAATTGTTTTGGTGAGTTCTCGGGGTTTCAACTGCAAACCATCTAGACGGAAATCAGCAGCTGAAATATTTGCATAGGCTTTTTTGTAAGCTCTGCGTTTAAACAGATTGTATTTAACGATGCAGTAAATGGCTCGAAAACCATCTCGCCACCCGATCTTCTTACCTTCTTCATAGGTTCTGCCGTAATAGGAAATCCCTACCTCGTAAATACGCACTTTAGGAATCCTGGCAATTTTTGCAGTCACTTCAGGTTCAAAGCCAAAGCGTTGTTCTTGCAGATGAATACTTTGGATCATTTTGGTATTGAAGAGTTTGTAACAGGTCTCCATATCTGTCAGATTCAGATTGGTAAACATATTGGAAAGACCGGTCAGAAACTTATTTCCAATGGAATGCCAAAAGAATAGAATTCGATGCGGGTTTGACCCCATGCAATGCAGCACCCTTACCCTTGTTAACTGTATGCTCATAGTATTTCATATCGAGCTCAGGGTTATTTTGCATATACCGATGTATAGCCCCCTTTGTATCATCCTTGGAACAATCATTGACTATGATGATTTCCTTTTGAATATCCTGGATCAGTTGAACTGCTTTAACCCGGTCCAAGATCAAGTGAATAGTAGCTTCTTCGTTGTAAGCTGGAATAATGATAGAAAGCGTAGTGAAATTCATTGGTTCTTAAAATTTTTCATCTAGAGAAATAGGCAGGGGGTCATTCAGTTCTGCTAATTGTTTTTGTATTGTTCCGGATTCGAAATCCATGTTTATAGGTATCTCCCCGCATTTCGAGATTCTCCTTCGGTAATGGTGTGCAAGGGAGTGGAGAGTTATAGCACCAGTAAATACTTGCAGGCGGCTCTTCAGAGGGGATATTCAAGGTGAAATTATGCGCTGCAAATTCCTGCGTCTTTATTTCAGTTTCATATTTGGGTAGGAAAACCACTGAAAGATCCGCGTTTGTAAAAACTATCTCTTCCCTGATTACAAACAAAGCGGGTAACGCCAATAGCAATACAATAAAGATAGATTTTTTAGGTCTAATCCACCTTATTATCGGGCTACCTAAATAACCCAAAATCAGTGCTGCGCCAAAAAACAAGAAACCATAGGCAAAGCGAGGTTGTGGAGCTTGATCAAACCAAAACAGCAGATTTAGAGCTAAGGCAGCAAACACGACGGTATATCGATATTCTTTGCGTATCCAACTAAAGAAGATCAGCGGAATATGCAGCAATGATAGAAGCATAAAAAACTTCCACTTTAAGGATTGCGCCGGCCACCATACTTTAATCCAATCCGTAAAGGAATACTCTAGAATACTTAAAATATCCTCAAACTTCTCCATACCGGAAGAACCATAAGGCTGTTTAGCCCATCCTTCTACTAAGTCTTTCTCGAACTTAACCTCTTCAATAGGGATCTTCCAATCTACGGTAAGTACATCGATATCAGGAAATGGGTAGAGTATATATCCACTTAGAATAATATTTCTAGCAATAAATGGGAGCCCAATTAGTATGGCTATGCCTGCTAAGGGAATAAACCTTCTCGTCTTGAACACGCGTGGTAAAGTCGGCAAGAGCATTACCACAATGATCAAAGAACTCAGCTTAAAGGTTACCGAAAGCGCTACCATGGACCACAATATTAACTCTTCGTAGTCCCTTTCTTTTTGCTGATAGGTGTCGAAAAACAGCAAGAAGATATAGATGATCAGGATACAGGAAATGAGGTCAGTAGAAGTACTACTGAGTAACAAAATGGATTGATAACTAAATAGCAGCATCAATAATCCATAAACTACTAGCCAACGGTGATCTCCAGCAGCTCTAGCTTCCTCAAGATTAACGAGAAGCCGGAAGCTAAGCAAGATAAAAAAGAAGCTTCCCAATGGAAAAAGGACCTGGTCTGGAGAGAACCAGAAGGCATAGAATGACGAAATCACGAAGTAGTTGGAATTGAATGCAAAACGGCCATGGACGTTTCCTAGTCCTGGTACAACACCGAACTCTTTGATCCATTGCATGGATTGTGCATGGTAAAACCAGGTATCAGTCTCTGCTACCTCTATAATGGTTGCTGATAAAGCAACCAAGATGACCATTCCGAAGGATAGCTTCAGCCATAAATGAGCATGTTGCCATCCCTTTTGCAGCTCAAGCAATATGTCCTCTATACTGTTTCGATGACGAAAATGTAAGAAAATGCCAAACAGTAGAAAAAGAACATTTACCTCCCAGTTTATTCTATAGACTAAGGAGGTAAGACTTACTAAAAATGTACTGATAGCAAAACCAAATAACAGTATATAATCTGGTGCTATCGAGAGTGACTCATCTTCAGCGCGTCCGATAAGCGACCTAAGGCCTCGAAGGACAGCAACCCCGAGCACTAGGGATAGCCATCCTATACAAATCCAAGACAAAATGAGAGCGATCATTGGGTTTCAGGTTTCGTGGAAAATGAACGATGTAAATTTGTAAAGCTTGTTGAACTATTGAAGGCAGAGTTAATCTATATGGCGGATGAGCATGAATGCTTCCGCTAATGTTTTGCCTACTACTACGCCCCATCTTTGCGCTAAAATTTTTAGGGCTTCCGGAGATCTTGGATGTGGATACTGCCGCTTTTCAAATTCGTAGCTTTCCATGCCCTTGATCTTCGCTTGTAAATTCTCTTCAGATATTTCGAAGAAGAGATTAGGAATAAAGTGTTTTGGATCAGAAGCGGCTCTCCATTCCGTTCCTGATGGTGTTTCAAATGTGATAATCGTTTTGACCTTCTCATGAGCCATCGGCCTGGTGGCCGTAATTACTGCTTCGAAGGTTCTTTGATGATCAATATTTACGTCCCCACCGTGATGGGTAAATATTACTTCTGGTTGAAATTCTTGTTTTTCTTTTTCTATGACTTTTATAACATCCAATAAATCAACACTGTCAAATCGATTGTCTGGGAAATCATAGATTCCTACGGATTGATAGCCGATAGCGGCCTGGGCACTATGAATATTGGAACGATGGATTTCCAGTTCTTTTTTCCATATTTCAGGGTCCCTTTGATCGGCTCGAGAGGTAATCCCCTCCCCTAGTATGATCACTCGGCACTCACATTGGTAGTCGTTGATCAAACGATTCATAGTACCTCCTAGTCCAAGTAGCTCATCATCTGGATGGGCAACAACGACCAAGATCTTTTTTCCTCTTAATGTTGTAATCATGTTCGTTTTAAATTAGGTCAAGCCGTAACAGCGACCGTTAGTTCTTTAAAAATTTGTTTAAAACGAGCTTGTTGTTGACCGTCAAAATAAGTGGCTTGATGCTGTAGCAGCATATGCCAATGGTTTGTATTCATATCGGGTGTGGCTTGGAGTTCCGAAAATGGCTTCGCCAGACCAAGCTTGACAAAACCTTCAAACATCCTCACCTGATTATCTGCAATCACTTCCAAGTATAATAAGCCTCCGATGCTTAGATATTCATAAGCAATTGTACTTGGCGGAAGAATAGCTGTTGGACACACTTGAAATAAGTTCACCAAGGAACTAGCTGACAGATCTTGATGAACAATGACCTGCTTCTTGGGTCCTTGCTCTAGATAAGCACCCAACTCGAGGTGGTAATCGAAGGCGGCACCTAGTACCAGATGAATGGCTTGACCTAGTTCCAGAGCTATAAGCTGCTTCAAGATTCTAAGACTGTCGTTCTTTGGGTCAGCTCCGCCACAACAAAGGAGAATTGGGCCGTTATAAAAGGATTCTTGCGAACGCTTTTTGGCTAACCGAAATTCCTTTCGAAGGAGGCTAAATTTGGTGCCGAGCTTAAGAAGCGTTTCCGAGCCGAGTTCATAATCCGCCTTGCCGATCCCTAGAGCGTGATTAATCACAACGTCTGCTAGGAATGGATAGGCATGGATGTCATCTATGGCTACCAGTTTACACCCTTTATCCATGATTCTTTTTTGATAGGATGTAGTAAAGTGATAGCCGTCCAATACTACAATGTCCTCTTGCCGTAAGAACTGATCGCATAGTATTTTTGCCTCTTCCAAGTCCTCTGAGGGCCAGGGTAACTCCAACAGTTCAATCCCGAGGGCTTGAATTTGCTGTTTGAGACTGCTTAACGGATTTCGCGAAGCAAAGACGATATCGTAATCCTCTTTGAGCATTTCTGCCAATGCCATGGATCGGACTACATGTCCTAGTCCCATTCCTTGATGCCCGTCAGCTCGAAAGAAAATTCGTCCTTGCTTCATATTAATCTACGGAAGCCTTTACTTGCTCGATGACAAAATCCTGTTCTTCATCCGTCAGGCTCGGATACATTGGCAAACTAATACAATGAGCATAGTAGTGCGCTGCATTGGGATAGTCTTTCATATCAAAACCTTGTCGCTTGTAGTATGGTAAACTAGGCACCGGGATGTAGTGAATCTGAGCATAGATTTTATGCTCTCGCAAGCGATCATAGAGCTGCTTTCGATTCTTCACCTGAATCACATAGAGGTGAAAAGCATGTCCAATGTTTTCAGGAATTGTTATGGTCTGAATCTCTGTACCAGCAAAGGCCTCGTCATAGCGTTTCGCAATGGCTCGTCGGCGAATTACTCCTTCGGAGGCCCGACCAAGCTGTGATACGCCCAAGGCAGCCTGGATATCTGTAATTCGGTAGTTGTAACCCAGCTCATGCATCTCATAGTACCATCCTCCATGGTTCTCCTCCAAGATATCTGACTCTTTGGTAATCCCATGTGTGCGCAACCTCATCAGCCTACGGTACAGTTCCGTATCATTAGTCGTAATCATACCTCCTTCTCCACAGGCTATATGCTTCACAGGATGGAATGAAAATACGGTCAACTCAGAAAATGCACCATTCCCACAAAACTGCTGATTACCTTGTCCATCCACTAGGTATCCACCCGGAGCGTGACAGGCATCTTCAATAATCCAAAGATTATGGCGATCAGCAATTTGACGAAGGCGAGTGACATCGATCGGGTAACCCGCAAAGTCCACTGGAATAACACCGGAATAGGTGCCTGCTGCTGCCTCATCCAGCTTCTTTTCAAGCTGATCAAGGTCAATCAATAGATTTTTCGGGTCGATGTCCACAAAATCTACTTCTCCGCCGCAATAGCGAACACAATTAGCGGATGCGGCGAAGGTGATGGGCGTTGTGATAACCTTACTACCTGGCTTCACCCCCATAACCATGGTACAGAGATGCAATCCGACGGTTGCATTAGCAATAGCTACGGCATGCTTCGCTCCGACATACTGTGCAAACTTATCTTCAAATTCCTTGATTGTAGGTCCGGTAGTGAGATAATCGGATTGTAAGACCCGAGTTACCGCTTCAATGTCAGCTGCGGTTATATCTTGCCTACCGTAGGGGATCGCTTTCATGCATTGACGTTTTCTACTACTTTGAAATTAGCGTCTACGTGTTGTACTATTAAATTTCGTATCTCTTCTACCGTGAGCCACTCTGTATTGGTACCAGAATTGTACTTGAAGCCTGGCTCTACTGTCTGGGCATCAAAAGCCTTGATATATTCATCCTTTGGCCAAGTGGTATTTGGCGGAAGGATAGCATAATATTTTCCAAGATCCACGGTAAAAAAGGAATCAGCCTCGGTAATCATTTCCTCGTGAATCTTTTCACCGGGACGAATTCCTACCTCTGGATGTTCGCAATCTGGTCCGATAGCTCTAGCTACATCCAAAATGCGGTAAGATGGAATCTTAGGCACAAAGATTTCCCCTCCCCAGGCATGTTCAATGGCATTAAAGACCATTTGCACACCTTCCTCTAAAGAAATATTGAAGCGCGTCATTCTGTAATCAGTGATCGGTAGGATGCCGTCCTTTGCCTTCTTTAAGAAGAATGGAATAACCGATCCTCTCGATCCCATCACATTTCCATATCGGACAATGGAAAAAGAAATATCGCGGCTCCCTTTCATATTGTTAGCGGCGATGAACAACTTATCGGAACACAACTTGGTTGCCCCGTAAAGATTGATTGGAGCTGCGGCTTTGTCAGTAGACAAGGCTACTACTTTTTTAACGCCACAATCCAAGGCCGCTTCGATTATGTTTTGCGCTCCTAATACGTTTGTCTTGATACATTCAAATGGATTGTATTCGGCAGCCGGAACTTGCTTAATGGCAGCAGCATGTACAATGATGTCAATGCCTTCGCACAACCGCTTAAAACGGTCTCCATCTCGTACATCCCCCATAAAGAACTCCAGAGCCGGATACTCTGACTTTGGGAACATCTGCCCCATTTCATACTGTTTCAATTCATCGCGAGAATAGATGATCAAACGCTCTACGTCTGGAAACTGTCTTAGTGTCATCTCTACAAACTTTTTCCCGAAGGATCCGGTGCCTCCGGTCAAAAGAATAGACTTATGGTTAAGATCAAGCATTTGTTTTATAGTTTTAAGTTAATGCTATGTGTTTGCTTCAATTATGTTCACTTTTTAGGCTGAGGCTTTCAATCAGATCTAGCGTCTGATCAATGGTGCGTACCTGTAGGCTTTCGTCAGCACACATTTTCACGATGGCCTCAAAATAGTCAGGTGTACAACCATATGGAGTAGGTTCCTGCTTTACATCGTGTGTGTAAAATATGAGCCAGGCTCGCCTTGCCTTAGCGGTCGCTATCTGTTGTGCGACCTCCTCAATACTAAGTCGATCCCGATATAGTTTTATAGTTTTCAGATTAGCTAAATCTACCTTGCCTATGTTCAGGCCATGACCAATTCCTCTAGCAGAACGGAACTCTTGCCCGAGGAACTTCTTGATTGCCAATGTCTCTGCCCCAAAAGGGTAAGAGAAGTTTTTAAGCTTGTTGTCTGGAAAGAGGTTCTGAAAAAGCTCGCCGTTCTTTTTGATGTCTTTAATACTCTCTAATAGGTTGGTTTTGGACAGATCTATATGCTTGTAAGTATGACAAGCCAGTTCATGTCCTTGGTCCAGGGCCACTTCAAGGTCTTTTTTCGAAAAGCTCGCCTCCTCAGACAGTTGATCATCCAAAAATGTTAAAGCGATATAGTAAGTGCCCGCATAGCCATAGCGTTGTAGAATCTCTCCCCCCAGTTCAAAGGCCGAATGAGGGGCGTCATCAAAGGTAAAGGAGACCTGCGCCTCCTGTAAGGGCAATTGGGCGCTTTTGTGAAAAGCCCAATTGGCCCATTCTCGCTTTAGAAATTTAATGTATTTATCCATTTTTTCAATCAAAAAGGGGGAAGCCACAAATTATTGACGGCGGAATTTACTTGTGGCTTCCGTTAATCATCTTCGAGTAAAAATACTCCGTGGTGTGTGTAACAAAAGGGACATTACGATTATCAAAATCGTACTTGATAGAATTAGCTATCAAGGGCTATACTGAATGATGCCAATTAAAGCACCTAGAAATTAAAGTCACGTGTGGGTCGGGGAACGATGGATTAGGTGGGCTACATGCTAACGCTGCTTGGCTTAGCGATTTTTTCTTCTTTCATGTAGCGTTCTTGGATAAAATTGAGCAAGAATTTATTGACATCAATTTTGTCATTCAACAATCGCTCTCTTCTCCTACGAAATTCTGCACGATCCAGTTTCAAGATTTCATCTATCAATTGAAATACTTTGACGGAATCGGTCGTGTTATATACTAAGCCATAATTTTCTTGGTCGATACAATAACTAATTGGAATGGTATTGATATAAATGGCTGGAGTCCCGAGCACACCTGCCTCAGAAGCCACAGTGGCTCCCTCGCTTATTACAATGGAGGCGTAGTAAAGGGCATCGTGCAATTTCTCGGGCGCCACTGAGTAAGCATAGGATTCCAAATGCGCTGGCAGCTCGGCCTCTGAAGAAATAAAGACCTTCATTTTATTGCTTAACAGTTCCACCAATTTTAACTTATCGGCGGCTTGAATTCCACTATGTCCCCCATCATGCGAAGCATTCCAAGAAACAAAACGCAAAATGGCGTATGGTTCGCCCTCCTCTAACCCAAGTAGTTGATAGACTTTTGGATCTGGTTTGAAAGTATCGGGATGCAAGTAGGCAATTTCGTGATAACCATTGTAGCGAATTTGTTTTGGTCCCAAATTAGCAGGCAAGACTTCAGGAGTCAGGATCACGTCAGTAAAGGGCTTGTACAGCCTGATCTGTTCCATATTCCCGGTATCTTCCAAAGACATATGTTTCTTGCGTAAGATAAAACCGGCATGAGACGCATAGATCGAGCCATGACTAATGAAGAGATCTGGCTTGAATTGCAAAGCCGTCAGGATCATCTTCAGGTCGAACTTTAGCAATCCGAAGATTTTTCCACTGATGGTTTTGTAATGCTTGCCAAAGCTCTTGCACTTAAAGCCCGCTGCCTTAATCAATTCTATCTCGAATTCTTTCTCTCGGGTGGTAAAAAGTACTTCTACGCCCAGGTCTTGCAGGGCTAAGCCCAGGTTTTTCAAGGCATGAAAATCTCCCGGATGACCGACATCAAATAATACCCGCATTACTTAATTTTTTGATATACCTTAAGGCCCAGTTGGCCAACCTTGTACAACTGCTTATTCAGGACTAAATTGAAACGCCCGAAGCAGACTTCTTCTGCTCCGAAACTTGCTTTGAATGTCCTTACTCCATAATCTTCGTCTGGCTTACCAGCCCCTAGAAAGTCGAATTCATTATAGTCGTTCTGGAAGCCATATTCGATGGCTGCCCAGTTGGCCAATGCACTAGGGTGCATGCCTTTAATCTTTCTGTCATCTCCGCATACATACCAAGCGTAGATGGTTCTTCCGCCAAAAATCGGACAAACCGATCCTCCAATGACCTCTCCATCAAATACAATCACAAAGAATTTACAGAGATCCGGGTTTTGCTGAAATCTCAAGAACAAGTCTAAGGCGGGTAGAGGCTTCTTTACCTTTTCTCGATAGAGTTCCTCCAGAATAGCGTAGAATTCTACCACCTCTGCTTCGGTTTCCGCTTCCTTGATAATGGCACCTTTCTTTAAGCTAGTTTTAATTCTTTGCATCCGAGACTTCTTGATTCTTTTCCGAACTAAGGTCTCTTCATCGGTCTTGACCAGTAAGTTTAAGTGATCTCGATATTGGAAGCCGGACTGTTCAAAGACCCCTTTCATCCCACTCATATCAAAGAAATTCCTAAACTCGATATAAATGGCTTTTCCCTGTCCATGTTTCTTAAGCCCTTCCAGCAAACTCTTGATCACTTCCTGATCCTCTTCATCAGTTACCAAAGGGCCGCCCCAAATGATCAATCTTCTTGACAACCATGACTTTATATTGCTTCCGTTAGATTGATAAACACCAAGAAGACTCCCTTTTATTTCACCAGCTTCATCGGTAGTGATCAATTGCACTGGCTTATAACCGTCTACCTCATTGATGAAGTGTAAGAAGCCAGGGCTTTGAAAGAAGTTACCATGTTGATGCCTCTCAACAAATTGCTCTAGCTTTTGATTTAAAGCCTGATCAGCCTTGAGGGTTTTAGATACAAATGCCTGCGTTTGCATTAGGTTATATTTTGTTATGTCCTCTTTTTTTGAGGAGGTTTATAATCATTGCCCACAGTCCGCTACTCTTTACAATGAGTTCATTGATATCAGCTGTATCATTACTACTCAATCGTTTAAGTTGGTAGGGATTACTTTTAGTCGTGTTTAGGCCAAGGTCTACGGTTACAGCTATTTCATAACCAGCTTTCTGAAGATAATCTATCTCTCGGGTACCGTAATCGCCATTTGGGTAAGCAAAGGCGTTGATATCTAGTTGGAGATTATTCTCTAACTGCTGCTTACAATCGGCGATCTCAAACCAGGACTCATTATCATCACATTGTGGGAGGATGGGATGATAAACCGTATGTGCTTGAAAATCAATGAAAGGTTTCATTTCTTGTATCTCCTGCCGAGTCAGCGCTTGTCGATCCTGATAGGTCGCTTCTTGCCGAAATCCTGAATCCGCTAGAATAGTCAAGCGCTCCTTGTTGGGAATTTGCTTGAGCCTATCGGTAGTTATACCAGTACGATTTGACTTGAACCAATAGTGTCTGTGAGTATCTACTATACCAGAACACAAGAATATTGTCGCTGGGACCTCAAATTCCTGCAGAACCGAAAGAATTTCGTAGTTCTGCTTATGGCCATCATCAAAGGTGATTACCATAGATTTTTTGGGCAATAGGTGCGTACTGTTCTCTCTCAACGATTGACGGTAGTCTTGGAGAGAGATAAGATTGTAATGTCGGGATAGATATTGGAAAGACTGGCGCGCAACATCCTTATTGATGTCGTGGAACATCAGGATTGACACCTTGTCTCGCTGGATCCATTCCCGGAACAACCAGGGCAGGCCCGAATATCGAAGTATTTTAAAAAGAGCCTTCATTAATTGACACTTGCAGAAAATCGCTCTTTCCCGCTAACTTTATAATAGAGATCAATGATCTTTCTAGCAATAGAAACGGCATCGAGTTCCAGTTCTAGGACTCGTTCTCTGCCTTTCGTTAGTTGCTGTTCGGCGGCGAAATCCAACGCTCGGTTCAACTTCTCACCAAAGTCTTTAGGATCGTATTCTCCCACGAAAGAGCCTTCCAATCCTTCAACCAACCATGCGGCGTCACCGGCTGGCGTCACTACCATGGGGCGATTGCAGCTCATGGCTTCCTTCACTATATTCGGAGAGCCTTCACTAAAGGAGCAGAGCGTGAAAACATCCGCACTATTGAGGTATTTTACTACCGTATCGTGCGAAACTGGATAAGGCGCCACTAGCTCCACATTGTCGCGCTTTATATATTGCATGGCTTCTTGTACCAGAGCAATGTTTTTATTGGGATCGGTTGGGTTTCCCATGAATGCTACGTACTGGACACCATCTTTCATTTTGAGTTCATCGCGGTATCCCTCGGGATTAAAATCGAATTGATCTAAGCGAACTCCGTTAGGGATGAGGTAAGAAACTTTCTTTCGATATACCGTTGCCTCTATGTTTGGAGATTTTGAAATAATAGCTGTAACAAAGGGCTGAACTGCATAGGAAAGTGCCATTAGCACGCGACTTCTAAAAGTAAGACGTCCATTGGCGTCTGGTGTCCCTACGGCATCATCCCCCATCAAGGAAAGGATCAATGGCAAACCACTGAAGGCTAGAACAGCTACCCATCCACAAAAGGAATAATGTGCATGGATGACGTCAAAATCATTTTCCTTGATAAATTTCCGCAAGCGGCTAACATTCTTCAAGTAGTTGAGCGCCCCTCTTCCCAAGACAGAAAAATAGGTGACTTCCACGCCTTCTTTCTCCAAAGAGTCTCCTTGAGAGCGAATAAATGGAGCCACGTCATAAAACTTGGAGTTGCCACTACAAACGAATAGCACTTTCATTTTTGAGATCTTTTTGTGGTGTTGTTATAGTTTATAGTTGTTCTAGGATAAAATCTACCAGTCTTTTTAGGTCCTTGATCCGATACCGATGATCGATCGGTAGTGGAAACAATTGCTGACTGAGTCTTTTTTCCCATTCATACCCTTCTTCTGGACGCTGGTGTACATCCGACCAAAAAGACGGAATGAACAGTTGTTCCTGATAGAAAGGCCCCTTCGGGATTAGTTTTGTAGGCAAAAATGGATAACGGAAACAAGTTGTGTTGGGTGGGACATCAATGATTAGTTGATTATAAGGGGAGAGTTGTTGATGCAGCCATGCAAAGTTTTCTTGCCGAATGGCTTGAACACTATCATAGTCTATGGCATTGAGCATCTTCTCAGAAAAGGTGGACATTATCATCACCTCTGGCTGTAGGCTTTCTTCGTGGGTAACATTTTGTCGATACGCCAATTCTCGATCGCCAATTAGACGATTGACCAGGTGATTAATTTGGGTAGGTTTATATTTAACTGTGGGCAGGTTTATTTGGGTCTGCTGAGGCGGATATACATAAGCGCCATCAGGGACGCCAAAATATTTTCTAGCGGAAGTAAATGACCAATTCTGGGGATAGCCTTTGGCAAAGAATAGATGGACATTATCGATCAGTAGCTTGTCACCATATTGGCGTTGTAGTCGATCGACGGTTTGCCCCTTTATTCCAAAGAAGTTAATGTATAAGAAATAACTATCTTCCTCCAATACTGGAAGCTCCTTAGGGTTTAATTGTTTATCAATTTCATAAAAGGCTATCTCTATTCCTTCAGCCCGAAAAGATGATAAAACGGAATCACACGAGTAGAAGGGTACATAACACTTCTTTAGATCTAGATGCTGCAGCATAAAACGTATTCCTCCCCTACCTGTGGACAAGGCTACGGCCTCCGGATGGAAAGACTGGCCAATCTGTGGTAATTCAAATTCTAAAAATCCTCCAATCGGTTTCATAATGGGATTATACTGCAGGTACTTTGGCTGTTAGCAAATTGATACAATGATCTATACGGAGCAGATAAGACTCCAATCCATTAAAATCCCCGGCCTCAAATATCCACTGATCATTTTGAAAGATATAACGCCCGACCACACCATCTACTTTCATTTGGTAAGGATCGGACTGACCAAAGATGCACTGCATTTCATTGATCAGGTATTGTCCCTCCTCCCCTTCAAAAATATCTACTGCCTGAGAATAAAATCCATAGGCATCAGTTACCTCCTTCACGAAATCCATTAACTCCAGGGGCGGATTGTCGTAGCCTTTCAATAGACTACCGCTGGCCTTTTCTCCGTCCATCAATTTCTTATGTGCGAAAAATGAGTCTCCAATTCGTACACATCTCCATTCGAAATCATGTGGAATAAACGCTTGGAAAATTACAAAGTCCTTTTGCACATCCTTGCGTGCATTTTTGTACTGTTGAAGCTTTGCCTTAAAGGCAGTGGGGTTGAGCAATTTCTTGATTACTCTTCCCAGAAAGCCTTTCTTTCTCCACTTGGGCCCGACGCTTCGATTTGCTCCTTCTCCTGAAAAGGTGGCGCTTATATACTGTTGAGCTTCTGCTTTAGATTTCAAAATACTAACGCCTCTCCCGGAAGCACCAATGCTGGTCTTTGCAACCACAGGAAAACTAGTCTGTTCTAGGCTTTCAATGGCTTCTTTTTCGAAGTAAAAGACTTGTGTAGCCGGATGAGGAATTTGCCTTGCCTTGGCCCAATAGGAAAAATACTTTTTGTTTTCGTATATCTCGATTTCCTCCATGGAAGGATAGACCGGAATATCAAGCACCTTATGAAGAATTCTCACTCGCTCGTCATAAAGTGTCTTGAATGCGGAACTTTGCGCAGGTGGAACGGCCAGCAATCCATCGAACTTCTCTTTCTTGATCATTTCTAACCAATCCGATCGAGTCAAATCTACGGTCGTGTAGCTGACTAAATCTCCTCTTTCCTGGCAGGCCTGCTCCCAGAGTAGGTGATCATTGTAGATCTCGTTTTGTAAGATGGCGAAGTGCAGCTTTTTCATGTGTTGTTCCTGTTTTTGGGCTCCGACTAGTACGGCGATTTGTTCAGCACCTTATTCTTGAGTTCATTTGCCAACCAGACCGTATAGTAAGGTTGTTTATGAAAGTGGCTGCAAATTTTGTAGTTGAATTTCTGGCGGCTTAACCACAAATTATTGCGGAAGGTACTTGCACCGAATCGCGGAATGCGATCTTCTTTATTTTCCTCTGAATACATTTTACCAGAAGTAGTGGCTAGATAGCCATTTTCTTTAGCCATCTTATGGGCTTCATGTGAGTTGTCCCCATGTGGCCAACACATAAACTGAACTGGCTTTTCTAATTTCTCCTCAATCAATTCCTTCGACATCACGATTTCATAGCTTAACCTCCGTTGGAACTCATCATCTTCTTCTACAAATGCCAATAGATTATCGATATCTGAATAAGCTTTGTGAATTTTTTGTGCCTGCTTTTCAAAAACTACACGTTGTCCAATATCCGTAAAATCATAATTTTTGGCCAAAGTGATCACCTCTTGTACGTAGTCAGGGTTAATAAAATGACGTTTAGTCACCACTGATGACGTCTCTTCGAATAAAGGGGTTCCTAAAGGTAAGCGGGATTCAAAGTCAGCGTCAGCCATGTAATAGGGACGCATGGATGGATTGGCATTTAAGATGGGATGCAATCCTTTGTAACCACCATAATAATACCCAGCAAGCTTTGAGGATTTCACATACTTAGCATGTGTCATGGTGTGGCACTGGATATCGACGAAGCCGGATTCCTGCATCAATTTGATCTCATTCCAGGACATATATCCACGAGCTCCCAATTCCTTTTCTTCAATTTCACCAGACCAAACATCATCCAGGTTCGGACGAACAATATCACGAGGATCAACACATTCCGGTGAAACAAACATCGTAAGTTTTTGACCGTATTTTTTGGCCATCGGATAAGCATATACCCAGTTATCCAATAAACCATCGTCTATAGTCAAGCAAACCTCCTGTCCCTGCACAGCCTTCTTCCCTTGACGGTAGGATAGCCATTCATCTAAAAATATAGATTGGTAATTGTGTTGTTGCAGGTAGGCCATCTGATCTTCAAAAAATCGAAGCTTCATTGTCAGCCAATCTAGAACCCAGCCTTCAAATAGATCTGGAGCAATAGAGTGGTAGTAGATGACCGGAGGATTAATAGTGTTCATAGACTTTTTTAACTTGAGACAGATGTTTTTCTATACTGAATTGCTCCTGAATGGTTTCAATCATCGCATATCCTTTTTCGGCTAGTACCGAATAATTAGTTAAGCGATCCTTGAAGTTTTCAGAAATCGTCTTATAGTCCCTGAAGTCTCCCAAGACGAAGTCCTTTTCCTCCCCATAGATTTCTTTAAAGACGGGAACTTCACTAGTCAATACAGGTGCCCCAGTGAGCAAAGCTTCTACTAGAACATTACCAAAAGATTCATAAGCACTTAAGAAAATAAAAGCATCAATTGAAGAATAGAAAGATGGCATATCCGAGATAAATCCAAGAAACTTTATCCGATCGGCAAAGCCTGTTTGCTCGGCTTGCTGTTCTAATTGAGAACGAAGCGGACCATCACCCGCAATATGTAGTTCAAGTTGTGGATAATCCTCCGCTACTTCTTCGAACAATTTTATGATCAGGTCCACATTTTTACCCTCGTAAAGTCGTCCAGCATAGCCGATCTTGTTTAGGGTTACCCTACGGTGGCTTTTCGCCAAAAAAGTATCTGTTTGGATGCCGTTGTAGATGATACTCGGTTGTTGAGGCAAGACATTTTTGGTGAACATCTGGGCCGCATGCTTCGAAACCGCCAAGTATTTCACCTTAAACCACGAAACCATATTCCAGAAGAACTTTCTGAATCGCTTCTGCAAATTGGTATGCCAATAAATGGTCCCATGTAAGTGACAAATGGGGTTTCTTACACCAGCCAACAAGGTCAGAAAGGTGATTATTGGTCCTGGGTTATTCAAATGAAAAATATCATCTCGATACCTGCGGCAATACTGGAAATACAACCAGTAGCATCGCCAATTACTATCCTCTCCAACTTCCGTTTCGATCCGCATTCCCTCAAATATATCATGAGTGGGCCTGCGGATGCTGTAGGCAAACAAGTCCTGCTGCTCACCGAAGGCTTTGGCATATTGTTGTACTACAAGTTCCGCTCCACCCAAGGTAAAGCGCCAAACAATATAATGAATCGGTCTACTCGTTAACACAATGAAATAGGTCTAAAAGATAGATTATTAACTGGTTGTTAATGCGAGCTTTAGGCTATTATTTAGCCCCTCGGTAATACTGTGCACTTTATTCCAATAATCCATCCGTTTCCCTGCGGGTATTTCCATTTGGGACTGCTTCAATAGCGATGAAAGGAACGCGGGAAACTGTTCCTCTTCCCACTGAGATTGAATCTGTTTGAAGTGCATCTTTAGAAAGTCTTGGCTCGCGTTTTCGTTGTCCTCTGCTGCCTTCAAATATCTATTAACAACTACTTTCCCTACCAAGATCGGAAGTCGCCAAAATTCGAGTACATCAGCTGCGGAATAAGATTTATTGGTTTGCATATGGTACATCTCTTTATTGACTCGCTTAAGAAAGGAGGAGTAAAAGATCTGCCCCTTCATACGCTTATTGATGTTTTTCTCAAAGAGTCGAGCATGTACCCCGGACCAAATCGTTTGGTTTAACCCCATTAACCACGGCAAACTTAAATACGGAGTTCTATTGTTGAGATATTGACTCTGCATCTGAAGTTCAGGGCCAAAGTATTTGCGGAATAGGTCGTTAATTACAAAACGATAAAAGCGATGGTTCAGGCTAAGTCCCTTAGAAACGGAGAGGTATTCTTCAATCTGGGCAATTAATTGATCTATTTCTCTCTTAAAATATTCTCCATCCCAGGCGTTCGTAGCTTGTACAAGTTTATCTTTCCAGCTATCATCTTCTGCGGTAAACAGGTCAATCAAAGATTGACTGATCATTACACCCGGTTCATGAAGTGCACGAAACAATTCTGATCCGAAGTTGCCAGTCAGGATGAAATTAGATGCTTGGGAAAGCTGTTGCGCAGCGTAAGTATAATGTGGACGGCCAAAGTTGCCGTTGTAATCTGAACGCTGTAAAAAAGTATAGGAACCTGCTAAAGAATGTTCTTGCAAGTATTGTTCGTTTAGGTATATGGGGGTATAGGGGATGCCTAAGGCTTTACTTTGACGAATCGGAAAGTAAATATCAGAAGAGCTAGGTCTCCCAAAGCTATAAGTCCCAAAATCTGCCCCAGCATTCCTCGCTGCTGCCACAATAGTACGGCTATCAAAGCCTCCGGTGAATGAAATCGAGAAAGGCTCATCTGGGAAAAACAATTCCATTTCGGACTGAAAAGCAGAAATCAATTTCCCTAAGCTTCTTCTGGTTTTGTATATGGGTTCACCGAAATAGTCCGCGATTTCAAATGCCCCGGCCAACTCTACTTTGCCTTTCTCTACTGCCAAGAATCTATCCGCTGGTACTACATGGATATCTTCCCACCAAGTAGAATTAAGTAGAGGAAAATTAAACAGCAGGCGTTCCAATAGATTGATTCGACTAGGACTTACCCCAGGAAGCTTTTCAGCTATTGCACTGGCTTTGGAGGCAACCGAAACCTTGGTCCCTTCCGCATGGTAGCAAACGGGAAAGATTCCTGACAAAGAAGAACCGACATATACGGCCTGCGGGCTAAGGTAGAAGTAGTAGTAATGTCCCCGAATTTGTTGAAACAAACTACTTTGATCTGGCTTCTGATCAGCTGTAATTAGGCTTGACCAATTCAAATCCTCTTTCGGGAAAACTGGGTCTCCCAGCAGAATCATTCTGCCCTGCCCTATTTTTTCCTGAAAGAGGAACTGCTTGCCCTGCTCAATATATAGTTGATTAGGCTGGATAGCCTGCCAATCCTGTTCTTCCTCAATGAAGGTTAAGCCTATATCTTGTATAGAATCTAAGTCCAGTGTCAAAAAGAAATACATCAAAGTAAAATTAAAAGGTCTTTGGTTGGCCTCAGGAACTTATGGTATCATATAACTTCCCGCCCAAACTGACAAATGAGCCCACCAAAATGCCATCTGTGGGTGCTAAATAATAGCCGAAATATTGAGCAGATGAAGAATGGATGACAAACCAACCGAGGAAAAAGATAATGAGTGCCAAAGGAGCTGACTTGAGTGCATGCTTCTCTGGCAGTGAAACACTAGCAATAAACTGCTTCCAATTAAAATAGAAGAAGAAAAGGAACATTAAGAAGAATCCGATGACTCCTGAATGCATCAATATATTCTGGTTGCCTACGTGAAGATCAGAATACTTCATAAAGGTATTCGAAAACCCCCATCCAGTTAGCGGCGACTCGTAAAATTTACGCATCACTCTCGGGCTTCGTTCGCTAAGGCGGATAAGTGTACCGCCGGCCGTCGGATCACCATCGGCAAGGGCTGATATAGTGGAAAGTCTCTTGACCGCATTATTGATTTGCGTCCCGACTATAGGCAAGGTACTAAGCCCCATGAATAGCACAATGGAGGTCATGCCAAGGATGAAGAACTTTCTGAGATCAAACTTGAGCACGAAGATCATGAAAAGGAAAATCATGAAACCAAAGCTGAGAACCCATCCTCTAGTGGCGGATAGAAAGACGGATAAGAAGTTCGCCGCAATGACCGTGTATAGGTACAATGTACTGGTTTTGCGGTCCTTTCTAGCTAGCAGGTAAAGTGCACCCAACATGGTTATTAGTAGGGATGCAGAACTGAAGATTCCGCGATAGGTACGTCCGTCTGATACCTTAGGGGCAAATTTATCCGGTTTTGTTCCTCCCAAATATTCGGAAGGGGTTAAATCCATGGTAATGGTAAATACCTGTGACAAAAATGCGGTAAAGATAATCGGGAACAAATAGTTAAAAAACCGCTCAAAATCCTCATCCTTATCCATCAGCCTTGGCAGAGAATACATGAGGAATAGAGGTAGGCATTCCTTAACTATTCTGAAAATAATATTGAACTGTAGGTCCAGACCTATGGCGATTCCTTGGGCTACCAAGAAAATCAGGTAAACCAGTAAGACCACCAGCATATCTCGATAGTATGGCAGAAAGACTCGCCCTTTATTGACGGCCTTTACAATAGATAAAAGCACATACATCTGACTGATTTCAATGGCTGGGAGGCCTGGCAGAATACCAAGTGTACAATGATATGGCCCAAAAAAACCAATGAAATTATCAGCAGTTACCAAGAAAAAGGCTAACCACATGGCTTCGTCCGTGGAACGGAAGTAGGCGTATAGGATGCCTAAATAATACAGCCCTGCGATCAAGCCACCGGCATAGTAAGTGGTAATTACTGTGCCAACAATTAAGCCCAGAAATAGGAGGATTCTCTGCAACATCTTGTTCGTTTACGCTTGGGGGACGCTCACCCGCAAATCTAAGGCATTGATTAACAAATCTGCGTTGTTTTCTTTGGAGTACTTTTCCAAAACGAAGTTACGCATCCATTCGACTTTTTCCACTCTCTTATCCTCATTATCCAGATAAAATCTGGTCATTTCCTTGATATCATCGTAAGAGTGTACGGCTGGAAGGTCGCTTCCCTCTGGAAAAATCTCAGCTAATCCATTTTGCCACTCCATTAAAGGCAATGTTCCTGAGCCTAGCACCTCCATCAAACGCCAATGTGCAGCATGGAGAAGGCCTGGATTTCCGTCTATAGGAATGATCTTGGTGGCATTGTACATCTTGTTCATCTTCTCAGTCGAAATATACTCCTTGCGCTCTCGGTAATGGGCTTGTAATGCCGGGAAATCCTTGAACCATCTTTCCCAGTCGTCATTGCCGTGAATATGGAGGTCAAAATCGGTGAAGTAGTTCAGAAATTTTGCCTTTTTATATCCCCAACTATCAGTATAAGACATGCCTACGTATAAGATTTCTGTCTTCAATTCTTCATATTCCTCTTTAGTCAGCTCCACAGGGAAATGCTGATGAGATGGCACACAAGGATAGGTCATGTGTAAATTCTTGAGGCCCATCTTGCTAAATTGATGAATCCAGAAAGAATCGGTGGTCGTAATCGTATCTGCATAGTCCAGTAACTGGAGATAATGACGATTTGTAGGGTGTAGAATGGACTGTCCCCTAAGAAAAACCCAATTTTCGTGCCTTTGCTCTTGAAATAAGCTAGTGTTTCAGGTAGCAATAGCTCATTGTTATAAATGAAGACAACATCTGGTCTTAAAGCATCAAATTTCTCCCGGTAGTAGGCATTGATCTTGCCCATATAATATCCTTCCCACTTCAATCGAAACTTGTTGGGAAGCCTAAACATCTGCACGTTTACATTTTTCTCCCAAGACTTTACTTTATGGTAGAAGTCGATTGAATGGACTTCTGCCCCCATGTATTCAAAAATCTCTTTATAGGAATGGAAAAAACCGTAGCGCTCTGGTATAAATAAAAGAACTTTCATCGTGAGTTACTCAATCTAATGTGATAAATGTAGAGAGGTCTGCAACCAATTCTTGCACGTTTTGGTTGAGCTCAGCTTGTGTTTCGGCACTGGTGATGAAGAAGGCGTGCCGATTGGTACTTTCGGTAATGGCGGGTAAGATGTCGCCCGGAGCTACCATAATATTTGCAAATGCCACCTTGGGGTTTTGTAAAAAGGGTTCCAATGCAGCAACTGCCTTAACTTTTCGGCCTGCTGGCCAATTGACATATTGAATGCCCGAAAACTGCCGGAGGGTAGAATTAACATCTGGCTCCTCCCCCATTGCAATCTGTGCAATAGCACGATTCATATCTACGCCAGTAGATAAAGTTGTTAAGTAAGAAGAGATGTAATCTCCTCCCAGGCGAGCACCAATTTCAATCATCTTCGGTCCTTGCGGGGTTAACTTTAGCTCTGCATGAGATCCGGAAAAATCGATGCCGAGCGCCTCAATGGCAGCTTCTACCACTTCTCCGATCTGATTCAGTTCAAGCGCTGAGAGCTGACTGGGTTGATAATGAGCTAGTTCTACCGTATTGGGATAAGGCGTGATGACCTTATCTGTGATTTGGATGACATAGGTCTTGCCTTGGAAAGTCACCGCCTCCACGCTTACTTCTGGCCCTTCCAGGAATTCCTCCAGCAATACCTGGCCCGTAGACGAATAGCGTAAAGCTTCAGGGTATCGGCTGTGCAATTCTTTCTCGGAGTTAACTTTATAGACTCCGCGACTAGAATAGCTGTCTACAGGCTTGATGATTAAAGGAAACTGCCATTGTGCGAAATCAAGTTGCTGTAATTCTTCCTGGTTCTCAATGATCTGTCCTTGTGCACAAGGCACCCTGGCCTCCAGAAAGGCTTTCTTCATCAAGTATTTATTTCTGGCTCGTTGGATGACGTCTACAGTGGGAAACAGTAAATTATATTTCGCGGCCAAGCGAGCCATAAGAGGTAAAGGATTCTCCATTTGGCAGGTTACGATCCCTTGAACGCCTTCCTGTTCTATGAGCTGACCGTGGGCCTCGAAATCTTTCGGTGGCAAAACAACAAAATGATCTGCCAACTCTTTTCCCGGGGCGTTTTCATTGGGATCAGTAACGATCGTATGATAGCCCAATTCCTTACATGCCTTGATTAGCAGTGTTTGGTTGTGCCCCGCTCCAAATACAAGTATTCTTTTCATCTTACAGTGCAGCAAAGACTTTTTGTACGGCCATTACCACTTTCTCCTGATCCCCTTTACTAAGAGAAGGATAAATCGGTATGCGCAACAGGCGGTTATAGAAAGCCATACTTCCAGGGAAATCCGCATCCGTTCCAAGATGTTGATAGTAGGAGTTTCTGTGCAAAGGCGTATAATGCACGTTGGCCATTATTCCTTCTGCTCGTAGCGCATCCATAATCCAGAAACGCTTCGTCGGTGGAACTAGCAGGCCAAACAAATGCCAATTGTGCTCTGCTCCCTCCGTAATCTTAATGAAATCCAAACCATCAATTCCTTGTAGCTCGGCAAGGTAGAATTCTGCAATGGCTCGGCGTTGGGCATTCATGGACTCCAAGCGTGCCAACTGGGTAATTCCCATAGCGCCATTGATGTTCGATTGAACATAACTACTCCCCTTAGCTACATACTGATAATATCCTCTAGTTACATTATCTGTAAGGAAGGAGTACTTATCAGTTCCCTTTTCTCGCATGATCTTCACGCGATCCGCAATTTCTTCATTATTGGTCACGAATGCTCCTCCTTCACCGGTACTCATGTTTTTGGTTCCATGGAAAGAGAAGGTACCTACATCAGCGTGATTCCCTGTGTATTTACCTTTGTATTTCGAACCGATGGACTGTGCCGTATCCTGTACTACGTACAGATTGTATTTTTTAGCAATAGCGTTAATTTCATCCATCTCCGCAGGATTTCCGGCATAATCGATGGGCATAACAGCTACTGTTTTTTCCGTAATATATGACTCCAACTTGCTGACGTCGAGATTCCCATTATCTGCACGGACGTCTGCTAAAACGATCTTCAAGTTATTCAAGATCGGTCCCAATGCGGTACTCGTATAGGTAAAGTTTGGAACGATCACTTCACTTCCCGCCGGAAAATCTTTCACCATAAAGGCAAGGTCTAAGGCGGTAGTAGCAGAATTCAGAAACAGAGCAAATTTGACCCCTAGGTATTCGGCTAATTGCTTTTCAAATTCTCTACAAGCAGGTCCATCTCCACTCACAAAAGTGGTGCGCATAGCATCCGTAACTGCCTGTATATCTTCTTCCGCAATGGTGGGAAGGTGGATCAATATTCGATCCTCTGCCACAGCCTTTCCTCCGTTGATGGCGAGTTCAGCTGAGTTGATGGTCATGTTCATGTCTTGTTCTATTCTTTATTGGAATAATCTAAATCGATCTACTTCTGCCCCTAAGTATGGGCCATTCTTCACTTCTAGAAATTGTGTGTCATCTGAAAGTACGGTAAAGCCATGGCCACCCTTGAGCAACATGATCACGTCGCCTTTTTCCATAGTAAATGAGGCCACCATTTTCTTTTCAAGATCGAAGATGGCGGCTTGCATAGCGCCCTCTTGTAGGATTAAGACCTCCTGGGTCAGTGTCGCTTGGCGCTCTACCGCGTGGTGTTGATGTGCAACGAACTCTTTGCCCGCAGAATATCGATGAGTAGCCAACTGAATAAAATCTTCATCCGCTGAATAGAATTGACTCCCCTCCGTTGCTCTGGAAGCTTGAGCTGGGATATGCACGGCTAAAAGCTCTCCCTTTTCACTTCTAATCTCAGGCATAAGTGTAGTTTTCCTCGTACCAACGAATCGTTTCAGCTACTCCTTCTTTGAAGTCCATAGAAGGTTTCCAATTCAATAATTCTTCACCTTTGGTGCCATCAACCGTTTTATAAGGCGCTCCGTCCGGTTTACTAGGATCCAATTTAATGTCACCTTGATAGCCGGTTAGTTCTTTGATTAACTGACACATATCAATGATGGAAATACCATGAGCCACACCAATATTGATGAACTCCGTAGTAGCTGGCATGGCAATACTACGGATCATAGCCTCAGCACCATCATCTACATGCAGCCATTCCCGAACGGGTTTTCCGGATCCCCAGACGTTGACAAAAGGGGCGTTGCTGCGCTTGGCTTCCACAAACTTCATGATCAAAGCACCTAGAGCGTGTGAACGTTCTTCCTCAAAATGGTCCTCAGGGCCGTACATGTTTGAGAGGACAATGTTCACGATGTCCATTCCGTGCTGCCGATTATTGGCCCATGAGCCTACCCAAAAGGCCTTTCGTACGAAACCATATACAAGAACAGAGTCATGCATCGGGCCGTCCCAAATCTCTTCCTCCTTGAAAAGCATAGCTTTTGCTGGATAGACACAGTTTGAAATCGGATTAACGATACGTCCAACTCCCGTCTCTCTAGCGGCGCGTAGGAGATTCACGTTCATCAACAGATTGTTCTCAAACAGATCCGCTGGGTATTTATAGCCAAATTGAATCCCGCCTACGAATGAGGCACAGTTCAATAGTACTTCCGGCTTATACTCGTTAAAAAACTGAAAAGCTTGTTGATAATCACGGAGGTCTACCCCCATACTAAGAGAGGTAAGAATTGGGTCATGTCCCTGTGCTTGGAGCTTTTTAACTACTCGCTTTCCCAAAAAACCAGTTGCTCCTGTTACTGCTATCTTCATAGTTAAATAACGTCTTCTACATTGTTTAAAATGGCAAATCCTCCTGTTTTTAGATAGTGGTTCTTTCTCACTCTTTCCACATCACAAGCCACCATTTCGGAGATTAATTCTGGTAGGGTATGTTTGGCTACCCATCCTAATTTCTCTTTGGCCTTGGTGGGATCTCCAATCAAGAGCTCTACCTCAGTTGGTCGGAAGTAGAATGGGTCCACTTTAACCAATTCCTGTCCAATGCTCAAATGGTTGGCTTCGATCCCAGTTGCAGCTTCAAACTTGGCCCGATCAATAGCGTCAATCTGTCCGATTTCCTCTACTCCTTTGCCACTGAAGGCAATATCGATTCCTACTTCTGAGAATGCCATTCTTACGAAATCGCGGATAGAAGTTGTTTTACCGGTCGCAATGACAAAATCTTCTGGCTCGTCTTGCTGTAGCATCAGGTACATCGCTTCGACATAGTCTTTGGCATGGCCCCAATCTCGCTTCGCATCCAAGTTCCCTAAGGACAATACACTTTGAAAACCTAGAGAAATATTGGCTATCGCTCGAGTGATCTTTCTTGTTACGAAAGTCTCTCCTCTCACGGGTGATTCGTGATTAAATAAAATCCCGTTGCAAGCAAACATATTATAGGCCTCGCGGTAATTTACCGTCATCCAGTAGGCGTAGAGCTTAGCTACCCCGTATGGGCTTCGTGGGTAAAATGGCGTGGTTTCAGATTGCGGAATTTCCTGCACTTTACCGTACAACTCCGAGGTTGAAGCCTGGTAGATTCGGGTTTTTTCAGTCAAGCCCAAAATTCTAACAGCTTCGAGCATTCTCAAGGTGCCTAAGCCATCCACATTACCTGTATATTCAGGGGTGTCAAAACTCACTTTTACGTGAGACATTGCTGCCAGATTATAGATTTCATCTGGCTGGATTTCCTGCACGTACTTTATAATGTTGTTAGAATCCGTTAGATCACCATAGAAATAATGAAATCGGGGATCTTCCTCTTGTCTATCATTGGCGAATAGCGCGTCAATTCGTTCTGTGTTGAAGGATGAACTGCGGCGTTTCATTCCCCATACGGTATAGCCCCTTTTCAATAAAAGGTCCGCTAAGTAGGAGCCATCCTGTCCGGTAATACCGGTAATCAATGCTACTTTTGACATCAACGGTAAGTTTAGTGTTTGCTAATGGGTGGTTTGTTCTAGTCTTCCAGGTTTTCCGCCGAAAAGTTGAATGGTATTGCTTAATCCTGGATAGTATTTGGGAAGAAGACTAGCAGCTTTCAATTTCATTGACAGCGTGCCACCTTTTTGATATAATAATGATAATAACTTTCTGAAAATCAGCTTTCTCTCTGGCTCTGTCAAAACCTTCTTGTAATCGCGATTGAAGGTCATGATCGTGTCATATAGTACGTAGTAGTTTCTCTTGCGGTTCTTTTGAAAGCCAGCTTGGCTGGCCTGCGCGGAGTGCTTGCGGTAACAAATCGTGCGCTTGTTAATGAAGTGAATCTTCGATCGCATACTGATGTGTAGCCAGAACCAATAATCGTAGCCAAACATGTTCAGGTCCTCATTGGTCTTATCGTAGGCCAAGCAATCTTTTCTAAACACGGTACTACAGGTCATGACAAAATTCTCGCCGGTCAGGAGTTTGAAGAAGACATTGCCTCGATCAAATATTTTTCTGATTGCCTTTTGTTCCTCATCATCCTGAATTTCACCATGTTCATTGACAATATCTACATCCGTATAGACCAGTCCATAGTCAGGGTTAGCTTCTAGGAAGCTAACTTGCATCTGTAGTTTTTCGGGATCTGTCCAGTAATCATCGCTATCACACCAAGCTATATATGGACTCTCAATACTATCGATGATGCGGAAGAAGTTTCGTAGCATTCCCCAATTGCGTTCGGAAGGAAGTAGTCTGACTTTATTCGGGTACTGCTCAGCATACTGTTCGCAAATGGCTCGCGTGGTATCCGTGGAATAGTCTTCCCCAATCACCAATTGATAGGGAAAATCCGTTTCTTGCATAATCACACCCTCGATGGCCTGCGCGATATATTCTTCGCAGTTATAAGCCATCATAGCAATGCTTACTATTGGTTGTTCAGTAGACATTTGAATGACAATTTTTTAGTCGTAATGATCCTTAGAAAAGTTTGGTGATTAAGCCCATGGTCTTGGGGAGAATCACTCGCTGAATGAGGAGATACTCCTCTGTTTTCTTCCAGAAATGCAGCCCTAAATATATAACCCCAGCAATGCTGCATAGAATACCAAGACTCAAGAAGCCTGGCTGAAAGAAGGGAGCCAAAAGATGGAGTACAGCGCCCATCAAGAAACTAAATGCAATAGTTGGAAAGATATCTTTCAACTGGGCAAGCAATGGATAGCCCAGGAATTTATCTGAGTAATAGGTATTTACCAATAAATTGATGTACGAGGAAATTACCTGGCCAATCACCAGCCCCATAATCCCAAATTGAATACCGATCACAATCCCCAATCCGATGCTGATCTTCTCAATGAATTCGAGCTTTAGGCCAAGATCTGAGCGGCCCAAAACCAGTAGAATATTCAGGTTGATCACATGGAAGTGATAGGTAACGCCGGCTAAACATAGTAGCTTCAGAAAAGGAACGGCTCCTAACCACTTCTCCCCTATTAAGGTAACGATGATGGGTTCTGCCAACACCCCTAAAACCATCATGGCGGGTAAGATGACAAAGGAACTCAACTTAATGAACTTTTTATATCCCTCTTTCAAACGCTTACGATCATCTTGAAGCTTAGAAAGAATCGGGTAAGAAACCTTTTGCACGGCCTGAAACAGGTGATTAATCGCCATGTTGCAAAAGCGGTTGGCCTGATCATAAAGCCCTAAGGTAGCGGCGGCAAAGAATTTCCCAATTACTAACTTGAAGATGTGCTGAAAAAAGCGTTGTACCAAACCCGCAATTAGTATGTTAGAGCCGAAGGAGAAAAGTCGAACAAAAGATTCCTTGTAGAACTTCAAGCTCAACTTCCATGGATGGAAATACCATAACAATATCGCATCAATTACGGCTCTCAGTATCATCTGCACAATCAGACTCCAGATGCCGAATCCATTCAATGCCATGGCAATAGCTACCCCTCCCGAAATCAGAACCGATGGGATTCTAACTTTCGTTTGAGTCTTGAAATCAATTTCCTGAGTAAGTACAGCTTGCTGTATGATAGCACAGGCATTAATGATGAGGTTGACCCCTAATACCCTGGTAAGTAGAACCAACTTAGGCTGCTCAAAGAAGGCGGCAATCGTTGGCGCTGCAAAAAACAAAATGACATATACTGCTATGGAAATGAAGAAGTTAAACACAAAAGTGGTGGATTTATCTTCTTCTGTAATCTCCTTTTCTCGTACCAGTGCATTGGAAAATCCACTATCGACAAAACTGGCAGAAAGCTCGAAGAAAATCATAACCATGGCAATCAGGCCAAAGTCTTCTGGCACCAATAGCCTAGCCAGTACGATCGTCACTAAAAAGTTGATCGTGCTACTTCCCAACTTGTCGATCATTACCCAAAGAAAGGCACTGATCGATCTATCTTTTAAAGAATCTGACATCCGTTATACTAAGCCTTTGCCTTTTTCTTTTTTGCCGCAGCCTTCTGCGCTTTGCGACGTTCCTTTTTGGTTTCGCTGTATCCGTAACCATAGCCATAGCCATAGCCACCTCCGCGATTTAAGGACACGCCATTGAATACCACGAAAGGCTTGGGTAATTTATCTTTCTGAGCGATATCCTTAATGATATCGAGTTGAGCTTTTTTGGTCACGTTGAAGCGTACCACGTACATACAAGCCTCCACTAAGTCCTTCATTTGGAGTGCATCAGCTACCAAACCTACTGGCGGTGCATCCAGGATAATGAAGTCGTACATATCTCGCATTTCATCGATGAAAGTACGCAGCCGCTCGGATAGAATTAGTTCACTCGGGTTCGGTGGCTTAGGTCCGCAAGTAACCACATCTAGATTTTCATGCAATCCACTATTGTTGATCACCTCATCAGCAGTCACGGTCGGATTGATCAGATAATTGACAATTCCTGGCGTGCCTGGCTGCGTATCAAAGTAGAGAGACTGCTTCGGTTTTCTAAGGTCTAATTCCACCAGCAAAACTCGCTTACCCGTCAGCGCTTGGGCCATTCCAAGGTTTGCTGAAATAAAGGATTTACCATCTCCCGATGCACTAGAAGTTACCATGACCGTTTTGAGCACCTTGCCCGGTGCCACGTAAGCCAAGTTCACCCTTAATAGGCGGAACATTTCGGCGATAGGAGACTGGCTATTTTCTGTTACGACTACCTTATTCTTTCGACTACTTGATCCCAAAGATCCGACCACCGGGACACTAGTGATTCGTTCAATCTGCTCTTCCGTCTCTACTTTGTCATTCATTGACTCCAACATCAGAACCAGCCCTGTCGGCATGGCCAGACCTAGGAATAAGGCAATTAAGGCCACCTGTGCTTTCTTAGGACTAACCGGTCCACTACTTGATGGTGGTTCAACGATTTTACCATTAGCTACAGTCACAGAGAGAGAAATCGCAGCTTCTTCCCTTTTCTGTAGCAAGTAGAGATATAAGTCTTCCTTGATGCTCTTTTGTCTTTCAATTTGGATCAACTCTCGTTCTCTAGTCGGAAGCATTTGTAGTCGTGCTTCCAGATCCTGACGCAGACCTTTATTAGCATCTCGAGCGAGGGTCAAGTCTCCCTTAATGCTACGGATATTATCAATGATGGTTTGTCGAAGGTTGTCTATCTGACGATCAAGCAATTGAATATCTGGGTGGTTGGCCCCCTTCGTGCCTCCCTCCAATTGTCTTTGGTTGAGGCTGGTATTGAGACTTTGCAGCTGGTTGATCAATGTAGGATTGGTCAAGCTGTTGTTCGTTGGTACAAACTCAAAGTCGTCTCGATGCTTGACCAAAAAGTTTTCGATACCATTGAGAATTTGCAATTGTACATCCCGGTTGGTGATCTCCTTGTTATAGGTATTCAATTCACCCATCAGCATATTGCCTTCCACACTATAGGACATCATACTGAAACGGCTTTTGAAATTGGCCACATTCTGTTCAGCCGCCTTTAATTCTCTCGTAATCAGATCAATCCTTTCACTGATCAGTCCGATGCCATTTTCATACACTCTATTCTTGTCCTCTTTTGTTTTCTCATTGTATGAGGCAATAATATTTTCAAGCAAGATCTTAGCGCGCTTTCTATTCACATCCTCGATGCTCAACATCAAGGTACTGGAGGTTTCGCCCATTGGCACAGCTCCTAGTCCATTAATTAGTTCAGAAGCCCTCGAAGATATGGAGGCAATCTCGATGGCAACAGGCTTTTGCTCTTCCTCGAAAGTTTCTTGAGAAAGGGTAAGTTTTCCTTCAAGCACTTCAAGTTCCTGCCCGAAGGTGCCTTCATAAGGAGTCTTGTTGTCATCCTCGTCGATCACTACCAATTGATAAGTACCATCTCCATTGAAGAAGAGCTCTCCATACATCTCTTTTGCCGGAGGAGTTGGCTGCCAGTCTACCACCCGCACTGGAGAATTGTACACTAACTCATGTTTTCTGAATCGCTCTAGTGAGTAGTATTTGTATTGTAGTTGCATTTGCTCGACTACCCGCTCCATCACGGGAGAAGAACGAAGCACCAATACTTCATCGGCTAGGTTCTTTTTCTTCCGAAGCTTCAACTCATCAAAGATGGCCTCCTCCACTAATTCACCTGATTTCTGATCTTCTTTGATCAGCATCATGGCTGTAGCCTCATATTCTGGCTGAGCATTTTTCAAATACATATAAGCTAGCCCGACGAAGCTGGGAAGCATAATGGCATACAGGTACCAATACTTCATCGCTGTCCTCAGCAAGCTCTTTACGTCAATTTCTGTATATTTTTCCATCCGGATGTTGTTTATAAAGTAGTCTCAATAGTGTTTTCCGACAATACCTTTCTAGCAGCTAGAATGAGTTAGCTCCCAGAACAAAGGTGAGTAGAGATACTAAGGGGAATAAAATAGAAGAATATCGTTCTATAAAGTCTCCTTGCGTGGCGTATTTCTTAGCCTTTAGCGGAGCTACATATACTAAGTCATTAGGCTGCAGGTAGAAGTATGGGGATTGAAATAAGCTCTTGTCTTGCGTATTGATTCGAACGAACTCTCGAACGTCATTTCGCTCTCTTATGATCAATACCGTATTCCGTTTGGCATAAGGTGTAAAATCTCCAGCCATACCAATGGCTTCCAAAACGGTCAATCTTTCGTTGGGAATGGTATAGGCACTGGGTAGGGTTACTTCACCAAGAATGGTAACTCGAAAGTTTAAAAACCGAACTTGAACAGATGCATCCGTAATGAATCCAGATTGTAAGGCAGTCGCTATTTCTTTTCGTAATTCAGATACAGTTTTGCCGGCTGCGGTAACTTCTCCAATAAAGGGCAGGTAGATTTTCCCTTCCTCATTTACTCTGTAACCATCCAATACACCCAAAGCATTGGCACCCTGTCCACCTTGAACTTGGTTTTCCCGTTCAAGTTGAAAGGCTACCACATCAGCTGGCTTCCTGGAAGAGACCTTAATGCTGAGTATATCATCGGCTTGAATCACTAGTATCGGAAGGCTATCTAGCTCTGCTAATTCATTGGTCACATCGTCGAACATCAACATCTCTGGGTATTTTACACTACCACAACTACTGAGGCAGAACAAAACAAGGCAGGCATAAAGTAGGGTTGTAAATTGTTGTTTCATGTTGATTGGATATTTATATACTGTCATCTTTTGAAGACTTGGTTATAGAGGGATGTTTTCTAATATTTTTAATTGTTAAATAAGATTCGTTCGTTTTCAAATTGGCTGGGAAAGCTCGTGGTAATTAAGCTAGACAGTTGCTTAGGGCGATGTAAATCAGTCCCGGCAAAGTTGTACCAGCCCTGCTCCAAAATCCGCTTGGCCGCTGCTAGCACGTCCTTTCCATAAAATCCCGTCAAAGAGGGAATATTGAGTTGAAATAGGCAGCCCATTTCTTTGAAACGTTGTAGCTGATCCCATTTTCTGAAGTAGTAGATGTATCTTTCCGGATGGGCAATAACAGGTTGATAACCTTTTAGTTGAATTTTGAAAAGTAGCTCTTCGATCCCTTGATTTGCCTGGAAAAATGACATTTCAAGTAATACCAAGTTCTGGTTTAAAGTCAGTAATCCTTTTTCCAGGTGTTCCTCAAATCCTTCATCCAGCATGTATTCTGCTGCCAAGGATAATTCGATCGGCCACTTTCTACGTTTTACCTCTTTTTCAAAATCCTTAAAGGTATACATCAGATCTTGAGGCTCGTTTTCAAAAAAGTTCTTTTTGATATGCGGAGTGGCAATCAGTTTGGTGAATCCCATATTCATAAGAGACTCGACCATTTCTAGCCCTTCTTCTAGAGAGGTGGCTCCATCATCCACACCTGGCAACCAATGTGCATGGGTGTCTACCTTCAAAATATTACCCAATTCAACTGGCTCTATAACTGCGGGACTGAATACCTTTCTAAGCGATTCCCAAAGTCGAAAAGTAAGAAAATCTTTTTGCTTTTTTCTGTCTACTGTAAAATCCATACTGCTTACCCCTTAGTTACTTAGGACTTAATCTCTTCCAGTTTTACACCTTGGTTTTCGGGTTTTCTATGAAACGGGTGGGTCGAAGTTGGCAATTCGGCTAGTGGATGGTGACTGCCATCTAATCCCTGAGGTGTAGCATTGCGAATGGCGTAGGCAATTTCAATCGCCTGTGCTGCCTTGTCCAACCCAAAGCCATGACCATCTAGAATAGCTTGGTAGCTTTTTGTATGCAAATCTGTAAATCCACCACTAAATTCGATTTCCTCACCATCAACTGTAATCGAACGGAATGTAGTTGCTCCTCGTTCCTTGACCTCAGGAGGAAGCGTTTCTGCATTAATACTCAAAAACCAGCGTACTCTGGCTTTTTCCAAGGTAAGGTAACCGGCTGCACGATCATGGGTGTGGACATGTACCGTGTTCGATTTAATATCCCCGAAAATCCAGTGCAACATGTCAAAGAAGTGAATGCCGATGTTGGTGGCAATTCCGCCGGACTTATCCATGAAGCCCTTCCAACTGGTGTAATACCACTTGCCACGAGAAGTAATGTAGCTTAAATCAACATCGTAGACTTTATTTGGATCACCTTCCTCCACTTTCTTCTTCAGGGCAATCAAAGCTGGATGTAGACGCAACTGTAAAATGGTATTAACGCTTAATCCCGTCTCTTTTTCGATATCCATCAAACCATCCACATTCCATGGATTGAGTACCAATGGTTTCTCACAGATGACGTTGGCTCCTACCCTCAGTCCAAAGCGAATATGTGCATCATGCAAATAGTTGGGTGAACATACCGAAACGAAGTCTATAGGAGTCCCGGAACGCTGAAGCTTGCTAATATGTCGATCGAAGCGTTCGAATTCGGTAAAGAAATCAGCTTGAGGAAAATAGCTATCAATTACTCCAACAGAGTCATTGCTATCTAAGGCTGCCACCAACTGGTGACCCGTATCCTTGATAGCTCGCATATGGCG
>CAJXPD010000027.1 GCA_913057785.1 uncultured Lewinella sp. | reverse complement strand
TCAGCAGTTTCGGCGCGATCAGGATGGCGGCGATGCCGGAGATGGGAAGCCCGCTGCCGAGGCCTTTGGCCATCACAAGGATATCTGGGAGAACCTCGGCGTGTTCGTAGCAAAAGAACTTGCCGGTGCGACCGAAGCCGCTTTGGACTTCGTCGATGATGAGTAGGATGCCGTGCTGGTCGCAGATTTCTCTCAGCGCTCTGAGGAAGGGGGCAGGAGCAGGGACATATCCGCCTTCTCCAAGGATGGGTTCAATGATGATAGCTGCAGTCTCATCCGGGGCGGTTTGACCATGGAGGATTAGGTCTAACTGCTTTAGGCAAAACTCAGTGGTCGTGGCTTCGTCCCAGCCATAGTAATAGCTGTATGGGAATGGAGCGACGAAGATTCCGGATGGTAGGGGTTGATATTTGTGTCGATAGACGGTTTTGGAGGTAGTCATGGCCATAGCGAGATGAGTGCGGCCATGGAAACTCCCTTGGAATACAATCACATGCTGGCGACCTGTTGCTGCTTTGGCGAGTTTCACACAAGCCTCGGTAGCTTCTGCTCCGCTATTGGCAAAGAAAAAACGATCGATAGAAGGCGGCGTGATGGCATTGAGTTTTTCTGCCAAGCGTACCGAGGTGGGGGGGATGACACAGTTCATTTGCCCGAAGAGTAGCTGGCCGGCCTGTTCTTGGATGGCTTTGACCACTCTAGGGTGACAGTGCCCTGTGTTTATGACTCCGATACCAGAGGTGAAATCAGTATATCGATGGCCCTCTTCATCATATAGATAAATGCCTTCACCTCTTACCGGCTGTAGTTGAGTGAGGTGCGTCCAGACTGGCGCCAAGAGTTCTGTTGAGTTGAGAATATTCGTCTGCATGGTTGTCGATAAGGTGTGTTGTAAGTTGGTTTTTCTATGTAAGGTTAACCCAAACGGATTTTTCTTGGGTATACAGATCAATAGCACTCTTGCCCATTTCGGCCCCGATGCCACTTTCTTTATGCCCTCCGAAAGGTACTGCTGGATCGAATAAGTCATAGCCATTAATCCATACGGTACCGGCCTGCGTAGCTTGTGCAAATCGATGCGCTTTTGAAATGTCTTTAGTCCAGACCGCAGCAGCCAAACCATAACGAGTGTTATTGGCTCTCCTGATGGCCTCTTCTGATTCGTCAAAGGCTGAAACGACAACCACTGGCCCAAAGATTTCTTCTTGCACAATTTGAAGATCATCATTGCTGTGTCCAAAAATGGTAGGACTCAGAAAATAGCCTTCATCTAAATCACCTCCACACCTTTCTCCACCGGTGATGAGTTCAGCGCCTTCTTTCTGCCCAAGTTCAATGTAGTGCAGAACTCGATCTAATTGTTTCTGGCTAACTACTGGCCCTAGATCAGGATTATTCAAGCCATTGCCAATGCTTAGCTGTTCGGCCTGTTCCTTGAGTTTTACGAGGAACTCATCGTAGATCGGCCGTTCAACATACAAGCGTGAGCCTAAGGTGCATTCCTGCCCCGTATTATAGAAACTTGACCAGAGCGCAGATTGGCTTACCGCCTTTAAGTCTGCATCAGCGAAAATCACATTGGGTGACTTCCCCCCTAACTCTAGACTAACTTTTTTCAAATTGCTATTAGCCGCTGCGGACATGATTTTTCTACCTACAACGGTGGAGCCTGTAAAACTCACTTTATCTATATCCATCTGTTGCGTAATGGCTTCACCCGTTGGTAAACCAGGACCAGTCACGACATTGACTACACCCTCTGGGAATCCGGCTTCTTGAATAAGTTTACACAGATATAGAGCCGTTAAAGGTGTTTGCTCGGCGGGTTTCAGGACGCAGCAGTTTCCGCAGGCGAGGGCCGGAGCTAATTTCCAGGCAGCCATCATCAAGGGGAAATTCCAGGGCACAATAAGGCCAACTACGCCAAGCGGTTCCCGGAGGGTATAGACCAGCTTACTGCCATCCACAGGAATAGTTGACCCTTCAATCTTGGTTGCCCAACCTGCGTAGTAGCGGAAATGATTGATGGCCCCTAGCACATCGTATTTGGCCTTGTTTAGCGGCTTGCCATTGTCCAAGGTTTCCAGCTCCATGAAAACCTGTAGATCTCGTTGCATGAGGTCGGCCAACTTGTGAATGAGTTGGCTTCTTGTGGCGGGGTTCACCTTGGGGTACCACTGACTTTGAAAGGCCTTGCGAGCTGCAGCCACTGCCTGATTTACATCTAGTGCCGTAGCTAGAGGAACTTCAGCTATTGTTTCACCATTGGCGGGGTTCAAGCTGGAGAAGTATTGCCCTTCCTTTGGGTCTACCCAATCTCCACCGATGAAAAGCTGTTGAGGTTTGGCCAAAAAAGCCAAGGTTTTTTCCTGCAATTGAACACCTGCTGGTAGTTGAATCATGATAGTCTATTGAACGACGTAGTCATAAATGATTTTTGAGACATCAGCCATCTTAGCGGTCCCGGTATCAAAGTCTCCAAGTTCTCGCGAGAGGAGCACTAATACATACTTCCGTCCATCAGGCAGAAACACGATTCCGGAATCATGATGAACTCCGGTAATCACGCCCGTTTTGTGCGCTACCTTAACCCCTTCCGGGAGGTGTGCTGGAATGATCTCATTGAATTTCTGATCAAATAGGATATCAATCATTTCATCTGAGGCTTGGGCGCTTACCACTTCTTGCAGAGCCAGTTTTTCGTAAATGGCCATTAGGTCGAATGCAGTTGTAGAATTGCTTAGGCCTTGTTCGTAGGCCTTGATGTCTTCCACTCCTCGCAGCACCTGAATGTCTGGTGCGCCTAATTCCCGCATGGTCTGGGTAACTTTCTTGGCATCTACTAATTCGATCAGAATATTGGTGGCGAGATTGCTGCTGTAGATGATCATATCATAAGCCAAGTCCGCGATAGTACTTTTGGAACCAATGGCTTTGTATAGCTTTCCTTCGCTGTCATCGTCAATACTCATCGAATAAGGGCTACCATCTACAATACTTTTGAATTCATTCTTGATCACGATGGAGTCTGTGAGCTTGAATTGGCCAGCAGCAGCTTGTTTGTACAACTCAATCATAACAGGTGTTTTCATGGTGCTAGCAGCATGAAAGGAATCTCTTGCGCTGATCAAAATTTCCTCCCCTGTGGATAAGTTTTTGAAGGCAACGCCAAAAATGCCATCTACCTGAGCCAACTCTTCTTTGATTTCTTTTTCTAGAACTTCAAGAGGAGATGGTGACTTACAGTTCTGCAAAAGCAGACTCAGCGAAAGAAGAAGTAAGGTATTTAGGTGCAAATATTTCATCATGTTTAAATTTGTCGAATAAGAAGATTACGAATCAATATTATTCCAATTGCTCGGCCATTGAAAGCGTGGCATGCAATAGAACATTGGTACCCGCCTCAACGTCTTCTGGAAAGGCATTTTCCAGCTCGTTATGACTCAGTCCATCTTCGCATGGGATAAAAATCATCGAAGTGGGTGCATATCCCGCTAGATAAACAGCATCATGTCCTGCCCCACTAACCATCTGCATGGCTGGTATTTGCAGCTGATCTACTGCCGCTTGCACAGCTGTGATACAGTTTGGATCAAAGGCTACTGGAGGGGAGTACCAAATGTCTTCGAGCTCAGATTGGACCGTAGTATGTTCTGAAACTTCAGCTATTATGGATTTCAAGTCGCTATCCATCTGCTCCAGGATATCTGCATCAGGATGCCTTAGGTCTAAAGAGATTTTCAATTGACCGGGTACTGTGTTCTTCACGCCTGGACTAGCGTCCAAGTATCCGATCGTTACCCTGGCATGTGGGGCATAGGTCTCCGCCAACTGATAAACTTGTTGCAGTACGGGAATAGCTGCTTTGACAGGGTCTACTCGATATGACATTGGTGAGGGGCCAGCATGGGTTTCTTTTCCCGTAAGGATGAGATCATACCAATGGATTCCTTGAACGCCAGTCACGATACCTACGGATTTTTCTTCCGCTTCCAGAATCGGCCCTTGTTCAATATGTATTTCGAAGGTAGCTTTATAGGCGCGTTGGCCCAAGGGAGCCGTTCCCTGGTAGCCGATCTTTACTAACTCCTCTCCTAAGGTCTTACCTTCTTTATCTGTACGGCTATAGGCGTAATCTAGCGAAAATGTTCCTGCAAAAACGCCTGACCCGATCATCGCAGGAGCAAATCTTGCCCCCTCTTCATTGGTCCAAGAGACAATTTCTATTGGATGTTTAGTTTTTACATTATGGTCATTGAGACATTCGATAACTTCCAGCCCTGCCAATACGCCGTAGACTCCATCAAATTTTCCGCCTGTAGGTTGGCTATCAAGATGACTACCGATCATGACCGCTGGGAGATTCGGATCGATCCCAGCTCTTCGTGCGAAGATGTTACCCATGGGATCAACTTCGACGGTGCAGCCAGCGGCTGTGCACCATTCAATAAACAGATCACGTCCACGTTTATCTTCCTCACTTAAGGCTACTCGACAAACTCCGCCTTTCGGTGTACCACCAATCTCTGCCATGGTCATGAGTCTATTCCATAAGCGATTTTGATTGATCTTCAGCATGGATTAGACTTGGACTTTAGCAGAATGGCCTTGCTCATTGATTTGAGTGCGAACTTGACTGATATCATGTGCTGCCCATTTCAAGACCTCGAAATAGATAGTCGTATTCGTCTCATAAACGCCTTTGATGGGATGGATTTTTTGGTGCATCACATCTAGGAGTTGTCGGTTATCCTTACAGAGCAAATTAATCTCTAGGTCGTATTGCCCAGAGGTAATGGCCAGAAAGGTTACTTCTGGGACTTTGGTAAGTGATTCTGCTACCGTCCGAATTAATTCGGTGGGTTTTACTTCGATCGTGACTCGAGCGTAGGCGTTGAAACCAGCCTTGACAGGATCCGCCCAGCCCACAATGTGAAGGATATTATCTTCTACTAATTTATGATATCGATTCCGAATGGTGCCGACTGACACTTTCAATTCCTCCGCTAATTCGGTAAATGATCGTCGCCCATCCTCTTGGAGGTGATGCAAAATAGACCAATCTAGTTGATCCAGCGTGGTGTCTGATGCTTGCATATTTTGTGTGGTCCTTCGACGAAACCCTATGGAAGTCATGCGAGAATGAGACTGTTTGAGGTTTGATCGAAGAAGATTTATTAGTTGTGAAAATCACCAAAAGATTCTTTTACTATTACTAGATTTAAACTGCAATTGAGGTTATCACAATATGATTTGGATTGCAAAATTTATAAAAAATGAGCGAAAACTTATAAAAAATAGAGTATTTTGAGGCGAAAGTGAAATATTTTAATTACTCCCACTTGGCTAAGCTAGAGTAGCAGCTTGCTAGCCATTAGATAATCATTAGCCTTGAGGACTTACGATACTCCTTCGCTTTGGCAAAAAGACAAAGATCATTTTTTCCACCCCTATACTAACTTCCAAAAATTCGCTAAGGAAGGCTCCGTCATCTTTACGGAAGGGGATAGACATTTTATCAAAGATAGTGATGGCCGTTCTTATTTGGACGGAATCGCTGGGCTTTGGTGTGTTAATATTGGTCATGGGCAACGAGCCATTGCGGATTGCATGGCAGAACATGCCTTGAAATTGGCCTATTACAACACCTTTGAAGATGCTAGTTCTGCTCCTGCTGCTGAACTTTCGGCTAAGTTAGCCGATCTCGCTCCGGGAACATTGAATCACGTCTTCTTTGGTACAGGCGGATCTGTTGCTAATGATACAGCGATTAAGATTGTCCACTACTATTTCAATCAATTAGGGAAGCCGAATAAGAAGAAGGTCCTATCCCGAGAGTTAGCCTATCACGGTAGTACCTATCTGGCACATGCCTTGACCGGGATCAGCTCCACGCACATGAGCTTTGATCTTCCATTGGACTTGATTCATTATCTATCTGCCCCTTATCCTTATCGGCGCCCAATAGGAATGTCTGAGGAGGCCTTTTGTGATTTTCTGATTGAAGAGCTGGAATCAACAATTCTAGAACTCGGGCCGGAGAATGTGGCCTGCTTCATTGCTGAACCCATTCTTGGAGCTGGCGGCGTGATCGTCCCCCCTACTGGGTACCACAAACGCAGTTGGGAGATATGTAAGCAATACGAAGTGCTTTATATCTCGGATGAGGTAGTTACTGCCTTTGGTCGTATCGGACAGATGATTAGTTCTGAGTCTGTATTTGAAATACAGCCGGATATATTGGTGTTGGCCAAGGGACTTTCCTCTGGATATGTGCCGCTTGGCGCTACTATGATCTCCGATCAGATCTATGAAATAGTTAGCCAACCCAAGCCAGATAACCCCTACTTTACCCATGGTTTTACCTATTCAGGGCACGCTCTATCTTGTGCTGTAGGTTTGAAGAATATTGAAATTTTAGAGCAAGAGCGATTTTGTGAACATGTGCAGGAATGGGGCCCCTACTTTGAGCAATCCTTGAAGAAGCTAGAGGATTTGCCCATAGTTGGTGAAGTGAGAGGATCTCATTACATGTTGAGTCTGGAAATGGTCAGTGATCAAGAAAGTAAGGAAGCTTTTCCGGATGATGTGGCCATAGCTAAACGCATCTATTATCATTGTAAGGACCGAGGCTTGATTATCCGACCCATTGGTTCCTTGAATGTACTATCTCCTCCGCTTACCTACGATAAAGCTGCTATAGATGAAACTGTTGATATCCTAGAAAAAAGTATTCGAGCTACCATGGATGATTTGGTGCGAGAAGGACTTTGGACTGCCTAAATCCCTGCCTAATATGAATATATTTTCTTCTTCAAAAAGCTCAGCCTTTTTCGCAATTGTAGCGCTGGTTTTGTTGTCTCAAGTCTTTTGGAGTTGCCAATCGACACCACAGGATAATACAGAAGAACCCATTAGAGTGGTGCGGCAAGCTGCTGAGTATGATGCTCAGGCTGCGGTGTGGTTAATTTGGCCTCCAGTGGATCATTTGGAAGGTTTCTCCAATGAGCAGGTGACCTTACAGATCATTGAAGCACTCCTCCCCCATACCCCCATCAAAGTGACTGCAGCTGACTCCAATTTATTGGTAAAAGCCAAGGCTATGATTCCGGCTAGTGCTCAGGAAAGCGGTCAAGTACAAATTCTTGAGGTGCCTTCCGAGGAGCTTTGGGTGCGTGATATGGGGCCTGTTTTTGTGGAAAATAACAAAGGGGAGCAGATGATCGCTGATTTTAACTTTGATTCTTGGGGCTACAGCGACACGACGGATGCCTACTCTAAAACGGAAGAGTTGTATGATGAAAGAGTAGCCGCTTTAATGGGGCTACCAGTGATTTCAACGGGTATGATTAGCGAAGGGGGAGATCGAGAAGTGAATGGAGAGGGGGTGTTAATGGTTGTGGAGGCGGTTGAACAGGGCCGGAACCCTGGTATGACTAAGGCTGAAATGGAGGCAGAATTCCAAAGGCTGCTGGGGGTGAACGAGGTGATCTGGTTGAAGCAAGGGGTATACGAAGATGATCATACCTTCTTAGGACCTAAGGAGCTAGAGAACGGAGAAAAGGCCTATACCGTGGTTACCACGAACGGACATATTGATGAGTTTGCTCGCTTTGTTAATGACAGTACTATTCTCTTAGCTAAAGTCGACAGTGTTGACCTGGATGATCCGATTGCGCGTGAGAATCATCGGCGGATGGAGGAGAATTATGCCATTCTTCAAGGAGCGAAAGATCAGAATGGAAACCCATTTAACATAGTACGTATGCCACTGCCTAGTACCATCGTCGGTACTATGAAACCAGGAGACTCGGTGTATGACTTTATCAGTACCTTGGAATATAAGGATGGCTCCACCTTCCCAACAGGGGAACCGATTAATGTTATTGCGGCAGCTAGCTATTTAAACTTCCTAATCACCAACGGGGCAATTCTGGCTCAAAAGTACTGGCGCCCAGGCTGGGATGAATCCATTAAAGCAAGAGATGAAGAAGTAGAGGCCATTCTCACTGATCTTTTCCCCAGTCGGAAGATAGTAATGATCGATGCGCTGGCAGTGAATTATGGCGGCGGTGGGATTCATTGTATCTCCATGCACCAACCGAAGCTGCAGTAATGTAGAATGGATAATGAATAATTTCTAAGAATGGAGCATCAAGGGTTCTTAAGTCTGGTTCCAACTTTGGCCGTTTTAATTCTGGCTTTGGTTACTCGAAAGACCTTCGAGGCTTTGCTTGGTGGGGCCTTGGTGGGATTTGTGATACTGCAGCAAGGCCAGTTCTTTGGTGGGTTTACGGATTCTCTATTGAGTGTGATGGCAGATGGGACGATCGGCTGGATCATTCTGGTATGTTTGCTATTTGGTTCCTTGATTCATCTATTGGTTCGTTCGGGAGGAGCGACGGCATTTGCGGATTTTCTATTGCGTTATGTGAAAAATCGGCGTTCTGCTTTGCTGGTGACTTGGCTCATGGGGATAGCGATTTTTATTGATGACTATTTGAATGCCTTGACGATTGGTTCGTCTATGAAGAAGGTGACGGATCGTTTCCAGGTTTCCCGAGAGATGTTGGCCTATGTGGTTGATTCGACTGCAGCACCTATTTGTGTGTTAATTCCCTTATCAACATGGGCCATTTTTGTCGGAGGGCTGTTGGAAGAAACCAATGTGGTAGAACAAGGGCAAGGTTTGAGTGGGTATCTGCAGGTGGTTCCCTATATCATTTATGGCTGGGTGGCCGCCTTGGTAGTCCCTTTAGTGGCTACAGGAATTATTCCTCCAATAGGCGCCATGAAGAAGGCTGAGACCAGAGCGGCGCAAGGACAATTGATTCCTCCAAACTCTGAAACTATCGCCCTGGAAGTCGATACCGAAGTAGCACACAACACTACTCCGAAGATCATACATTTTGCTTTCCCCATTATCCTCTTGATTGGGGCTACGATTTGGTTTGAAATTGATGCTTTGAAAGGCGTGATGACGGCTGTCGCCGGGACCATAATCTTGTTTTTGATCGATAAGGTGATGTCCTTTGAGGAAGCCATGAAAAGTGTTTTCGATGGTATGAAATTGATGTTGTATGCTCTAGCCATCGTGGTGATGTCTTTTGTGCTGAAAAACGTCAATGACCAGCTTGGCTTGACCAACTACATTATCGAACAGGTATCTCCGTGGATGAATAAAAGCCTATTACCTGCCATTGCTTTTCTATCCTTGTCTTTGGTGACCTTTGCGACGGGTTCCTTCTGGGGGGTATATGCCATTTCTTTACCCATCATTGTTCCCTTAGCACAGTCTTTGGATGTCAATATTTGGTTAGCGATTGGTTCGGTGGTGAGTGCGGGAGCCTTTGGTTCGCATGCCTGCTTCTATGGTGATGCTACGATCTTGTCCGCTTCAGCGACAGGGTGCAACAATATGGCGCACGTCTTGACTCAGCTGCCTTATGCCTTGATCTCCGGTGTCATTTCCACCATAATCTTCTTACTATTGGGGATGTTTATTGCCTAGGTCGTATAGAAAGATTCACTTATGAAAGTTTCTACCAAGAATGCTCCACATTACAAATGGGGAGATAATTGTGATGGCTGGCATCTATTAGCCAGTCCACATTTGAGCGTTATTCAAGAGAAAATGCCTCCGGGGACCAAGGAAGTAAAGCATTATCATGAGCATAGTGAGCAGGTGTTCTTCATTTTGGCGGGCCAAGCCACTTTTACGCTGGATCGAGAAATTCTGACTTTGCAAGCTCACGAGAGCCTACATGTTCCCATTCGAATACCACACCAGATTCAGAATAATAGTAAGCAAGATTTGCATTTTTTGGTGATCTCTCACCCCAAAGCACATGGAGATCGCATCTCTTTAGAATAGGGACTAAGTACTAATCTACGCCTATTCCATCGTGGTACCTTGCAAACTTGATTGACTATGCTATTCTATTCAACTCTTGATCGATTTCTTTGCCTTACTGTGCTGCTGCTTGTTCACTTGAGTTACGTATCTAGTCAAACGCAGGATATACCGCTTCATTCCTATCCCATGGGTAATGAAATAGCCGAAGGTCTTGCGCAAGGGAAAATGAAGATATCTAAAGCGGCACAATACTACTCTTATATCGGAGAATATCAAGCAGCAGCCAGTGTACCTCATGAAGTGAAACTAGCATGGGGTTTTGATTCGCTGAGAGATATAGATCGGGAGTATTTCAAGCAATTTAGACCCAAGTTGGCAGCAGATGCTATCATACAACAGGCAGGTAAGGAACAGGTTGTCATAGTTAATGAAGCGCATCATAAACCTGCCCATCGAATATTCACTAGAAGTCTTTTGAAGGGCTTATACGCTCAAGGTTTTCGGTACTTTGGATTAGAGACCCTATCCAATTGTGCCTATATTCCAAAAGAATATTGTGATGACCAACTCAACCAAAGAGGTTATTCCTACAACTCTCCCATTTCAGGTACCTACGTGACAGAACCGCAGATGGGGAATTTGATCAGAGATGCTATCGAGCTGGGGTTTACTATTTTCGCTTACGAGAAATTTGGTAAGGACCGAGAGCAACAGCAAGCGCATTATATTGCAAAGGTATTGGAGAAGGACCCGGCCGCAAAAATCTTGATTCAATGTGGTTGGTACCATCTATTAGAGGCTCCAGACAAAGGAAAGACTTGGATGGCAACACATTTACGGCAGCTAACGGGAATCGATCCCTTCACCATTTATCAAGATATCTTGGTAGAACGACCTTATGGGCAAGAAAGCCCCTTTTACAGCATGATGAATTTTGATCAACCTATGGTGTTTGTCAATGAGGCTGGAAAGTTTTACAATGGCTTTAAAGACTTTGATCTTTTTGATGCTTTGGTATATCACCCTCGGACAATCTATAGGCGTAATCGACCACAATGGCTAGTTGAGTACGGAGAAAATGTATTTTATAACGTACCCAGGCATCTTATTACAGTTAGCTACCCCTGTTTGATCAAAGCCTTTAGAAGGGAAGAACCCAATAGTGCAGTCCCAGTCGATATTATACAACGAGAGTATTCAGGGGATCCCACATTTTTAGTGTTGCCTCCTGGGGAATATCGATTGATAATTAGCAATAGCTCAGGTGAGCAGCAAGAATTGGAAGGAACCTTGCTACGTGATGATAAATAAACGTTCAGAACAGATAACCCATTTTTTATTAGGGACAGCTATCGGAGATGCCTTTGGTGCGGGAGTAGAGTTTCAGGATCGTAGTTGGATTCGGACTGAAGTGGATTTTACCACTTTCGTTAATGCCAGAGCGCAAATCCAAGTGGCAGAAGATCAAAAAGCGCTGTTTACCCAAAACTATACACCTTGGGAATATACCGACGATACTGAAATGACCATTGGTTTAATGAAAGCCCTGTGTGATCCCGCGCCCTTTTCAGAAGATCTATTAGTCAACTACTGGAAATCAGAGTACGAGCAAGGGGTTAAGCAAAAAGGGTATGGGCGCAATGGCCACGGTTCTATGGGGTGGTACTACAGAGGGGAACAGGACTTAGAGACCATTAGAAACTTTCAACGGGATCGAGCTAATCCTGGAAATGCGCCAGTGATGCGGGCAGCACCATTGGCATGGGTAGAAGCAGATCGCATAAATCATTTCGCTGAGATTAATGCCAATGCAACACATCCCAATCCAAGAGCGATTCAGGCAAGCCAATGTTTAGCTCAGGCAGCCTTTTTTATGATGGTGCGAAAAGGAGAGGCAAAAGGTATAATCCCACATTGTATACAGTCTATCCCATTGGATGAAGCATTTCTTGGGTATTTTGAAGCGATCGATGCACTGCCTGCATACGCCGATCTTACATCAAATGACTTTGGAGTGTTGTGTGGGCCGCAACCTATCGAAGAGCCTTATTTTCTTCCGGGAATTCTTGGGGTGCCTTCAGATGCCTTTTACACGGTAGGCTGCGTGCTTTATGTGTTGAAGCAGTGTTCAGATGCCATGGAGGCCCTTCGCATGTCGGTGTACCTAGGAGGAGATGTAGATTCTGTAGCTTCCTTAACGACGGGGATAATGGCTGCTAGAACTGGCTTAGATAGCCTTCCTCAATACATGCTTGAACGGATAGAAGCTTATGAATACCTACTAAAAGTGGCTGCAGATTTTGCAGGTTCCATCATTTAGCAAAGCCATCTGTTAGCATGCGAACCTACAGACTTGCCAAGTTCTCCCTAAAACCCTTAAATTGTTACACGACCTTAGCTGCAAAACGGTAATACACATGCATATTTCAACCCGACTATTTACAAAGATCTTTGTGCTCCTTTGTATCTCTACCAATCTTGTTTCCCAAACCAATGGTAAGGCCTTTACTATCGGTGAAACCTTTACCATTTACTCAAATGCCTTAGGGGAAGACCGTCCTTATCACGTCTACTTACCAGATGATTATAAGGTCGATGGCCAACCGATTACCGTCATGTATCTCTTAGATGGCGGGTCACATTTTCACCATACGAGTGGAATTGTCTCTTTCATGAGCAAGCAGAAACTGATTCCAAACATGATGGTGGTAGCTATTCCGAATACAAGTGATCGTACCAGAGATTTGACTCCGCCCGGGGTAAAGGATGAGCGAACTCAACAGAGTTTCCCAACGGGAGGTAAGGCGGACAGTCTCTTGGCTTTCTTCGAAAGAGAGTTGATTCCTCATATCGACAAGACGTACAATACCAGCTCTTTTCGACTGTTAGTTGGTCATTCCTTTGGTGGCTTATTTGCGATCCATGCTTTAGTCAATCAACCGGAACTATTCAATGCCTATATTGCCATTAGCCCCAGCTTATGGTGGGATGACCAGTACCTCGTAGATCAAACGAAAAAGCGCTTTGAAAAAGACAAATATTTCGAAGGATTCCTTTATATGACGATGGGAAATGAAGGCGGAAGCATGCTTGGAGGTGCCATGAAACTAGCTGCTCTCCTAGAGGAGCATCCCGCCCCGAACTTCAAATGGAACTTCCAGTTGATGGAGGAGGAAAATCATGGCACAGTTCCGCATCGAAGTACCTACGATGGCCTAGAATTTATATTTAAGGAATGGTTCAAAACAGATTTGAGCGCTTTGTATACGATGTCAAATGTGGAGGAGATTAAAGGTCATTTCGCTCAAATGTCGCAACGGTTGGGCTATCAACTTAGCCCAGGAGAGAAGGGCTGGAATACGATCGGCCAACGATTTATGCAGCGAGGTCGATTGCGTAATGCTAAGGAAATCTTTGAGCAAAATGTCAAAGAGCATCCCCAATCCTGGAATGTCTATTACAGCCTGGGTAGTTGCTATCAAGAATTGGGCTTGACTAAATTAGCTATCGATCAATATGAAAGAGTGCTATCCCTGCATCCAGGTCACAGCTATGCCATAGAAGCCTTGGGGGAATTAGGCAAGAAATACGATAAGGAGAAGCTCATCGTGCCCCTCACGCAAGCGCAATTGGAAGCAGTAAAAGGGAAATACGAACTTTCCATTGGCGGGCAAATGGTCATTGAACTCCATGAAGGTAAATTGATGGCCTTTGTAAAGGGTGGCGTGCCTAAGCAACAATTGATTCCTTTCTCCGAAAAGCGATTCCTGCTGGAAGATAGCAATATTCCTTTGACCTTCGAATTTGTAGGAAAGTCTGTCAAAGGCGTTTCTGCGCAACCGGAAATTGGTTTTTTCATCACCGGCAAAAGGATAGAATAGAGAAGATTTCTAATCGAAACACTACCAAAAACACATGAAAAAATTCCTTAAAACCCTATTAGGTAAGAAAAACAAACCCAAAGCGCCTCCTTCTGGAGATGCTGGCATTCCTCCCCATTTGATTGAGGAATTAGTCGCAAAAGTTGAGGCTTTAATTCCATTAGCTAAACCTGAGAGCCAAGCCAAGCTACAAAGTGTGGCTGAAGCTGTTCAAGATGATGAGCTGGACGTGGCTGTGCGCTCCTTTTTAGCATTTGCTAATGATATTCCGGCGGCCCCGATGGTAGAACAGGCTGCTATCATGATTTCTGCACAATTCAATAGCTTCAAAAAAGAAGAAAAAGATGGTTTGCTGGATAAGCAAATGGTGAGACAGCGTAAAAATGGTACTGTCAAGCAACTTACAGGTATACTTGGGCAAGCCAAACCCTACTTGCAGCGGAAGTAAGTGAGTAATTATCCACAATTATTACAACCATTGGAATCCGGTTTCATCCTTAAGAGCAGCATAAGCATACTCAACCAACCCTGCTCTTATGAATCGGAAGCTGTTGATTTCTGCCAGTCTTTGGTTTGCAGCCTCGCTCGCCTTGGCACAATCGCCTGCCCTTACGATTGGCCAAAAATTTTCTATTGAATCAAAAGTCCTAGGGGAGAAAAGGGCCTTTTGGGTGTACATGCCAGAAGAAGCGGAACAACAGCCTTGCCCCGTTCTATACCTCTTGGATGGAGAATGGAACTTCCACTACACTACCGGCCTTATTCGTCAAATGATCAGCAGTGGGGATATTCCTCCCGTTTATGTAGTAGGCGTAATTAATACCAACCGAAACCGGGATCTAACACCGGCAGGTCCGAATGGCTCTTCCAATGCCAGATTCGGGGGAGCGGAAGCTTTTTTGCGTTTTCTTTCAGAAGAATTGCATCCTTTTCTCGACTCCACTTATTCCTTGCAACCTTTTAGAATCCTAGCTGGACACTCCTTCGGAGGGCTTTTTACCATTTACAGTATGATGGAAAAGCCCAATCTTTTCCAGGGATTTATAGCACTAAGTCCTAGCCTTGGACGCAATAGTGAACAGCAGGTGCAGATCGCCGAAGCACATTTCAAAGAGGCAGGGCATCCAACCCAGCGTTTATTTCTGGCCGTTGGGAATGAGGGTGGATATACCCAATTCAGTTCTGAAAAGCTCAATCGAATATTGCATAAAAATCAGCCTGCAAGCCTGACTTGGCGATATCGACATTGGCCGGAAGAGAATCATGTCTCCATTACGATGCCTGGAATGCGTATGGGGCTGCGATACCTGTTCGAAGGATATAATCTAGATCATTTTCCAGCCCTTGATGACTTTTTTTTAGTTCAAAAGCATCTACAGGATTTGTCAACTCGCCTGGGCTATGAGATATCTGTCCCTGAGACACAGTTCCAGAAGTTTGTAGGCCAATTGATCGCAGAACGGGATCTGGATTATGCTTTCTTTCTATTGGAAAAGTATAAAGAGGCATACCCCAACTCTACAAACTTGCTTAGGTATTATGGAGATGCTCATTTGCTAAAGGGGGAGGTGGGAAAAGCTAAGGAATTCTATGTGAAACTATTGGAGTTGGCGCCAGAGCATGGTGATATTCAGCAACTATTAGAGTCCTTAAAATAAAGTGGTCAAGCTACCCAAGGCTCCATATCGGCACCTAAAATTTAATACTAATGCTAAGACATCTACTACTACTCATCTATCGCGGGTTTCTTCGTGATAAAACGACTTTTGTTATCAATCTACTAGGCCTTTCCACAGCCTTGGCTGCAACTTTTCTAATATACATGTGGGTCCAAGATGAAAGAGAGATTGATCAATTTCACGAACACAAAGATCGATTGTATCAGGTGATGCGAAATACGATGTCTCGCCCCGGAGAAGTAAGCACGCACGCTTCTAATTCTGATCTATTGGCACCGGCGCTAAGAGCAGAAATGCCAGAGCTAGAAAACATCGTTCCAGTGGAGTATCCAGAGGGTAAGGGTATTTTGAAAGCAAATGACACTCAGCTTAGAGTTGATGGCTTGGCAGCTGGGCAAAGTTTTTTTCAGGTCTTTTCTTTCCCCTTATTGTTAGGCAACGCAGAGGAGGTATTGAAGGGGGTAAATAAAATGGTCATTTCTGACCAAGTTGCGGCGGTTTTATTTGGGTCGAATCAACAAGCAATGGGAGAATTGATCGAATTGGATCAGGAGGGTTATGAGGGAGTGTATTCCGTTTCGGGTGTTTTTACAAAATCAGGATATCGAACATCGGAGGAATTCGACTATCTGGTTCCAAATGAACAATTTTTGAGTCGCAGGGATCCGGCCTATATCAACTGGGGGAGTAACTCTGCACGAGTCTATTTAACTCTTGAGGAAGGCGTAGATTGGGAAGAGTTCAATGTGAAAATCAAAGACTTTGTTCGATCGAGATATCAAATAGAAAGAGAGCCGGAAGGAGCAGATTGGGTTGGGCAATTGTTCCTGCACCCGTACACGAGTAAATATTTACAAGGTCGATTCGAAAATGGTGTGGCGGCCGGAGGCAGAGTAGGATACATTTGGCTCTTTTCCTTGATTGCCATTTTCATTGTGATTATCGCAGCTATCAACTTCATGAACTTATCCACCGCTCAGGTCTCCAGAAAATTTAAGCAAATTGGAGTACAGCAGGTAGTAGGTGCGGGGAGGAAAACGATTGTATTGCAATATTTAGGTGAAGCTTTATCTATCAGCTTGATTGCAGCAGTGCTGGCATTGATGATGGTTTATTTCTTGATTCCTAGCTTCAATGTGATAACCGCAAAGCAGCTGCAGTTTAGCTGGGATGGGAATATGGTGTTGACCGGCTTGCTTTTTGTTTTCACAGTGGGGCTGCTTTCTGGGAGTTATCCTGCCTTTTATCTTTCTCGATTCAATCCAGTAAATACGTTGAAAGGGAAGTTGAGAGGTGCAGGGAATAAATCTTGGTTGCGCCGAGGCTTGGTGGTCTTCCAGTTTGGAACTTCCAGCCTGTTGATCGTTGGGGTGTTAGTGGTTTCTAAGCAAGTGAAATATGTGCAATCCCAGGACCTGGGTTACAAAAAGGACAATGTCATCGTTTTTGCGGGGGAAGAAAAACTCTTTGAAAAATTAGATTTCTTTTCCGAAGCACTCAACCAAGTGCCAGGAGTGGTTTCCAGCTCCGTGATTGAGGATCAGTTGACGGATATTTCCGGCTGGACCAAGGCCTATAAGCTTCCAGAAGAATTGTCTTACGAGGTGAAACCCAGTTTATACGAGGCAGTTGTAGGGTACGACTTTTTTCAAACCTTATCCATTGAAGTAAAAGCTGGTCGAACGTTTTCTCGTGAATTCAATAAAGAATCGGATAAGATCGTCTTGAACGAAAGAGCTGTAGCAGCACTTGGCCTAACTAATCCCATTGGTAAAGTGATTAGTTGGAAGGGAAATGACAAGGAAGTCATTGGGATATGTCACGATTTCCACGGACAGTCCCTTCACGAAGCCATTAAACCGATGGCCATTCTGTTCGATCCTGAAGAAACGAATACGGTCCTAGTCAGAATTCAAAGGGGAGCAGAAGAGGCTACTTTATCTGCTTTACAAGATTTATATCATAGATACTATCCTGGCTTGCCTTTTCCTTATACCTTCTTGGATGAAGAATATAAATCACTCTATCTGGCTGAGCAAAGAGTGGCTAATCTTTCTGGATATTTTGCGGGTATAGCCATTGTAATTTCTTGCTTAGGCTTATTTGGTCTAGTGGCCTTCTCTATCCAGCGGAAAGTAAAAGAAATTGGCGTTCGGAAAGTCCTTGGAGCCACTCAGCTCAATATATTCACTCTACTATCGAAAGACTTCTTGTGGACCATTAGTTGGGCTATTCTTATTGCCCTATCTATTGGCGAGGAAGTGGTTGAATAATTTTGCTTACCACATTGAGCTTTCTTGGCAGCATTTTGCGCTGGCGGGACTGGTAGCGATGTTAATTGCCTTAGGAACCATTACCTGGCAAATATACAAGGCTGGCCTGCTACAACCCGTTGAATGTCTTCGTGATGAGTAGGAAATGCTAAAAGCACTGCAGACTAATTACGGGTAAATCATATCAAATTACGGGCTTTATTCCTACATTGCACTTAGGGAAACAATACCTTGCGCTCAATCCTATCCCTTTCATTTCTCTAAAGTGCTATGATTATTTATGTCTAAAGTTTTAAAAATAAGGAAGGCCCCGCGTAAGAGAAGGCGGAAAAAAAGAGATCGAAGAGCAGAAAGACGTATCGGTCAACCACGCCTACGGGTTAGGTTAAAAGATCCTTTCGGTAAGGTCTTGGTGTTGAAAAGAGCGTTGACGGGGATTATTGGTTTGGCGACCTATCCAGGACTAGCCATTGTTAATAAAATGAAAGTGGAGGGAGCAAATCATTTGCTGCGGCTCCCCAAAAGAAATGTGCTCTTCATTTCAAATCATCAAACCTACTATGCGGATGTCATCGCGCTGTATCATATTTTTTGTAGCGTAAAATGGAAGTTCAGGAATATTAATTTTCCGCTCTATTTGCTGGTTCCGAGAGTCAACTCCTACTACATCGCTGCAGAAGAAACCATGAAGGAGAGTGGCATCTTGCCCAAGCTTTTCTCCTATGCTGGGGCTGTTACGGTGAAGCGCTCCTGGCGCTATAAAGGAGAAGATGTTCGTAGAGGAGCGGATTTCAAAGCTCCGGAGAAAATTGAAAAAGCGTTGGGTTTTGGATGGGTTATTACTTTCCCTCAAGGAACTACAACTCCCGAAGCGCCAGTACAAAAAGGAGCTGCCAGTATCATCAAAGCTTTTAACCCACTAGTTGTTCCCGTAGAAATAGATGGATTCAGGAAAGCCTTCGGTAAGAAGGGACTCAAACTGCAGAAAAGAGGCGTCCGCTTATCGGTGAAATTTAAGGAACCGATGAGATTTGGCGAAGATGCCTCGATCGCCGAGATCCACGAGTTCCTGGAAAATCACATCTTAGGTGAAGACGATCAAGCAGAGCAAGCCTAGCCATCCATAGCCGTAGATCTAAGATTAGATTCGAGCTTGATAGGTATACAGCTCGAAATAACGGCCTTCTTTTGCGATCAACTCCTCGTGATTTCCTCGCTCTACGATATGGCCATTTTCAATCACCAAGATCTGTGAGGCTTGGCGGATAGTACTTAGGCGGTGAGCAATCACGAAAGTCGTACGCCCCTGCATCAACTCATTCAAACTTTTCTGGATTAGCGATTCACTTTCGGTATCCAAATTTGAAGTGGCTTCATCTAGGATGATGATCTTAGGATTGGCTAATATAGCCCTGGCAATGGCGATTCTTTGCCGCTGCCCGCCGGATAACTTCACCCCTCGCTCCCCAATGAGTGTATCTAAACCTTCCTCAAATCGATCTGTGAATTCATCCACATAAGCAGCTTCTACCGCCTTTTGCAAATCCTCTTCCGAGGCGTCAGGTCGGGGGAAAAGAATATTTTCTCGAATGGTACCTTCAAATAGAAAGTCGTCCTGTAATACGACGCCAAGGTTCCGTCGGAAGCTATCTAAACTCACCTTTGAGAGATCTGTTCCATCAACCGTAATCAAGCCGCTATCTGGTGTGAGGAAGGTCGCCGCTAAGCCGGCAATAGTCGATTTCCCCGATCCAGAGGAGCCAACTAGGGCAGTCACAGAGCCTTTAGGCGCATCGAAGCTGATATTGTGCACCACTTCTTTATCTTCTATATAGGAAAAGGAAACGTCTTCAAATTTGATATCTCCTTTGATGTCTTCCAACTCAATGGTGCGGACAGAGGTATCATCTTCTGGCTCCATATTCATGATTTCTTCCGTCCGATCAAGCCCAGCGAATGCCTCGGTCAATTGACTACCAATATTACTCATCTGGACAATTGGCGCGATCATGAAGCCTAGATAGAGTGTGAAAGACAAGAAATCACCAAAGGTCATATTGCCCTGCATGATTTGATAGCCGCCAATACCCATGATGCCCGTTGTGGCCATACCTAGTAGGAACGTGGCTGAACTAGTCATCAAGGCGGTGGCAGTGAGACTTTTCTTGACGTTCTGAAATAAGTTATCCACTCCTTTTTCGAAGGTTTTATTCTCTTGCTTTTCAGCGTTGAATCCCTTAATCACGCGAACCCCATTGAGTGTCTCCACCAGTCGCCCCGTTACTTGCGCATTAATCACTCCCCGTTCCCTGAAGATCGGTCGGATGTAGCCAAAGGCCCGCAAGGCGATATAAGCGAAAATGCTGACAGGAACGAGTACGTAGAGCGTCATCATCGGACTGATTCTAATCAATAGAATCAAAGAAACTACCGAAGTCAAGGTCCCTCCTACCAATTGTACCAAACCGGTACCCACGAGATTTCGTACGCCCTCCACATCTGTCATGATTCTGGAAACCAGCACCCCAGATTTAGTATTATCAAAATAGCTGATGGGCAAAGAGAGTACCTTTTGTTGGACTCTGGCACGTAGTTTTGATATTAGGTATTGCGCCTCGACACTCAATAGTTGAGTAAGCCAATAAGAGGTCAATGCTTGTACTAAGATAGAGCCTGCCACTATCATCAACAACAGCCTTAGCATGGGCATGTCGGCGTTTACGATTACATTATCGATCAAATATTTACTAGCTCCCGGAAGAACTAGTCCTGCCAAGCGGCTTATCACGATAAGTATCAATCCTAAGAGTACCAATCTGCGGCGAGGCCAAATAATTCGCGGAAAGCTTGACCGACGGTCACTTTGTTTTTCTTTTGGGTAGACATCGTAGGTGTGAGATTTGTAGTTCCAATAGGCGTACAGGGAGAGAACATTGTGATTCCATTGAAAGTTCGCCGAGCCCAAGTCTTGCCGTGTGCTATGATAGTTTTTTGTTATGTTTACAGGCGTATTGGAATAAAAGAAACACTTCCGTAAAATGCCTGTATGATCCGGCAGGCTCTAAACAAAAATCATTAGATCAGAATCCCATAACAATGAAATTCCTACACCAGGTCGTTCTGCCTTGCACATTTGTCATTATTTCCATTTTCCTTCCGAGTCAACTCGCAGCAAGCAATACTAATTTAGATACCCTCTACGTCACGATCCCAGATTTAGAAGGAGCAATCGGGGATACCATTACCTTGGATTTCCAGGTCCGAAATTTCAAAGAAGTAGTTGGTTTACAGTTTGATTTTCGCTTTGATACCTCGATGATGTCCTTTGTTGGGCTGGATCTTGGTGACTTGGAAGTGATTGGTTGGGGTAGCTTTGGTTTTCAGAATATTGAGCAAGGCTCCGTGCGGTTTTCCTGGGCAGATTTCACTAATAACTCCTTTACGATGGAAGACAATAGCTACCTGTTTTCTATCAAAATGAAAGTTCAACAACCTATCTATACCTTGGAGGGGATGGTGTCTATTTCTGAAGAGGTGATAACAGCCGAGTACATCAGCAGTAGCCTGGAACAAGGTCACGTCAAATTAATTGTGGATGAACTGTCCACTTCATCAGAATTACGGAAACTCCTTGAGTATATCAACGTCGCTCCCAACCCTACCAGCGGGGAAACCCTGTTGAGATTGTCCTTGACTCAACGTTCTCCAGTCACCCTTTCTGTATATAATGACTTGGGGCAAAGATTGTCCACGCAGCGTATGAACCTGGCAGCCGGACAGCACGCCCTTCCCTTGAGTTTCGCTCATGCGGGCCGGTATTGGTGCCGAATACAACTCCCAGAAGGTAGTCGAACAACAGCCATCCTAGTGAAGCGCTAAGGTGGGCAAAACGATTCACCGAAAGATATCCTACGTTCACCTTTATTTTTTGGTGTTCACCTGAAGTGGAATAGCTACTACCCTCATTTGCTGTATCTTGTTGGTATCAATCCACTAGAATTATCCACCAAATGAGTGAGCTGAACTGGATCAAGAAGATGGACAAAGCAGACTGGGCTTTGCTGGGCATTTACTTCTCTATTGCCTTCATGATCACCTTCTTTGCCGAATGGTCCGAGGAAGATATTCCTTTATTTAGTGTGCAAGTTTTACCACTGTTGCAGCACATGGTCGTTAGTTATATCATTAACATTCTAGCAGTAGTCGTGATCGTATTTTGGGTGTTTAATTCCTTTTTTCACGATGGGAGATACTTTGAGACCTTTTTCTTTATTCTCGTCATACTCATCATCCAGTTTGGCTTTCAAGTCCTTTTGCTGCCCAGCTTTACTTATCAATTGACGGGAGACTGGCTGGGCGACATTCTCTGGGGAATGATTGATAACTTCACAGATATGGCTCCGGTGGGCTTGTTCTTAATGGCCAAACAATACTACTCTTCTCAGACTCGCTTCGTGGAGTTAGAACGCAACCAGAAAGATCACGAGTTGAAGCTGCTGAAGGCTCAGGTAGATCCTCATTTTCTATTCAACAACCTTAACATACTCGATATTTTAATCCAAACGGATCCAATAAAGGCCAGTGAGTTCACCAAACGGTTGTCTTCCCTATATCGCTATATGATCCGGCATAAGAATGAAGAGTTGGTTTCATTAGAAGAAGAATGGAGGTTCTCGGCCGATTATATTTATCTATTAGAACAGCGATTCGAGGGCTTGTTTTTGTTTGATATTGACCTGGAGAATCCCGCTTTACCTTTTTTCTTCATCCCCCCTGCCTCCATCCAAACACTGCTAGAGAATGTTGTAAAACATAACACTGCATTACCGAACGCTCCTATCCAGGTGTCCATCTATATGGAAAAGGATCTGTTTTGCATCGCCAATACGGTCAAGCTCAAGCATGACCCGAAGGACAGCATGGGAACTGGCTTAGATGGCCTGAAAAAACGGGTGAAATTGCTCACGGATCGAAATCTTCTAGTAGAACCAGGCCCTGACCGTTTCATCGTCAAAATTCCTCTTTTGCGAAAAGCAGCTTAAGCCATGAATGCAGCACTCCACTTTTTTCCAACCACCACTAAAGACAAAGTAATGAACATCTTATTGCTCGAAGATGAAAAATTAGCCGCGCATCAGTTAATGGGTTTATTGAAAGGCTACTTCAATGAAGAGGTTCATATTCATTGGGTACAAAGTGTGCAGGAAGGCTTGGCTTATTTGCAAGGACATCCCGATCCGGATCTCATCATTTCAGATATAGAACTCCTCGACGGTAAAGTCTTTCAATTGTATCAAAAATACGATGTTCAAACTCCGATTATTTTCGTGACAGCCTATGATCAGTATTTACTAGATGCTTTTCAAACCAATGGCATCGCCTATCTCCTTAAGCCCTATGCACCAGAACAATTGCAGCAAGCGCTGGATAAATACCTAAAGCTTTTCAACAAGGATGCCCCAAATGTGATTTCGGATAAGGTGATTAGTCAATTGACTCGTGCCTTGGGAAATTCAGATAAAAATTACAAGCGGCGATTTGTGGTCAAGAAGAACAATGGAATCTATTTTGTCCATACCAGTGAGATCAAGTACTTCAAGGCGGATGATGACTTAGTTTTTGCCTTTGATCAGAAGGGGAATCGACATATAATCTCATATCGGATGTCGCAGTTGGAAGAGGTCCTAGATGAAAAAGAGTTCTTTCGGATTAATCGTGGAGAAATTGTCAACGTGAACTATATCCAGAAGATGGAGGGATACTTTGGAAATCGACTGGCTATTCAAATACAGGGTGAAGAGGAGAAGCTGAAGACCAGTGGCCCCAAAACTGCAGCCTTCCGGAAGTGGATGGAGAGACTTTAGGATATCCTCAATTGATGTATTAGCCTCAATGAAGTTGATTTCGCACACCTTTTGGCCAATATTCTGGTAGACGATGCCTCAGAATGGTCCTATCTTGCATATACAACTAGAGCCTATGAAGATTGAACATTTAGCGATTTGGGTTAAGGACCTGGAGGCTATGAAATCCTTTTATGAGCAGTATTTTGCTGCTAGTGCAGGGGAAAAGTATCGAAACGATAAAAAGAACTTTGAGTCTTATTTTTTGAGTTTCGATGAAGGGTCCCGGCTGGAGCTCATGCAAATGCCTACTATTCCCAGCAATGTCCAGGACCCCTATTTACAATATACGGGCATCATCCATTTTGCCATCTCAGTGGGTAGCAAGGAGCGGGTTGACCAACTTACGGAACAGCTACGTACAGCCGGCTATGAAGTAGTAGGAGAAGTTCGTTGGACCGGAGATGGCTACTATGAAAGTGTGGTATTGGATCCAGAAAAGAATCGGATTGAAATCACGATCTAACTAGGATCCATCCCCTTCAATGTTTTGAGCTGACGCTTAAGTGATCCATATTCTTCTTCTGTGATGAGCTCATTCATCAGGAGCCAGCGATAATTTTCCACTTGTCTTTCAAAGGATAGGTCTTTGTCTAGGAACATGTACTGTCCCCTGAGGTAGGTACGAGATTGTTCAATGATTCTCTCCATGAAATCTCGGCCCTTTTCAGCGTTCCAGCGATTGACGTGAATGATGATCGGTTCGTGGCGTGTTTTAATTTCAAGGTATCGATCGCCCAAGGCTCTATTGGCGATGATGAGGAAAACCAGATACAGCAATATAAAGACTGTTGCCAGAAGTGGATCTTGAGTGATCAACCGGTAAAAAAACACAAAAGCAAGTAGGTAAGTGATCCCGACCATCATACAGCCCCGTTCTGTGTAATTGATTTGCCGCCTTTCGATCCGATGATTAATCTCAGCTAAAGGGACGATCTTCTCTATACGTCCCAGGACTAGGTGTTGTACTTTTATGGTCACTTCAGTGGAGTGCAGTTCGACAGTTCTCCTGCCAAAAAGATTTCTTTGTTCAAACTTTTCAAACATTAGTTTTCATTCTTTTGCGCGTAGATAAATGAGTGTGTCAAAGGCCTTTTTCTCTTCGCAAGCATAGCTCGGATTATTGATTTTTACTACTCCAATTGGGGCTTGCTTACTGCCAAAAAGTTGCTTGGTGCTTGCCAGGGACAAGCCTGTGTTATCAAGGAACTCCTGGAAGCGTAGTTCATAGCCTGCCGCATCTCGCTTGAATCCTTTGTAATTAATACGAGCAGTGAGTAATCGATCTGCGAAAGGAGAGTCGGGAGCATAGGCTAGATAGTGAGAGAGCCTTCTATGGTTATTGTCAGTGAGTTTTTCGACATGCGTTGCGCCCATGGCGAGATAGGCTTGTTTGAAGGGCTGCTCTTGCTCAATCAGCAGCAGATTGTGATACATGAAACTATCTCTTTTAATCTGGAAGGCCATGTCGAACATTTCATCTGGATTTACCGGAATATAATTTTTGAGATTCTGCATGAGTATATCCAAATGAATAAAGCGGGTACCCAGACTCTTCTTTAACTTTTTACGCTTTTTGCGGAAATGGTCATAGACCTTCAAGAAGGATTCCTGAGTGCTAGCGGTGGCTCGATCTTCCTCAAAGGTGTTCAAGAAAGCTTCAAAGTCATTTTGTGCTTTGGCGGCCGTAAAATGTTTTGCTAGCTGACTGATGATCTCCTTGGGGCGTGCTAAGCCTCCAACTTCCAAATCAAGGCCAATGACTTGTATGGGCGATTGTGTTTTTTGATTAAGTAATCTAATTCTTTTAAAAAGTGCTTGATTATAGGAGGCATAGGGGGCCCCTTGAAAGGCTTTTACTAGAAGATTTTCTTCTCCTGATTCTAGGTACTGCTGGATGAAAAAGGAGACACTAGGAGGGTATTCGATCAGCACCAGATCCAGTTCCGCCATCTCATGATAACTCCGAATCAGGGCGAAATGGATATCGGTATTGATGGGTACAAAATGCCGTTCTCCGACCATGACAATCCGATACTCCTGTGGATTAGCCGATAAGGGAATCGTCTCCTCATAAAAATAATGCTTGACTTGGGCAGTGAAATAATCCTGACAGGGATGTTGAGCGAAACATACATGCCCTACCCAAAGGAGGTACGCACCGAGGAAGTATTTCATTGGTAAGATTTTACGGAACGCGTGTCGGAGTAAGTTGGTCAGTCCCTCGAGTCCTATCGGACAAGAGGGCAAAGGAAAGTTAGATAAAAATGAATTACCAGTCAAGTAAGGCAGTAAGCATTGCCGCAACGCAAAGCCTTATGGCTTGCCACTTCTATTTTTTTGTACAAGCCATTTAATTAGTCGGTAGCCTGCATATAGCAATAGCATCAGGGCCAAGAGTGCCCAGTATTCTTTTGATTCTCTTGTCATGAAAAGGGGTTATCGGTTCTTTCCAAGATAACAGCATTCTCTTTACTCATGCTCACTGGTCCAAAAATAATCGGCTTGAACATTGGGCATCTCGGGGTATTCCAAGCCTTCATCACGGTATTGCAGCTGCAGTGCTTTCAATTGCTCCTTCAAAGTTTGGGTGATAGATTCATAGTTGTGCAGACCATAGACATTGGACATCTCGGCTGGGTCCTTGACTAGGTCAAACAATTCCCACTCCGGTGACGTAGGTGCTTCGTCGGTTTGTCCCAGGATTCGGCGAATGATCACTGCAGGCTATCAAACCCAGAAGAACGATAAACATTGACCAAGACTTCATACGTTTAGCATTTTGGATAAGCAAGTGGCTATTCAAAGCTACTAAAACCTGGGGGCGATGTCTTCCTGTACTGTTTGGGTAGATTCCTAGGCTATTTTTTCAGCTTTTTAGAAGGTATATATAAAAGGAGAAATTTGCTGCTGTTCCAACATCTCATCCAACTTTTGGAGACCGGCTAGCCAAAGGCTATTTCGCATTCGTTTTTTGAAGAAACCGAAATGCCCAATTGTTCTTTCTCCCACCTCCTTGGGTGTCGTTCTGGTAAATTCAAGCCGGTACATGCTGTCAGTGTTTAGCCAAAAGGTTGGGGTAGATCTCTTGTTTGAGATGGGATCATCGCTAGCCCAAAACACATGTACAGGAAAGGGTAATTGCTTAAATTTGCCAGTAGGGACTGACTTACCATAAAATTTAGGGTCGAAAAAATAATTTCGTTTGCTACACCAGGCTCGCCATTGTTTCAATACATTTTTCGGTAAGTTCTCCATGATGCCGAAGGATTTTGCCTTGAGGTATCCGGCAAAAAAGAAACTCAAGGGGGCAAAGATATAGAAGAAGAAGTGAGATTGAAGGCGGTACCACCAGGGCATAAAAGGAGCATATCCCACGGAAACGGCTACACCTACCATACCCGAGATGCCTTCCAACTTGGGCATAAAACCGACCTGCTGCCCACCAGCACTATGTCCAAATAGGAAATAGGGGAGATCCGGGAAACGTATTTTCAAATAGTTATAAATAGCGGGCATATCCTTGGTGCCATAATCCAGGAAGGTGTACTCACAAGTCGCTAAATCTTCCGGCGCAGAATCTCCGCTACCTCGGTAATCCCAGAGGGCACAGATATAACCATGTTCTGCCAGATATTCTAGAAAGGGGATGTAAAACTCCTTTTTTGCTGCGGTCCCACAGTTGAACTGAACCACGGCTTTTGGCGATTTAGGGATGATCAATTTTCCGCTTAAGCGAACGCCATCCTCACAAAAGACTTCAAAGGGTTCTTGATAGATCATAGTACTGTATTTTGGGTGTTTAAGAATGAAAGTTATACTAAACGTTTAGTATGTATAGGCGCAAAAAAATATAAAACTTCAACTCCTGCCTATTTCTCCAATATGGAAAGAGCACTTCTCTTCAAGGCTTTCTTCAAAGGTTTGTAGTCCTTATACAGCTGCATGAGAATGATAGAACCTTCAATATCTGCAATCATGCGCTCTGCCATTTCTTCAATTTCGCTTCCACTATACTTGTCCTTTAGCATATTTTGTAAAGCCTTTTCCCATAGACTAAAGTAGTGTTTGATCTCTTTGGTAAAAGTATCCTCTACATGTGCCGTTTCAAGAATGGTATTGGCAAAAAAGCAGCCACCGTCTCCTTGGGTAAAGGCCTGGAATATGACTTCCCCCATTTTGACGATCTTCTCTTCATTACTAGGGCCTTCTTCATAGGCGATACTGAATACCCGTTTCTCAAACCAATTTATGGTCGCCTGTAGGGATTTACGCATCACTTCTTCCTTATCATTGAAGTGATGATAGAAAGCTCCTTTGGTCAAGCCTGCCTCCTTGGCAAGATCACTCATACTCGTCCGATAGTAGCCTTTCCGACGAAAGACTTTTATGCTATTCTTAATGATCTCTTCCCGCGTAGTTTTTTGAATGGGCATGTTTTACTAAACGTTTGGTATGCAAAACTATCTAAAAATGTGTGGATTAGCAAGTAGGAATACTAATTTCTATGTTTTATTCTTGTTTACTTAATGTTGAAAACGGTGAGGGGGAAGGCGTTTTGAATCGAATAACCCCACTGTTCTAAGTGAGCTAGAATGGCTTTCGCATGCCCCGCCCCATAGAGAATTCCTGTTAAAGAGGTAGTGTCCTTTTGCTCTTTAATATGTCTATTAATGGTCTTGAATAATTTTCGTTCTCGAAATTCTGAAATAAAGAAGTCCGCACTGTCAATTGGGTACATGGCATATCGGTAGGAATACCTTTCTTCTTGTGAGTTGGCTAAAACGCTGGCCATCATTCTTCTACTCAAGTGTCGCTTATTGCGATGATATAGGAGTGGGTACATATAACGCACAGATAGTCTTTCCCATCTGTTTACTTTCTGCCAGGCATTACTCGCTTCTTCTTCATTGAGGTCGCCATGGATTAGTTTGAGGGGGAGCTCTTTCAGCCTCATTTGATTTCTTTGTTCAACTAATTCTAGTTTCTTGGCCACCCGCCTAGTGATACGACCAAATGACCTGAGCTTGTTGAGTTTCACACCTTCAAAGATGAGATGTTGGCAATCTCTGAGAGAATAGGAAGCTGATTCGTAGAAGGCTGCTTCACCAATATGAATCATGGGTATGAGCCTAAATTGTAAAAGATTTTGCTCATCACTACTGACTAGGTCAAAGCCATTTACATTTAGCTTGGAAGGAGAGGCGTTGATAACTTTCATATATAGAATATCGATCCCTCCCCTTTCTCATGCCTCTTTTTTCGACTGGACCACTGCCTTGATTGACCAAGTTCAGCCAGGCTGCTGCGTCAATTCTACCTTCCTACCATCCGGATCTTGCACGATCGCTTGATAGCCCCACTCTGCCTGATGAGGTAACTTTAGGACTACATCTGCTGGCAATGCTGTGATCAAATCATCCAGCCGATTTACCTCAAACCCCAGTCTTGTACTACTATCAACGCGTGCTTGTTGGTTGGATAAAGGATAAATCTCAAATACGAATGTCCCCATTTCAGCGGCATAGTGTACGGGACCTCTGCCGTGTTGATGTTTTTGGAATTGGATACCTATCGATTGATAGAATTGGCGTGTTGTTTCGAGTTGATTTGTCTTAATCACCAAGAGATTACATCGTATCATCGACTAAAGTTACAGACTAATAACTATCCCATCTTGCTCTCCTCCCTCTAAGATCGATATGGACCGTTCTAGACCAAGGATACCGCCCAATCCCACCTTGGTTTTTGATAATATGCTTTTCGCAAAGATCGAGCACAATGTCCTTATCTTCCTTGGTGTATTTTCCATCTTGGTTAATGTCCTTAATCACCAGGTCAATAGCATCTCCGTAAAGGTGTCTACTTTTTCCAGCTCCGCCCACTTCCTCATTGTATCTAGGATGTCGATGCCCGTACCTTACCCAAAAGGCATCCCTGTCATACCCTTTTCCCTCCAACAGGTTCTGTAAGTCCAGTAAACGATGTAGAATGCGTTTGTCGATTCCCCAATACAAAGTATCTCGACTGAATAGAAAGGTACTTTGATAATACTCATCTCGTGGCATCAGATCCCTGACGCGCACCTGACCCACAATTCTGCGATAGACGTCTTTTTTGCTCAAGATATAATAGGTAGTGTTCCTTTTGATAGACCCGAAGCTGGATTGATTAAGGTAAGTGTTCTTAAGATAGGGAGCTGGAAGTTGGCTTCCCTTAATCTTTGGCCACTCCTTTAATTGCTCATCCAACTGCTTTTGGGTTGCTACATATGTATTGGTATGGAAAAGGTCGTAAACTACTCGGTCGACGTAGTCCCGCGGAAGCCAATGTAAGTAAGCTAAGGGGATTAGAAACAATAGCCAGCGGCTTCGTTTTAGGAGGCGTTTTAAAGCTTGGGGCATATGAGCAAGGGTTGATAATAAGGATAGTTTTATCTCCGACCTTCACTGCCAATGAGACTCCCCACTGCTTGCCTATACTCCTCTTCTGTGGCAGACGCATTGGTATCTATGGCAAATTTCCAGGAGCCTAGTTCTTGTTGTAAGACTATGGAGAATTTGCCGTAGCGATGATCAACAACTTGACCTGGAGATGAAACGCTCAACTCATATAACCCATTGTCTAAAATCTGTCCCTTTCCTTCTTGCCGAGAGGTAAGCTTAAAGTTAATTTGTAGGTCTACATTGCGCTCCAATGCCCGAGCAAAAGTGGCGACAAAGAAAGAGTCTATGCTATTACGTCCCTGGAAGGAAGTAGGTAGCGCCCCATTGTACACATTGATGAGTAGTGCATCCGCGGTGTAGGTGTTAGCTACTACAGCAGCATCCAAAGCTTCATATCCCTGGCAGAATTGCTGATACGGAATATCGGGATTCTCTGCCCCGGTCAAGCTCGCCGTCTCGTTTGCCCGATGATCGGCTATGTCGCCTTCATTATGGCATCCGATAGCTAATACCAATACAGCAAAGGTCAGCATTAATTTTCCCATGGCTTCTACACGCTTTATTGAACACTCGCTCTTGATTCCACCCCAAAGTATTGTTGAAGATAGCCTTGTCTTGCGACATTATCGAGTACTTTCTTCTTGCTTCGTTTACCATTTTTAGTAATGATCAGAAAGTCGTTGTATAAGGTCACACGGCCATTCCGACTTGGCAAGGTGCAGATTAGGTTTTGTACAAAATAGGAATCCGGATGGCTTTCCTTCCACCGCAGTTGAGGGATAAAGGCTGCTATGGATTCTGGCACAGGGCGGATTTTGTACCTGGGGCTAAATCGCTGTCCATCTCTAGACTCTGATAGGAGCAATTGGTCTCCCACGCTTTGCACTTGGAAGAATTTGAACCAATCCTTTTGAATACCCTCGTCATAGAGCTTTATGGGCTCGATGAAAAGATTTCCATATCCTACATCTAATAACCAGGTTTCTTCTAATTCCACCAATATGGCCATATGATCAAAGGGAGGCCCGAATTGGCCATTCCCTTGAGAAATTTGGCAAGAAACCAGTTGAGCGGGAAATCCTAATGCGGTGAGAAGATGATAAAAGGAGGTGTTGAGTTCGTAGCAAAAGCCGCCCCGTTTTCGCTCTATTACTTTATCCATTAATGCATCCCGATCAATGTTTAAAGGAATATTCCAGTGGATGTCTAGATCTTCAAAAGGTATGCTAAGTACGTGCTGGCGATGTAGGGCAAAGAGTGTTTCGCGATCTACAGTAGGGTTTTCAAGGAAATTGATCCTTGACAGATAGGCGTCGAGGTTCATGGTGTTACAAATACTTTCGGGTGATGTTAATTTTCCGAAGCCAGCTGTTTAACATCATACCCCTCTCAGCACAAGACCGAAGACGATCTAGAATTTGAGCTCAGAGAAAGCTTGATTGTCAAAAAGAACTGGTTTCAACTAATTAACGCATAACAGGGAGGATAGATCAATGCACTCCTTCCAAATCGACAAGAATTGTATTTCTAGACCATGAATTCTGTCAGGTAAATTCAATCATTCACTACAACTTACGGAAGATCACGATGGCATTGTGACCGCCAAATCCAAAGGTATTGCTCATAGCAACATTAACTGTTTTTTCGATGGCTTCCCCCGTCACAATGTGTATTCCTTTAGGTATGGCCGGGTCCAACTCAACAACATTGATTGTTGGAGGAATCTTGCCCTCCTGTATAGTCTTGATGCTAAGGAGGGCTTCTGCCGCGCCAGCCGCACCTAAAAGATGGCCCGTCATCGATTTGGTGGCACTGATGCTCAAATTTTCTGTTTTTTGGCCGAATACTTTTGTAATGGCTTTCACCTCACTTAGATCTCCGACTGGGGTGGAAGTGGCATGTGCATTCAAGTAGTCGACCTCTTCGATATTTAAGCGAGCCTCTTGGAGGGCGAGTTCCATAGCTTTGGCGGCTCCGAGTCCTTCTGGGTGGGTGGCGGTCATGTGATAGGCATCTGCAGTCATACTGGCCCCGATAACTTCGGCATAGATGTGGGCTCCTCGTTTTTTAGCATGCTCATATTCTTCGAGTAAAAGGGCGCCGGCCCCTTCGCCCATGACGAAGCCATCTCTTTGGGTATCAAAAGGGCGGGAGGCGGAGGCAGGATCTTCATTGCGTTTGGACATGGCTTTCATAGCCGTGAATCCCCCGATCGAAGCCTCCGTAATCGGGGCTTCAGAACCTCCGGTGAGAATGGCTTTAGCCTTGCCCCATTTGATGTAGTTGAAAGCATCCATGATGGCTGAATTGGAGGTAGCACAGGCAGATACCGTGGTGTAATTGATTCCTCGCAAACCAAATTTAATGGAGATCATTCCAGAAGCCATATTGGTGATTAAGCGAGGGATAAAGAAGGGATTAAATCTGGGGCGCTCCGGCTGTCCTGCATATTCCTTCACCTCCTCCTCAAAGGTCTCCATGCCGCCTTGCCCAGATCCCCATATCACGCCCACATCAAATGGAGAGACCCTTTCCATGTCCAGTCCGCTATCCGCCATCGCCTGGGCAGCAGCGTACAAGGCAAAACGCGTAAAGAGATCACTCCGTTTAATTTCCTTACGATCTAAATGGAGACTCGGATCAAAACCCTTGACTTCGCAAGCGAATTGGGCTTTGAAGGCATCAGGGGTGAATCGGGTGATGGTACTGGCTCCGCTTTTCCCTGCTAAGGCGTTGTCCCAAAACTCCTGAACGGTATTGCCGAGAGGGGTAATAGCGCCTAGTCCGGTGATAACTACTCTTGTTGGATTATTCATAATCTATTATTTACTTACTAATAAGTAAGTTTAAGTGGCAAAAAAAACACTTACAAAGACATTAGTATCGAATTTCTGACATTGGCCAGGACATCATCTTTGGTGATCGGTAACAGAATCAAAGATGAAAGCATGGAGGTGATAATGAGGTCCGCCTTTTCAATCGCGGATTCCTTAAAGCCAAAGGCTCCACTGGTTTTGCCCTTTTCAAGTGCTCCTTCTAACCATGACCGAATCTCTGCACTTGCCTTGGCCAATACCGCTTGCATAGCTGGAGGCAATGTTTCGTACGAATGCCCGAGTGCTCCCATAAAACATCGTAGCCGCTGTGCCTGGTTGGCTTCATAGATGCCAATGAAAGCCTTGATCTGATCCAAAGGAGCGAGCTGATCCCATTTTTTAGAATCTCGAGCGAAATGTATCCGCGTCCTTTCAATGATGGCAATACCCAGATCGGCCTTACTGGGGAAGTGATAATGTACCGCGGCGTTTTTAATCTGCAAGGGAACAGAGATGTCCTTATAGCTAAAGGCATTGTACCCGCGCTGTCGGATTAGCTTTTCCGCTAGGTTCAATATCTCAGTACGTGTATCACTCATCGGGTGCAAATATACTTACTAGTAGGTAAGTAAGCAAATGACCTTTAGTTGATGCAGTACAGTATGTCAGTGAGCACCTCTACTTACTGGGGAATAACATTGGCTTTGAGTCGATCAATAAAGCTGGTGGAGATATAGTAAATATTGAGTTCGCCGTTGTCAGCAGTTTTGAATTTGCGCTGTAATTCGCTAAATACCTGCAACGGTTTAGCTACATAGGGAACTTGCAAACGGCTACTGGCGAAAATAAAGAACTGGCCATCTGGGGTCACGTAGGGGCAAATTTCTAGGTCTTTGCTATTGATAGGTTCACCAAGATTTTGCCTGACGGTCCATTCTCCATTCACTTTGAAGCTAATGAAAAGGTCCCCCTGGCCGAAGCTGTCCTCTCCATATCCTCTAAAAATGATATAATCTTCATCCGGCGAAACAAAGGGATCACCAATATTACCTTGGGTGTGTAGGATGTCAGAAAGGGTATCTATCTGAAAGCTATTCCCTTCCGGACTCGCTTTGAATAGTTTGCCATTACTCCAAATATTAAAATAAATAGCTCCACTACGCGTAAGAGAGCTATAGTATACATCTTGATCTGCCAAGGGGATTAGCGTCGGATCACTCCAAGAGTCCCCTTCTCTTTCCACCCACCAGATATTGCTTTTTGTTTTATTTTCATATGCATTAGTAGGCCGTCTAGAGCTGAAGTATAAACGCCTACCATCCGGAGAGAAAATAGGATCGTACTCGGAATGAGTTCCTGAGAATGGAGCAACGGCTGGAGAAGTCCAAGTCCCATCCTCTTGCATTTCTGTGAAGGTGATAATGCCGTGATTGGGGATATCACTGGTATAGAAGAAGGTCTTTCCATCAGGTGTAAAAGTGCCATTGAACTCTACCATCGGGGAGGCTAGCAGATCGGGGGCGAGCAGCTGAGGTGTTTCCGTAGCTTGCATACCTAAGAAGGGACCATAGGCAGTAACAGCCGCTTTTTCAGCATTGTCGGTACAACCCATACTTAGGGCTATCAGCATGAATAGGGCGAGATGTTGTCGAGTCAGGTGGTTCATGATTTCGGGAATTTGCTATAAAAGTAGGGCAATAAAATGTAACCCTATATAGGTGAGAGTAGGGGGATTGCCCGCTAGATTGCATCCCTATAGATGAACGCCTGTAACATTATTTCGCACGGCCCCGTCAAAGACGGGAATGTCACAATAAACCCGACTGACTATGTTTAAGAATCACCTAAAGATCGCCCTACGACATTTATTGAAGTATAAAGGGTTCAGTTTTATCAATATAGCCGGCTTAGCTATTGGCTTGACTTGCTTCCTTTTGATCTCACTTTTTATTGCCCACGAATTAAGTTACGATCGTTGGAATCCGCAAGCGGAACGTATCGTTCGCCCATATAGTGATATTAAGTTTGGAGGAAGTGAATTACATATGGCAGTCTCGGCTGCCGTACTCGGTCCTGATGTAGCCAAAGAAATGCCAGAGGTGCAAACCTTCTGTCGTCTACGCCAGTATGGGACCTATTTGGTGAAGCGGGACGGAGATATGCAACAGAATTTTGAGGAGCGAGAGCTGCTTACTGTCGATTCAAGTTTTTTTGAGGTATTTCCATTACCCATCCTCGCCGGTAATCCCAAAACTTGCCTAGAGGAACCCAATACCATCGCTATCTCGAAAACCAAGGCTGAAAAGTACTTTGGAACCATCCAAATGGCGATGGGAGAGACCTTAGTATTGGACAATCGGCAAAAATGTAAAGTCACTGCCGTCTACGAAGACCTTCCTTCCAATAACCACTTTGACGCCCATTTCCTCATTTCCATGAATGGGAATCGTGAAGTGGAACAAGCCTCTCCACTTTGGGCGACCAGCAATAATTTTCACACCTATTTCTTGCTACGACCCGGCACCGATGTAGAAGCCTTCAAGACCAAATTCAATGCTTTTTCCGAGCAAAAGATCGCAGAGACGGCCAAGATGATGATGAACCTTTCCCTAGAAGAGTTCGAAGCCACTGGCCAATATGCACGCTATACCTTACAGGACCTTACCGATATTCACCTCTATTCCGACCTGGATATCGAGCTTTCCGCCAACAGCAATATTCAATACATCTGGGTTTTTGGAGCTATTGCTCTCTTCGTGCTCTTCATCGCCTGCATCAACTTCATGAACCTGACCACCGCCCGCTCTGCTCAGCGCGCTAAGGAAATTGGTGTAAGAAAAGTATTAGGAGGCCTACGATCCAATCTAGTCAGTCAATTCCTCAGTGAAACAGTCTTCTTAACTATCGTGGCCGTAGTATTGGCCGTGGGCCTAGCTGCCCTCGTCCTACCCTGGTTCAATGAACTTTCCACCAGAGACTTGAGCATGCCTTGGGGCAGCGGTGGCTTTTGGTTAGCGCTAGCCCTAGGTACAGGTCTGGTCGGCTTGGTTGCCGGTAGTTATCCCGCCTTCTTTCTCTCCGCCTTTAACACCATTAAGATCTTGAAAGGCCAGACGGTAGGTAAAAATAGAGGCGGTGGTTTGCGTAGTGCTTTGGTGGTATTCCAGTTTACCACATCTATCGTACTGATTGTCGGTACCATGCTCGTCTACAAGCAACTCAACTATATCCAGGACAAAAAACTAGGCTTCCAAAAGGATCAGGTAATCATAGTGGATAATGCCTATGCCCTAGGAGACAAAGTGGAGGTATATCGAGAAGAAATCAAGAAACAACCTGGTATTAAATCCGTAACGGTTAGCTCTTACCTCCCTGTCCCCTCCTCTCGCAGCAACAATACCTTTGTCACCAGCCGTGAATTCCGCCAAGACAACGCCATCAATATGGGTCAATGGCGCGTCGATTTCGACTACCTGGAAACCCTCGGTTTGGAAATGGCTGACGGCCGCTACTTCGACCGCAGTTTCTCCACCGATAGCTCCGGCATCATCCTCAACGAAACGGCTGCTGCCATTCTCGGCTGGGACAACCCCATCGGTCAACGCCTCTATCAACCCTCCGACAATGTCACCGGCCAACCCAATCCCGAAGACTTCGATGAGTACACCATTATTGGCGTCGTCAAAGACTTCCACTGGGAGAGTCTCCGCGAAAACATCGGCCCACTGAGTCTGTTGATCGGTCGCTCCACCGCTCACGTCTCCTGCAAGTTCTCCGCCGCCGAGAGCGCCAGCGTAGTGCAATCCCTCGAAGCCCAATGGAAGAAGCTCTCCCCCGAGCAACCCTTCTCCTACCGCTTCATGGACAACTCCTTCTCCAGCATGTACGAAGCCGAGCAACAAATCGGTAGCATCGCCCTAACCTTCGCCTTACTAGCCATTTTCATCTCCTGCCTCGGCCTCTTTGGCCTCGCCAGCTTCACCGCCGAGCAACGCACCAAGGAGATCGGCATCCGCAAAGTCCTCGGCGCCAACACCCCGCAGATCGTCCAACTCCTCTCCAAGGACTTCCTGCGCTTGGTGCTCATTGCCCTGGTTATCGCCACGCCCATTGCCTGGTACAGTATGCAGCAATGGCTCCAGGACTTCGCCTACCGCATTGAGATCAATTGGTGGGTGTTTGTATTGGCTGGGGTTGCTGCAGTTGGTATAGCGATTTTCTCGGTGAGTTTTCAGTCGGTACGGGCTGCCTTGGCGAATCCAGTGGATTCTTTGCGGGGGGAGTAAACGGGGGCGTATACATCGGAAGTTTGTCAAACTTCCGATGTATACGAGCTAAGACTAGAATTGCAACAATAATCCCCCAATCCGCAACATTACTCCACGCACGGCCTTCCCATCCCCCCTACCTTTGTATCAGTTCTTAATTCCTTAAAAAGTATAATCATGAAGAGTCATCGCAGATTAGTTGCTTTCCAGGAAATGCTAAAGGTGGGGCAAAGCTTAAAATCCGGTAGTGTAGGATCAGGGAAAATGGGCGGTTCGGAGCGCAGAGCGAGTTATGCACCTCATTTTTGGAATGAGGAAGAGATTCGGGATTTGGAAATGCGTGGGGCGTATGCACCTGTGCGTGGCAAACGGGAATCGGAAACAAGAACGTTACTTAGTCATTACCAGGAGTTGCAGGAAAGACTACCTAATCGATAGATAGGTTCTTAAAGTGTCCATGCTGAGTAGTAGGAAGCCCATGCGAGAACTCATCGCATGGGCTTCCTACATGAGAAATCAAATGAAAAAGCCCATTCAACTAGTGTCGAACGGGCTTTTTCTAGTGGTCCCACTTGGGCTCGAACCAAGGACCCCCTGATTATGAGTCAGGTGCTCTAACCAACTGAGCTATGGGACCATTTCATCAATTCAGGCATCGCTTCTGATACCCTGATTTCAAGAACGCAAAGTTAACGGAATTTGTTCCAACTTGCAAAAAAAAGGCGGAGCTAAAATTTTGGCGGGTGGGCGATATGGTAGGGAATGAAAAGGGCTTTTTTGGAAAAAGTTTCTTTTCTTTAGCATCGCGATAAGCTGCTAGTTATGTCAGAAAAAAGAAAAGTTGGAGCCAGAGTTCGGCAGGTGTGGAACAACACCTTGAAGAAGGTGAATTGGACCTATGCGTTGGGCGAGGTGTTCTTGATCTTTATTGGCATTAGCTTGGCGATTTCGTTTAGCAATTGGAATGAAAGAAGGGCGGCGAAGGTGGTGGAAATGGAAACCTTGAAAGAGCTGAAGGATGGTTTGGAGAAGGATTTACAAGATATTAAGGTGAACATTGTCGGGCATGGTGGGCGCGTAAGGGCCTACCAATGGGTTATTGACAAATGGGAAGCCAAGGCGACCAAGCTGGATTCTCTGGAAATAGTGTTGCCCTTTTTTATCGGTACGACTACCTTCATTACGAATACTGCACCCTATGAGATGCTAAAATCTAGGGGGCTGGAAATAATTTCTAATGATTCCCTACGTTTAGATCTGCTAACCTATTACGATATTACGCAGGAATGGATCGTGAACAATGAGCAGCGGCATATCAACCATCACCGAGAATATATTAAGCCTTTGTTGTTAAAGCACATGAGGTACCAAGAGCGGAGGTATCAGATAGTGGATACCACTTTACTGCTGGCTGATGAGCAAATTAGCCCCATTTTACAATGGGCACATCGGAATGATAGTTATATTTTAGGTTTGTATCATCAAGCAGAAAGAGATGTAGAAGATTTAATAAACTTGCTTTCGGAAGAAATTGATCAACTACAATAGAAATAAACTACTCTACAGAAACGAATTACCAAACACTAACTACAGTATAAGAAACCTATGACGAAGATTAAGGAGATCCTTCAACACTTGGAAAGTATTGCACCCCCAACCTACCAAGAAAGTTATGACAATGCGGGACTCATTGTCGGTGATAAAGAAGCAGCGGTGACTGGGGTGTTGACCTGCCTGGATTCGACAGAAGCGGTGATAGAGGAGGCGATTGCCCAAAATTGTAATCTGGTGGTGGCACATCATCCGATTGTTTTCCGGGGATTAAAGAAGATTACGGGGAAAAACTACGTGGAGCGGGTCATCATTAAGGCGATCCAGCATAACATTGCTATTTACGCGATCCATACCAACCTTGATAATGTTTACTATAAGGGGGTCAATGCAAAGATCGGAGAGAAGATAGGCTTGGAAAATACTCAGATTTTAGCGCCAAAAGCTGTGCTTAAGGGCTTCATCGCTTACACCTTTGATGATCGTACCTTACAGTTATACGATGAGTTGAAGGCGGCTGGGGTGATTGCGCTACATCAGCAAGGCCATCGTTTGGAGGGGCAGTTTGAAAAAGGCATACAATCCAAGGTGGTGCGGATTTTGGAAGCAGCCGAGGCACATAGCTCAATCACTGATATTGAGAATAAAGCGACTAATGTGGGATCAGGCTTGTTTGGTAGCTTGCCAGAACCCATGTCAGAGGAAAGTTTCCTGACACATCTGAAACAGGCCATGCAGCTTGACTGTATAAGATACACAGCACTAAGTGGCAAATCGATACAAAATGTCGCCCTTTGCGGAGGAGCAGGCGGCTTTTTATTAAAGCAAGCCATTCGCAAAAAAGCAGATATCTTTATTACGGCAGATTACAAGTATCATGAGTTTTTTGATGCCGATCAAAACATAATCATTGCTGATATCGGACACTTTGAAAGTGAGCAATTTACAATTGATTTGCTAGCCGAGATAATATCAGATAAATTTAGTAATTTTGCGGTTCGTTGCACAAGCGTGCGCACTAATCCGATCCATTATTGGTGTTGATCGATCAAATCATCCAAACAAAAGCTTTAAAATAAACGTAAATGGCGGAATTGACAATTGCTGAAAAGCTTAAGAACTTATTCGAACTTCAAGTAATAGACTCCAAAATCGATGAAATCCAAATTATGAAGGGTGAGCTTCCTATGGAAGTGAGTGATTTAGAGGACGATATTGCCGGTTTGGAGACCAGAATCGGACGCCTGGAAGGGCAAATCCAAGAACTAGAAGGAGAGATGAGCCGGCATACTGCCAACGTTAAGGAGGCAGAAGCGCTTATCGAACGTTACCAGACGCAGATGGATAACGTGAAGAACAATAGAGAATACGACGCACTTACCAAAGAAATAGAAATGCAGCGGTTGGATATCCAACTGGCTGAAAAGAAGATGCGCCAATCACGCGTGGAACTTGAGAAGAAGCAGGAGACGCTAGGTGCCACCAATGAGCGTATCGACGGAAAGCGGAAGGACTTAGAGGTGAAGAAGGTGGAGCTGGAAAAGATTATCGAAAAAACAGAGAAAGAAGAAGATAAGTTGAAGAAGGAATCGGATAAGGCTAGAAAAACGATCGAAGATCGTTTGATCAAGGCTTATGATAAGATTCGTACTTCTTACCGTAATGGTCTATCTGTAGTATCTGTAGAGCGTAATTCTTGTGGCGGATGTTTCAACAAGATTCCACCGCAGTTGCAATTGGAAATCGGACAACGTAAGAAAATTATCGCCTGTGAGCATTGTGGTCGAATTCTTGTAGACCAGCAGATCGTAGCAGAAGTGAAAGGCGAACCTACTACTACCGAATAATCGTACTTCGATATAGCAACTAACAAGAGGTTGATGATTGCTATCGTCAACCTCTTGCTGTCTTTGACAACTTGTCCTTCTTAAAACATCCCATGATTAACCGAAGACTACTTCTGCTCTATCTCTTCTGCCTGCCCTATATTCTGCCTGCCCAAGGCTATTTCGAATATAATGCGCAGTGCGAAACCGTCTACAAAGCTATTACCAGCCTACAGTTTTCTAAAGCCTACGAAGGGATTGCTTCTCTGAAATTTAAATCACCAGATAATTTAATCGTACACCATCTAGAGAACTACCTAGACTTTTTCTACCTCTACGTCAACGGTGATCAAAAGAGTTTTGATAGACTAAAGCCAAGACGAGCCCAGCGCATTGAAAGGGTTAGTGCTGGAGATAAGGATTCTCCCTACTTTCTCTATGTCCAAGCCGAGATCTATTTGCAATGGGCCTTGATACGACTCCGTTTTGGGGAGCAATTAAATGGCTTCATGGATATCAATCGGGCCAATCGATTGTTAGAGAAAAACCGAAAGCGTTTCCCAGAGTTTATTCCCAATCTTAAAGATTTGGGTATCCTACATGCCATGGTGGGCACGATACCAGACAATTATCAATGGGGAGTTAAGTTGCTGACTAGCTTGAATGGAACGATTCGGCAGGGACGCAAAGAACTAGAAGAAGTAGTAGCTTATGGTGATCGAAATAATTTCTTGTTTCGTGAGGAAGCAAGAAGTATGTACGCCTATTTACTCATGCATTTGGCGAAGGATGAAAAAGCGGCATGGAAGGTGATTCGAACCTCAGGCTTGTCGCCTAGGACCAATCCTTTGCACTGCTTCATCATGAGTAATATTGCCATGCGCAGTGGACATAACGACCAGGCCATTCAAATTCTTAACAACTTTCAGAAGGATGAAAATCGTTTGGATTTTCCCTACCTAGATTATATGCTTGGCTTAGCCAAATTGAGGCGATTAGACAGCGATGCTGCACCCTATTTCCAGCGGTTTTTAGCTCGGAATAAGACGCCCTACTACGTGAAAGAGGCTTACCAGAAACTGGCTTGGCAATCCTTGATCAATGGGAAAAGTTCGAAATACACCGCCTATATGAAGGCGTGTCTCAATAATGGCGAGGCTATTGCCGGTGGTGACAAAAATGCATTTAAAGAGGCCAAGTCAACTCATCGACCAAGTGAAGTATTGGTCAAGGCTCGCCTGCTGTTCGATGGAGCCTACTTCCGGCGTGCTCACGATTTAATGCGTACACAAGATAGAACTGCATTTACGCAGAAGCGGGATCAATTGGAGTATACCTATCGCCTAGGACGCATTTTGCATGGTTTGGAACGTTGGCAAGAAGCCATTGATGCCTATGAAGAGACCATTACACATGGCGTTAAGGAGTCCTATTTCTTTGCCTGTAATGCCGCTTTACAGATCGGACTGATCCATGAGCAACTTGGAGAAAAGGAGCAGGCGCGGACCTATTTCAAACGCTGCTTGTCGATCAATCCAGACGAATACAAAACCGGGCTACACCAGCAAGCAAAATCTGGTCTAGCCCGAGTCAAAAGTTCGAAATAGTCGATACAGAATTGGATTACTCTATATCGCCCATCTTAGGTCGTTGATCCATAGGAATGTCTTCTACTGAAGGCAGCGGCGAAAGATTTGAAAGTAGACTTTCGTCGGAGTTCGTGGACGTGGCAGATTTTGCCTTCTTACTCCTCCCCGATTTGAATTTTGAAATAATTTGTCTGCCTTTTCTACGGCTGGAAAACCTTGAAGCTTTAGCGCTCCGGCCACTGCTCATCGCATTCTTGGCCGCTACGCTTTTGGTGGTGGTGGGAACGGCCATCAATCGTCTCTTATCGATTAGATTGCCTGTGATCATGCAAATACCGTAGACCTTATTGCGAATTCTAACGAGGGCATTTTCCAGCTCTTTCTTGTATTTTCTTTGCCGGATTGCCATCGTATTCAGCATGTCTAGCTCCGCGTTCATGCTGCTATCGTCCATCCAGTCAGCTCCATGAGCATCGCTGGAATTTTGGGTAGCCTCAATGATCTGCGACTGTAATTGCAACAGTTGTGCCTTGGCTTTGGATAATTTGGCATCGATGATTTCTTTGAAGGTCGCCAATTCCCGATCTGAATACCGTAAGGTGTTATTAGATGCCATAACAGAATAATTTGGTTTAAAATGCTAATTTACGTGTGATATCTACTCAGGTAAGGCTTGTTCGCTTTACTAAAGTTAGGGATTATTTTGTTTGAGGTCAAGTGCTGTCAAAGCAATATAGTATTAAAGATTACCTGTAAGGCGCAGGAGATTAATCGATTGCGATAGTTCGATTACCTATCCTATCGATATACTAGGACATGAGAGAAGGATTAGCCAGATGGCATATGGATTAGGGTTTGTAACTTGTAGCAGCATAATTTTTTTGATTCCTTGTCAAATGACTTAATTTTGATCGTTCTTAAAAGTTAAATATGGCTCTCAGACATAGAACTGATCAAAACCTATTAGCTATCTGCGAAGCCAAGAAGTTCAAATTAGTTCATAACATATTTTAACCACCTGTACCAAAGAATATATTAGGACTTGAGCATTATTTACGCGATTTCAAGTCCAAGAGATCAAGAATCCGTGGAACAGTTTTTCGGTAGATGGATGGTCCTCCTCTTGATGTAAATTGTCGGCAAGCTATTTTTAAAAGCCCTCCAGTATGAAATATCAAGTAACACAGCATTTCAGCATGTCACTCCTGCTGATACTCTCGCTAAGTTTATCTATGTGCCGTTCTGAGGCGCCCCAAGGTGAGCAAGAGACAGTCGTAGATATCTCGAAATTCAAGCAAAAAGACAATGTGGTAAGGGTCAGAATGCCAATAGACCCTAGAACCTTCAATCCTATCTTATATACGGATGCCCAAAGTCGTATGGTATTCGAGTATATGTTTCCATATCTCATGACATATGATCCACAAACTTTGGAACCAGTCCCTCAATTGGCAGTGGCTAAACCAGTAGTTAGTGAAATTGAGACTGGACCATATTCAGGAAATCTGGCTTACACCTTCACCTTGCATGAAGAAGCCCGTTGGGACAACGGTACACCAGTAACCGGAGAGGATATGGCTTTTACGCTTAAAGCCTTATTTAACCCACTAGTACCGGCAGCACACTTGCGTTCCTACTTTGATTTTATTGCGAGTGTAGAGGTTGATAAAGCTAATCCTAAGACGTTTACGATTACTACGCAGAAGCCCTATATGTTGCAAGAATTAGGCTTGAGTAGTTTACCCGTCATGCCGGCTTACGTTTATGACCCTAATGACTTGATGGCGGATATTCCTCTGGCAGACCTTACGAACGTAGAAAAGGCACAGCAATTGGCGGAAAGCAACGAAAACCTAAAAACTTTTGCTGATGCATTCACGTCTCCTCTACACAACCTGGAGCCAGAGGGCGTGTCAGGCCCTGGTCCGTATAAATTGGTTTCTTTTGAAACGGGACAAGGTGCAGAGTTGGTATTGAAAGAAAATTGGTGGGGGAAGGGAAAGGAAGAGGCTTTTCCTAGTTTAAGTGCCTTCCCTGAAAAGATCATTTTCCAAGTGGTGAGGGATCAAAATACTACTATTTCAGCCATCAAGGATGAAGCGCTAGATGTGGCGGGAAGATTGGATTCAAAGGCCTTTTCCGAATTGCAAGCAGATGAAAATATCCAGGATGTTTATGCCTTGCATACTCCTTCTACTTTTCAGTTTTACTTCGTCGGAATGAACACGCAGTCACCGTTGCTTTCCGACAAACGAACGCGTCGAGCCTTAGCTCATTTGGTAGATGTGAATGAGGTGATCAATACCTTGTACTATGGTTATGCTGAGCCGATTACAGGGCCAATTCATCCAAAGAAACCTATTTCACATAAAGGCTTAGATCCCATTAAATATGATGTTGAAAAAGCCAAAGCTCTCCTTACGGAGGCTGGCTGGGAAGATGCCAATGGAGACGGCATTTTGGATCGCGAGATAGATGGCGAACGAGTAGATTTTTCGCTCACTTATCTGGAATATCAGGCAAGTACATTTGGAACCAATATGAGTTTGTATTTCAAAGAACAAGCCAAGCGGGTAGGGGTGAATGTGAATATCAATTCCGTAGACCGGAGTGTAATGGTCCAAGATCTTGCCAATAGGAATTTTGATCTATTTGGAGGGGCTCTTTCGCCAGGACATGAGCCAGAGGAAGACCCTAAAGCGATCTGGCATACCGAAAGCGATCATCCTAGAGGCTTGAATCGAACGCGATTTAGCTATCCACATGTTGATCAGCTAATTGATGAATTACGACTTACAACCGACCAAGAAGAGCGCAAAAAACTATTTTTAGAGTTACAAGAGATAATTTACGACGAGCAACCTGCAATTTTCTTATTCGCTCCTTTAGAAAGATTGGCATTTCACCGGCGCTTCGAAGCGCAAGCCAGCTCTATCCGACCTGGTTTTAGATTAGGTGCCTTTCAGTTGATGGAAGATTTGGTAGTGCAATAGGGAGCCATTAATCATTATCCTAAAATTTGACCCATGAATCACGTACGTGTACTTTTTATCAGCTGCCTGGTTGTCTGCCTATTGGCCAGCTGCAAAACAGATTCTAAGGAAGGTGCCGATACTGCTGCTTTAGCTAGTTGCGAACGAACCAACAATGAAGTAGTCTTGAGATTGGAAGCAGAACCTGATATGTTAAACCCTGTGCTAACTACCTCGGGTTATGCTAACCAACTGAACTATCAAGTCTTTTCTTTCCTCTTAACGCTGGATCCTGAGACCTTGGAGTTTATTCCGCAATTGGCAAAGGAACGCCCAGCCGTTACGCTAATCGAAGAAGGACCCTTTGCCGGGGGGACAAGCTATACCTACGAAATCCAGGACGAAGCCGTTTGGGAGGATGGAAGTGCAGTGACCGGTCATGATTATGCATTTACCTTAAAGGCTGTACTTAATCCAGAGGTTCCGGCGGTACGACTTCGGCCGCATATCTCTTTGATAAAAGATGTAGTAGTTGATGAGGATAACCCGAAGCGTTTTACTGTCGTGACAGACAAGCGATATTTTAGTGGAGAAGAGAAAACCTCCAGTACTTTCCCGGTTATGCCAGCCAGTGTTTATGATCCAAATGGATACTTGACTGATATCGCTGTGTCTGAATTTACGGATGCTGCTAAAGTGGAACAACTAGTTGCTTCTGATGATCGCCTCAAGAAATTTGCCGATGAGTTTAAGCTGGCAAAATATGGTAGAGAGGTTGGGTTTGTCAGCGGCTCTGGTCCCTACAAATTTGTTGGTTGGGAAACGGGTCAGGAGTTAGTCCTGGAGAAAAAGGCAGACTGGTGGGGTGATCCGCTAGCCTCGAAGTATCGAAGCCTGGAAGCCTTTCCGGACCGTTTAGTGTTCAGACCGATTAAGGAAGCTGCAACTGCCTTTCAGGGTTTGAAGGCGGGAGAAATTGATGTGGTTCCTTCCATAGACCCCGCTACTTTTATGGATATGAAGGAAGACCCAACTGTAACAGATTGCTATGAGTTTTACTCCCCCTCGATGTTGGCCATTGCCTACATTTCCCTGAACACGAATAACCCGAAATTATCAGACAAGCGAGTTCGACAGGCCCTATCGCATGCGATTGATGCGAATGCTATTATTGAACAGGTTTATTTCGGAATAGGAGAGAGACTAGCTTCTCCCGTACATCCATCTCAGCCTTTCTACAATAAGGACCTAGAAATTCCTGCCTATGATATCGAAAAAGCTAAGGCCTTGTTAGCAGAGGCCGGTTGGACGGATACTAATCAGGATGGAACGGTAGATAAAGAAATCGGCGGGAAAAGAGAGGAAATGAAATTGACCTACTCTTTTTCAAGTTCTAGCGCCACAGCTCAAAGAACGGCATTGATTATCCAGGAAAATGCTCGACGAGCAGGGGTTGAAATAGAGCTAGATGGTAGTGCAGCCAATGGTCGTGAACTGGTTACTCGACAACGGTCAGGTGATTACGAATTGAGTGGTGCAGGTCGAAGCCTAGCTCCAAACTGGGAGCCAAGACAAAATTACCATACCCAAGGTGATAACCGAACAGGTTTTGGAAACGCAGACACAGATGCACTCATGACCAAAATCCAAGAAACATTAGACCAGGAGGAACGTTATAAGCTGTATGGTGACTTGCAGGAAATGATATACGACGAACGGCCGGAGATTTATATCATGACTTATAGTGTAAGGTTCGCCATTCACAAGCGATTTGATACACCTATATCTGCCTATTTCCCAGGGTACTTTCCCAACTTTATGAAGTTGAGGTCTAGTCAGATGGCGGCTGGGAAATAGAGTCACAAAAAAGTACAAACCGGAAAAGACCTAGTTTTTTCCGGTTTGTATTTTGCCATAGCGTTTTCAGGAAAATCAACCCATGACCACATATCTACTAAAGCGTGTACTTTGGTTTATCCCAACTTTGATTGCCATCTCTTTTTTGGCATTTGGGCTGAGTAAATGCACGCCTGGTGATCCGGTTATGCAGGCTTGTTTTCCAGAAGATACGCCTTTTGATGAAGCCGTTTTTGAATTGGAATACAAACGATGCGCCCAATCCCTAGGGCTTGATCGTCCAGCCTTTTACTTCAGCCTTTCTTCAGCAGCCTATCCAGATACCCTGTATCGCATTCAGCAGATGGAACGCCGCAATACCTTATCCAAGTTAATCGCTCAGTACGGGAATTGGCCTGAAATTGAGTCCTACTATCATGAGATTAAACAGTTCAGAGGTGAGTTAGCTGAAGTACCGGATACGGTGGCTGCCTATGCCTTGACTAGCGTAAGGGCAGATGCTCGTTTCCTACCGCTCCAATACAAGGATGAGTTGGTACAACGAACACTCGATTCCATTAGAGTGGGAGTCAACAGTGATCCTGCCTTGGTGCAGCGGCTCGGAGCTAGTTTCAAGACTTTGGAAGGGAGATATAGTGCGATTAAGTCTCAGGCTACGCCAGGTCGACTCTATGTACCTGATTTTAAATGGTATGGAACGCGTAATCAATATCACTATTGGTTTAGTCGCTTTGTTGCGGGTGATTTTGGAGTATCCCTACAAGACCGTAGACCAGTGAGCCGCAAGATATGGGAAGCCCTGCAATGGACCTTGATTTTGAATGGCTTGGCGGTATTCTTCGCTTATATAATAGCTATTCCCGTTGGGGTATATTCCGCGGTATATCAAGGAAAGGCATTTGATCGGTGGACTTCGGGACTACTTTTTTTCTTGTATTCCCTCCCCAATTTTTGGGTAGCTACCTTGCTGATTATCTTTTTTACCAATTCTGAGTATGGTATGAACTGGTTTCCAGCTTTCGGAACGGGAAGTTTACCAGATGATGCACCTTTTTGGTCTAGATTTTGGGAAGTAGCTTATCACTTAGTCCTTCCGGTATTTTGTCTAACCTATGCCAGTTTAGCCTTTATTAGTCGGCAAATGAGGGGCAGTATGCTGGAGGTGTTGCAACAATTGTACATGCGTACAGCCAAGGCCAAAGGGTTGAGCGAAAGGGTTGTGATTTGGAAGCACGGATTTAGAAATGCACTTTTCCCGATCATTACTTTGGTCGCTAATATTTTTCCTCGTGTGCTGACGGGGTCGGTAGTCATAGAGTGGATTTTCAATATTTATGGGATGGGATGGTTAACTATCGAGTCTATTGGGCAGAAAGATTGGCCGGTGGTATTTACCATCATGATGTTAGGAGCAATAGTAACCTTAATCGGAATTTTGATCGCGGATATATTGTATGCCTTTGTTGACCCTAGGGTGAGGTATCGCAAATAAGAGTTCAAACCATTAATATGTTTTTTGGCAGAAAGCAACAGAAAGATATAGAGCAACAATTGAGCAAAAGAACCTATTGGTCCTTTGCCTGGGAGCGCTTTCGCAAAAACAGAATGGCGCTTTGGTCCTGGCGTATCTTTTTGGTGATCCTATTTGTTGCGATCACCGGTGATTTTATTGCTAATGATAAGCCGCTTTATTGCAAGATAGATGGCAAGCGTTATTTCCCGGTAATACAAGAATATGCGGTGCAATTGGGTTGGTCCAAGTGGGAAGCCAAGTTTTTGAATACCCCTTGGTATGAACAGACCTTCGAATCTCAGTTTTGGCCCTTGATTCCCTATGCCAGCGAACGCCTTGATTACAAGAATACTTATAAAGGCCCATTTGATAAGCAAAATGTCAAGAGCTGGCGGTTCCGTCACTGGTTAGGAACGGATGACCTGGGGCGTGATGTAGCTGCTGGGATGATTGCTGGTGCTCGTACTGCCCTGATGGTGGGGATGGTAGCGATGTCAATAGCGCTCTTGATTGGTCTGTTATTGGGGTCTTTGGCAGGTTACTTTGGCGATGATGGTTTGAAATTGTCCCGGATTCGGGTAGGACTAAATCTGCTGTTCTTACTCCTTGGGATATTTTGGGGCTGGGGGAGTAGATCCTATGCGATCAGTGAAGGGGCGCAAGCTACCAATTTCTTTTTGGGTTTTCTGATTATCGTAGCGCTCCTGGTTTTAGCCAATTTGTTATCCAGCCGTTTGGAACGAATTCCCGCTTTAGGCAAAAGATGGGTGATTCCGATCGATTTGATCGTGATGCGTCTGATAGAAATGGTAAATGCTATACCTGGACTCCTGTTAATTCTGGCTTTTGTAGCGGCAATTCAAGAAGAGAGTATTCTCTACGTAATGTTACTTATCGGCCTATTAGCATGGACTGGCGTGGCTCGATTCGTGCGTGCCGAGCTGCTACGAATTCGACGCATGGATTACATCGATGCAGCAAGGGCATTAGGGTTTACGCAGTGGAAGATCATCTTCCGCCATGCCTTGCCAAATGCCTTAGGGCCTGTGCTAATAGCCCTGTCCTTTGGAATGGCTGGAGCAATTCTCTTGGAAGCCTCCTTATCTTTCCTAAATATTGGGGTGCCAGAAGAGCAGGTAACCTGGGGAAGCTTGTTGAGAGAGGCACGCAATTACCCCAAAGCCTGGTGGCTCACGGTTGTGCCTGGCTTTGCCATCTTCATTAGCGTGACCATCTTTAATTACATCGGCGATGGTTTGACCCAAGCGCTTGATCCTCGTTTGAAGGAGTAATTCCAATCCTATCGAATAAGAACAGATTTATTTGGAAAGAAATTCGTGATATAGTTTAGAGATAATATCCTTCCCAATCTCCTTTCTATGAATAACCATTCTGTAGCGCAATTCTAACCATTTCCCTTTTTTCATGGCAAAGGCTTGATTTCCGGGAAAGGCAGCATTTTGCATGCTTCCTTTTGCTCGTAAAATCCATTTCTGAGGAGCCGCAGGATATTCAGGATGCATCATGATGGCCACGCCCGAAACCTCCTGATCATTAAAGCTGCCCAGCATGTCGATCCAAGGACCGGCTTCAATCCCATTCGTCTGAGGTTTTACTTCTCCCAGTTCTCCCCAGAATTTGAGATCCTCTGGTAGTTTTACACGAGGTGAAAAACCTCCGTAGCCTTTGCTATCAGTGGATCCGCCAATAGCCATGCCTTTCAAGAGAGGCTTGAGTTGTATGGTAAAATCGATAACTCGATAAAAAGCGCTGGTTGGGTATACCTCGATGCGCGTTTTTTCCTTAAATATCTTTGTTGGTTTAGGATCTTGATCGGTGAGTGTGGATTTCCAAAAAGTGCGAGTAGTAATAGCGCCAGTTTCTCCATTGGCGGAACCTTTAACGCGCTGGACGTCCCAACTGATATTATTGCAATCCCAGGCATCTCCAATCTTTTTGCCACCTACCAGAATTTCATGCCATGCCCAAAAAATACCACGGTGATGTAGGTGATCTGCTGGAAAGTCTTCACTGAGGACGTTTCCATCAAGATCATAGAGTGGATGTACATAATTGGATCTACTGTACTTCCCTTCGAGGGATTTGGGTGTCTGCTGAAAGAAGAGAACCGCTTTGCCCTGTTCGTTCAGCAAAAGACCATCATCTTGACGTTGAAAATCAAAGGATTGGGATTGGCCAGTCCAGGCAATATGAAGACTGGCTAGGACGAGAAAAAGCCCTGCTAAAGTTGGTTGTTTCATAACATAAATCTACTAAACCAGCGGGGGAAGTGAAAATCTCAACGGAAAATAGTTATTGGTTTAGAGCGCCTACTTTGATCGAAAATTGAGATTTAGAATCATGCTAAGAAGGATCAATAAGATACCGGCAAAGGCTAAGGTGGAATAGCTCTCCCCAAACCAAAGAAAGCCAATGACCAAGGAATAAACTACCTCAATGTACTTTACGGGGGCTACCCTACTGGCTGCTTCTGCCTGGAAAGCACGAGTCATATAGAGCTGTCCTAAGTAGCCAAAGAATCCCATTCCGAACAGTAATCCCCACTCTAAGGGCGTTGGATTTTGCCAAAAGAAAGTCATGGCGATTCCGGAAAGGATTGTGGCACTTAACATGAAGTAGTTCACAATGACCAAGGGGTGTTCCGTATTTCCAATTTTACGAATCACGACATAGACCAAGCCTCCAAAGATAGCCCCTACAATACCCATGATCAGGCTGATGACATCAATTCTGGTATCAAATCCTTTGAGTAAAAATACACCTACTAAGGCTGTCAAAAAAAAGAGCCACTGAATGGGCTTTACTTTTTCATGAATCAGCAAAACCGCAAACACGGCGGTGAAAATGGGGGAAAGGTATTTTAGAGATAAAGAAGCGCCTAAGGGCATGCGCTGGACAGTTATGAAGAATAGTGTCATCGCAATAATGCCACAAATCGAGCGTAGAATCAGCAACTTCCTGCTCTTCCCCAATATGGATACCCCTTTTTGGCGCAAGAGGGTTAAGCAGAATAGGGCCGTGATGCTAGAACGGAAAAATACGATTTGTGAAACATGAAAACCGGCCAATTCTTTTACGAAAACTTGCATGATCGTGAAGCCAAAGGTGGCGATGAGCATAAGCCGGACGCCCGGGGTCAGCCATGAGATAGAGGTAAGGTGTTTTTGAATGATTGTGTTTATTTGAGCTTCTAGAAACATCAGTGTTCCGCGAAGGCGATATAGAGAAAATACTTGCTATGATGGACTTGGATACTCTACTAATAGGCATTTGGAATTTCGATTCCATATACTCAGAACAACCGCTGAAGTCAATGGTTTTAAGCGTATCCGAAAGGTGCCCGCTGGATTTTCCTACATTAGACTCCTAAAAGAATATTCCTTGTGGAAACTCCAGATTCAGAAAATACCCAAATAGCATTAGAAAAGCGGTGCCCGCCGCTGTGAGTAGGGCTGTTCGCCATACATTGGTATTTGCTTTTAGGGTGAAAAAGGCAATGAAGAATAGCATGATAGCCGGAATAAATCCAGTCAGCAGGCTCACGACATATAAGCCTCCGATCCACAATATAGGTTCGTACCAAGGCGCCTTGAAAGTGCCTGCTTCGCTTACTTGTTCTGCATCAAAAATAGCTGCATTAGTGGCCTCCCCTTTGAGGTAGATCCAGATTAACCAGATGGCAAATGGTAGAATGGCATATGCTATGGATAAAGTAAAGACCTTACCTAAAAAGGATTGTTGCCAACTGTCGAAAATGGCCACTAGAATAAACATCAGAATAAGGCCAGCGAAGATCAATTGAGGTCTTCGGTTTAATTCTGTCGGCATTTCTTTCTTCATTAATTCTGCATTTTCATCCACTGTCCCCTTACGAGAATAGTAGACTGAAATCAAAGAAAGAAGCATGATAATAATGACCCCAGGCCGCCAGAACATTTCCCAGCCATAAAACTGCACCGACATATTTAGATAACTCTCTGCTTGCGTTGCTAGTACAAAGCCAATTAGAAAAGCAGGTCTAGACCAACCAAATCTTTTCATGAAGATACCGATCAGGCCGAAGCACAACAACATCCACAAATCCATCATATCCTTTGTGGATTGGAAAGCGGCGAAGCTGATAACCATGATCATGAACGGGGCTAAAAGGCTGAATTTGATTTGCGTTAGCTTCGATATGGGGCCGGCTAAGAACAAAGATAGTCCTGCTCCGATAACATTGGCGATAGCCAAGGACCAAATAATCGTGTAGGTCAGGTCAATGTCTTTGGTCACCATGGAAGGTCCCGCTTCTATCCCAATTAGAACCATACCACCTAGGAACACGGCCATGGACCCAGAACCTGGAATGCCAAAGAGGAGGGTAGGCATCAAAGCACCGCCTTCTTTTGCATTGTTAGCAGATTCGGGGGCGATCACGCCTCTGATATCTCCTTTGCCAAATTGAGATTTGTCTTTTGTGGTCTGTACTACATGCCCGTAGGCGATCCAGTCTACCACACTCCCACCCATCCCAGGAATTGCCCCCACGATCGTTCCTATTCCCGCGCAGCGTAATGCTAACCATTTGTTTTTGATCAGGTCTTTTACCCCCGTAAGCATGCCGGCCTTTCCCATATCAGTCTCCTCCGCAATAGCGGTCTCCTTCCGAAACAACTCAGAAATCTCAGGGAAGGCGAAGATAGACAAGGCGATAACAGCTAGTGGAAGACCATCATAGAGGTAATTGATACCAAAGGTCATCCGGAATTCTCCAGTGGCTGGAGCTGCACCAATACTTCCCACTAAGATCCCGAATCCGCAAGCTACAACCCCTTTAACAAGACTCTTTCCGGATAAGGACCCAACCATTGACAAACCGAAAATAGCGAGCATGAATAACTCCGCAGAACCAAATAAAAGAATCATTGGCCGTGCGATCTGTACAAAGAAAGTCAGAATGATAACCCCAAACAGTCCTCCTAAGAGGGAAGAAGAAAAAGCCGCTCCCAAGGCTCTTGAAGCCTGCCCTTTTTTAGCTAATGCAAAACCGTCTAGGACCGTAGCCTGACTGGAACTGGAGCCAGGAATTCCCATGAGCACAGAGGTGAAAGTGGCAGAAGTGGGGATGACGGCTACCAAGCCGATTAAAGTGGCAAGGGCTGAAACCTCATCCATGCCGTATAGGAAGGGGAGAAGTAAAGACAAACCGGCGATACCGCCTAAACCGGGGAATATGCCGATGACCAATCCCAAGAGAACACCTAGTAGCAGGTACATGAAATGTTCAGGCGTGAACAAGGTTTGAAGGGCCTGTAGTACGAGATCTAGCATACTTATTTCTTTTCTGTCGTCATGAGATTCAAATCATACTTCTCCTTCAACCAGTTTTTCATGTAGCGTTTTTCTGCTTGACCTACATTCGTGGCAAGATCAAAAATCTTATCCGCAGGTTTTCCGATAACCTGTTTGTAGGTGCCCAATGCCTTGAATTTATTTCTCTGATATTCTGGGTCCTCCTTCATAGCGCTGATGCCAGCGTGGAATTCTGCAATGATCTCATCTGGTGTTTCTTTTGGGGTCAGCAACAGTTTCATGCCGCCGAAACCTGCTGACATAAAGGCAAACCAGGTGTCCCACTCAATACCCGAAAGGGAATTCCCCAGCCGTTCGTATACCTCTCCAAAGTGTGGGACATTGACTTTCATGGTGTCTCCGTCGATAATACCAACTGGCGAATTGGCGAAACTCTCATCCCGAATCAATTGACCATTTTCGTCCAGCGCACCAAAACTAAATAAGGGAATAGCTTCGCCATTTTCTACCAAGGGGATCGAGTTCTTTAGATAAGCAGAGGAAGTCTGATAGTCGATCTTTACCTCTCCGCGTTCAAAGGCGAGTCTTCCCGCTCCCCTCCCTCGGAATCCAAAGACTGCTTGTACATTCAGGTTGAGCAAATCAAAAGAAAACATAGTGACTAGATCGAGAGAGGTTGGGCCCTGACTTCCATACTTCAATTGAATATTTCCGTCGATTAGCTCTTGGATGATACGTACACTCTTTTCCAGTTGCTCTTCTACCGAAGTCACCTTGAGCTGGCGCAATTCCTCCGAAACGATTGCCGGAGAGACATAGGCAACCCCACCCGTAGGATAGGCCATTACCGGCTTGTACTTCTTGTAATCGTATCTGACTCTGGGATCATCCAGGAGATAGGGCATTTGAGTAGTCCCAGAGGTGCCTAGAATGAGTAATCCATCAGGCTTGACGCGTTCGGCAAAGAGGTTGGCGCCTTTAATGGAACCTCCACCAGGTATATTGTTAACGACTATGGCCGGGTTACCGGGAATATGTCTTTGGAAGAAAGGTGCGTTAAAACGGGTGTTGAGGAAAGGAAGAATGTACCCAGAAATAGGGCACTTAACCCTAGGATTTGTGTAAGTTGGTTTCGCGTCATAGAACTAGCTATTTAGAGCCTATTGTGCGGCAGAGTACCCCGCCAGACGTCCGAAAACGGCACCACTGGTGAGTCCGGAGCCACCCGGATATCCATTGTAGAAAACTCCCCCAACCAATTCTCCACAGGCAAATAGTCCTGGGATCGGTTTGTCGTTGTCCTTTAACACAGCCGCTCCTTCGTTTACCTTGAGACCACTGTAGGTGAAGGTGATGCCACAGGTCACTGGATAAGCTTTAAAGGGAGGAGTATCTAAGGTATTCGCCCAATTGGTTTTGTTGGGTTGCAGCCCTTGG
>CAJXPD010000026.1 GCA_913057785.1 uncultured Lewinella sp. | reverse complement strand
TCAGGAGTTCTGGTTTTATAAGCCGTAAGTTGCAAGTTTTCAGTGACTTACGGTTTTATTGTTTATAATCAGTGGGTTATCTTCTTTTTTTGTTCAACTTTTCTTTCTCTTTCCTTATCTTTCATTGTCTTTTTTCTACAATTTTATCTAAGTTCTTTCTAAGATTATCACAATTTTCTAAGTTTTGCCCTATGACTGTAAAAGCTGTACTGTGGACTTATGAGCCTAAAAAGAATGGGACTTGTAATATTAAGATCTATGTAAATATAGAGGGAAAGAAGAAATATTTTCGTACAAAACTCTCTGTTTTGCCTGGGGATTTTGATGCTAATAGGGGATTGGTGAAGAAGTCCCATCCATCCTTCCAACTTTATAATGCAACTATCAAGAATAGGATTATTGAACTAGAACAGCATTTTTTGAAGGGGGGCGCTTTACAAAATATTGGAAGGGAGAGAAGCGGTAGCTATCTGGAATATCTGCGCAATTTCATTAGGGATACAGAGGCGGGTTTAACAGGAATCTCATTAGTTACTTGTACCACTTACAAATCAACGCTAACACGACTAACCCAATATTGTGAGCATGTGCAGATACAAGATCTGTCTTTTCAGGATATCAATTTAGAGTTTTACGACAGCTATAAACGCTTTATTTTTGAGGGTGAACTTGCAGGAGTTCCAGGCTTCAATGTTCATATCAAAAATATAAAAGCTAGTATGCGCTTGGCAATGGATAAGCGTATGCATGATAATACAGAATTCCAGCACAAGCTCTTCCGAAAAATACCTGTCAAAACGAATAAAATCTATTTGACTGAAGAGGAAATCCAACAACTGGAAAAACTCGATATCTCACACGATGAACACTTAAGCCGCGAAAAGGACCGCTTTCTAATCAGCTACTACTTTCTAACAAGATATAGTGATAGTATCCGTCTTCGCCGCAAGGATTTCTTTGAAAGTAACGATAAATACTATTTACGTTATTTCCAGAAAAAAACCAATAAGGAATGTGTAGTACCAGTAAAATCTACAGCCTGGAGCATCCTCGAAAGACGGGATTTCGATCTGTCTGGTGATACCAATCAAGAGGCCAATCGAAAACTGAAGACGATCGCTGCCATGGCTGGCATCCATACACTGGTGACTGAAGGGGATCGATCAGGGCCGAAATGGAAATTCGTTACTACTCACACAGCTAGGCGTAGTGCAGCTACCCATTTGGTTCTGCAAGGCGTAAACTTAAAGATTATCGCTGACTTGGGAGGCTGGGAGAAGATAGAAACCCTAAGGTCTTATTTGCGCGCGTCAGGACTAGATAGTGCTGAGGTCGCTAAAGATTTGGATTTCTTCAGATGAAGCAGTGATTATTCATCAACTTTATAGTATTTTATTCGCGATATAAATCCCCATAGTAGTACCTGCCGCTATCACTGCAATGACTACAAGTACTGAGATCCAGTTTAAATATTGATCTTTGTTTTCCATAGCTTAATTATTTTATTCCAAGTAGGTTAAGGATGCGAGCTCGCTTGACTTCGCGAGCTAGAATAGTTGGTTTTGTGCTTCCGGCGATATCTACGCCGACCAGGTCATAACGCCCAGGCTTTTGAGCCCAGCGTAATAAGTTGTTTAGATTAGGAGCTAGAACACGTTTATTGGTGCTTAAGATATCTGTTAGAGCACCTCGGTAGCTTTGCACAAGCGGGCGAATCATAATGCCCAGTTGGATAACCTCAGCTTCCGATACTTGTACACTGTCTTGTCTAGCTCGATTGAGCTTCGTTCGAATGATTTGTATATAATCTTTCTCAGTATAGGCTTGTTCGTAGGTATCCCACAACTCATTGGCAGACTTTTTCTTACTTTCTGGCTTACTTTGTCGTAGGCGAATCTGATCTACCTCCTTTTCTACCTCCTGAACAGTTGCACTGAATAGATCCATTTGAGCTAGGCCTCCTTTAACCATTTTGCCTTTCTGCTGAGCTAAGGCCAGTTTTTGTTTGCGTAGGACTTGAAGTTGTTCATTTAGCTTTTGGATCTGCTTGTCAGCTTCTTTCTGTAGCGAGTTGTAATCAGATTGTTTCGGAGAGACATATTTAGGGTGTGTAGGTTTATTGAAACGATCTTGGAGTTCCTGCTTCCTGGACTCCAATGCCTTAATTTGGTTGTCCAGTTCTTTCATCTGCTCCTGGTACTCTGATTCGCCAGTTGTTTTGTGCTGGATGCGTTTTAGATTTAAGGCATGGGAAGGCTTGAAACCCAAAGTTTGCACTAAAGCTCTAATGCGTTCAATCCAGGTGTCCTTTCGGTTAATGCTGGGTTTTTTGGCTTTAAATTGATCAAGTAAGAAGTCGTACATTTCATTTTCATGTGCATTGGTCAGTATATCAAATAGCCTTCTAGCCTCACCAACCCAATCAGCAATTTTCTCAAGATTTTGCTGTGTGAGTTTATCGCTATTATCAGCTAGAGCAATCAGAGCATTGATCATTTTACCACCTGGATTAAGGTGCGCTAGGTTCAAAATATGTCGCCAATTTTTACCTTCTAGCTTTTTAGCTTGCTTTCTTAATTCTTTTAGAGATTCTCCTTGCTTGAGTTTATTGCGATACAGCTGTGCCCGCTCCAAAGGCGTTTCAAGGGTTCGATTGGCATTGGATAGTTCTTTGGCGTAAGTAATGGCCTCGTTCTGGCTACCTTGAAACCAGCGGGCGCTAATCCGATATTTACCTGCCTTTTTCGCCCCGGCCAGCCGGTGATGCCCCGCTAGTAAGTAGGTGTTACCATCCTTGGGGTTTTTCCAAATGACGATGGGATCAAATTGGTTGGGATCAAAGTTCTCGCCAATTTCATCGACAATCGTTTGATTGAGACTGGCTCGATTTTGAAAGCGTTTTTCGTCCAGCTTGATATCGCTGATCTTGATCCAGATAACCGGATTATCCTCAAGCATTTGATCCTTTAGCACGGCTTTAGATATGGGCTTACCTTCTTGTAGCGCAGCTATGACACTGGCTCGATGGTCTTTGATGTATCGCAGGGTGATAGCTTTATCTATATTCCAGGTTCCTCCGGTCCGCTTATCCACTGGCCAATCACCACTCCAATGACTTACATGATCGATAAAATCAGTATAGTACTTTTCTGCCAAGGAATATCCATCTCCACGGAGATAAACATATTCTTTTAGGCGCATCTGCCAAGGCGCTTGATCCAGCGTTTTAGCTGGCTTTTTCGGCTTTTCTGCTGGAATCGTTTTAGGTGGCGCTGCTTGCCCTTCTTCCTTATCAATCGCCACCATGATGGTTCTAACACCCGTTGAGCGAAAAGCGCTTTTAAAGGCGCCCTCTGGGTTTTCCTCGATGTAGGCCCCGATCTCCTCTAACCATGCTCTGAAATCTTTGATTTTTTGTCGCGTGGATCCTTCACCCTTATTTCCGGCCATGATGGCCAACAGGCGCCCACCTGGTTTAAGCAAGGAATAGGCATGACGGACATGGTCTATATCCTGCAATCGCTCAAAAGGCGGGTTCATGATGATTTTATCAAAACGTTTTTCCTGATATTGCAGGAAGTCCGTTTTAATGACCTCATAGCCTTTCTCCTTGAGCGCTTCCGCTAGATCAAAATAGTCTTCTATTACGGTGAGCGCGTTTTCTGGATGTTTTTCGGAGATGATATCAGCAATGTGCCCAAGACCTGCTGAAGGCTCTAAAATGCTGTCATCTGCGTCAATATCAGCTAGGCTGAGCATACGAATAACCAATGGACGAGGGGTAGGAAAAAAGCCAGGTATTTTCTTGCCTACAAATTGCCGCTCTAGCTGCTTAATCAACTTGGTTCGTTCTTCTTCTGGACTTAAGGTAGATACTTGGGCGTATTGATGGTATTCTCGAAGGGCTGTTTTAAGGGTAGGTAGATTGGTAAGGCCCATTCTCTGGATACGATCATACTGTTCTAGGCCGTTTTTAAGCCACTCTCGATCAACTTTACTCTTAATGATGGGAATAATAGCCCTGATATCTTCAATAGAGCTCCTTTTGAAGCGAACTAGCCATTGACCTTTCTTCACCGATACAGCAGCCCGATACAAACGCCGAGCTCTCATCTTTTGCCCCCTGACTGTTTCTAACTCATTGACTATCCTCCGGAGGCGCTCCCAGTGATAAGAGGGATAGGGGTAAGTAACATACTCGATGTCTTTAGCGAAATCGGCCTTCCATTCATTGTAAGGCACGTTTTCTTTGCGCATGCGGTCATAGTTGGCCCGATATAGGATATTTCTAAGGGTATCCAACTGTACAGCGCTATCAATCCGGCTGAGATATTTGATTTCTTTATTGTGGAGTGCTTTAGCGATATTTCGAAGCACTTTAGCTACATAAATCTTAGCCTCTGCATCAGCTTCAACACCTGCCGCTATTCTAGCTCTACGGGCTGTATTTGTTTTTCGATTGGCGTTTAGTTTTTCCTTCCCTTGCTCTTCCCAATTGTCAGCCATTTCCAACAATCGTTCACTAACATTCAATTGTTTTTTGGCTGCTTTCTGAGCTATTTTCTCGGCTCGATCTACATTACCCGCTTTGAGAGACATAAATTGCTGAGCAGCCTCCTCGGTTTTAAACTGAAAACCAGGTATGGCTCCGCCCTTGGTATAGCTAGAATAGTATCCCCCTAGCTTTTTAGCTTTGCTATTTAGCTCACGATATTTGTCTTTATCTACCCTCTGGGATAGTTGAACCACCCACAGGTCATGTCCTTTTTTGGTATGCGTTGTTTGTTGTAGGGAGAACTCAATATTATTAAGCTTAACCCGTTTAACCGCAGCTTTAGTCTTAGCTTTCTTTTCTTGCTCTTCCAAAGTCCGATCGGCAATCAAAGCCTCATATCGAGCCTCCTGTTCAGCACTTAGGGCATCTGCTCCCTTGTACATCACAAATTTCTTAAACTCCTCAATCGTCTCTGGATTAGTCAACGCTTTTTCAAAGGCGGCTTTTTTGGCCTTACGATCTTGGACGTACTGATCTAATTGCTCCTGGGTTTGGCCCTCAATGACTCTTTTTAAAGCTTCCTGATAGGATTCAGACATCGAATAGGACATCATGCCTTTGGTAATCCTAAAAGATCCTATCAATTGTTGATAATAGTTGTCAACTAAGTCTGCTTTTTTAGAAGATCGGTAATAGAGGAACTTTCGCTTTAGGTCTACCACCTTGTATAGCTTGGTGATTTCAGCTTTCAGGGCCTCTTTACTAGCTACAGCTTTAGCAAACTGATCCTTCAGCTCCTGGATAGTGATCTTTCCAGAAGGGATTAATTTTAGGAAGTCGCGGAGGGATTGGTATGTCATCACAACTAGCAAATGTGCCAGCCCAGCTTAAAGCCAGGCTAGCATGTTCACCTCTGAAAATTATGCGACTTGTTTCTCTCCTGTCACAATTTCTTTGATGGCATCACCAGCGATTACTAAACCATAAAAGGCACGCTGATAGCGTTCATCATAGACCACATCACCAAATTTCTCGGCTAGTTGCTCAATTTCAGCCTGATTTAGATCTCCCAATTCTTTAGGGATCTTATCGGCTCCATTAATAGCGGTTGGAAGCTTGGTAAGCGGATCAATGAAGTTGAGTACATCATTGGGGAAATCTACTTTGCCATTGTCTGCTACGCTACTCTCGTAGGCTTTTTTTGTCGAGATAACAGCATCAAACATTTCTGATGTTTCCTTGATGCCGTACTGATTTTCATTTGCAGTTTTCATAGCTATGTTTTGAGAATGATCAAATGTGTTTTGGTTGGCTCAACCTGCCAATTCCTCAAAGTTTTCCGGAACGAGGAAGGTCGCTACTGGGATTCGCTTGATATTACGCAGCTTTCTGCGGTAAGCGGCTTCCGGAATGACAAGCGTTCGATTCTGCTCATCATAGCCCATCAGCTGGTGAATAGATACCTCCAGTTTTTTGCCTACAATCAGTTCTAAGAATCGGCCTGCCCAATACAAGGCATCAGCAAAGTCTTTTCCATCGGAAAGGATTAAACCGCGACGGTGGAAATAGAATTTAACGGCCTCCTTCAATTGATCGATGGCATCTGGACTGAGCAGGTTAGTTTCTAGCTCAATCTCTAGTCCTGTGATGTAGATTCGACTCAGCTTTTGGCCGGTAATTGTCCGCCACCACATGCTGTAGGGTTGCTGAATGGATACAATCAGGCTCCTTTCTTCTCTGGTTGGTGGTTCTGGGGTAGGTTCTTCCTCTTCTGGTTCTTCTTGATCAGGCTGTTTTTCAAAGTAAATCGGCAAGACAGGGGTGCCGGATCCAGTACGTAGATCTTTGCCCTCATTGTAGACATCTTTGGCAAACTTAGCTAGGTAGTCTTCCAGCTGAGCTTGGGTCTTGATATCTGGGAAATAGCTGAGTAGTAGCGCTGCTACACCGGCTACGTGTGGCGTGGCCATACTAGTCCCGGATAGGTAGGCATAGCCTCCATTTTTGTGGGTAGAATAAACGCCTTCACCTGGTGCACCTAAATCGACTTGTTCGCCCGCTGAGCTGAAGACCGATGGATTTTCAGATTTACCCACACTAGCAATGGTGATGACTTCCGGATAGCGACCGGGATAGTCTACCGTGTTCTGATCTTGCTTGTAGCCTGAGTTACCGGCAGCGGCTATCACAAAGCAGCCTTTGGCTATGGCATATTTAATGGCTTCGTGTAATTCTGTGGCTCCGGTTCTACCCCCTAGCGATAAAGAAATGATCTTTTTGTGGTCTTTTAGTGGTCCACCCAGGTTTAAATCAGCCACATAGCGAATGCCATTAGCCACCCACTGCCAAGCAGCGGAGCCTTGGTCATTCAGGACTTTAACAGGAACTATTAGTGCCTTGGGTGCAACACCAATCACCCCCTTGTCATTATCGATGGCGGCTGCAATGCCTGCACAATGGGTGCCGTGGCCATGAATGTCTTCCAATGTCTTGCTATCCGAAAAGTTTTTGGCCAGCTTAGGCAGGGTATTGTCGGCTAGATCTGGATGATCGAATCTCCCTGCAGTATCCAAAATAAAGATGATGGCCTTTTCGCCTTGGGTCTTTTGATAGACTTCATTGGCCTTAAGATATTTGTGCCCCCAATCCACAATTTGTTGGCCTGACTTGGCCAGTACAGGGAAGGCAAAATAGTCGGGGATCTGAATGTCCCAGTTATTCTTTTTCATAGCTTATTTTATGATCTCGTAAGTAAAAGGAAAAGTTTTCCAGAGCCGTCATATTTCGTTCCAGGAGGGTCTTAAGCGCTTCTATTTTTTCTTCATTGCATTGGTTGACATGAACTTTTAGGCTATCATTTTCTCTTTGGAAATAATAGGCCATAGCTGCGATCAATACAAAGCTTAAGCCTTGGCGATAGATCGTATTGACTAGTTTCATGCCGAGCCTGGTCATGTCTTCTTCTGGATTTGATGGTTGAGCCTCCATATTTTTGTTTTCATGCTTGGAAAATTTTTCTTTGGTATGTGATAGAAAGAGCTCTTTAATTGAATATCCAATCGCCCAGGTGCCATCCAGCACTAAAGGCTATTTTCAGCATAATAAAGTCCATGATGTACAGCCACCTATTTCTTTGCCTCCGATAAAGGATAATTGCCAGTGTAAATAGACTTAGAAAGAGGGTCTTGAATAGATGCCAGGCATCGGTAGTCCATGCTAACCAGCTTGTTGCTCCTGGGTAGGCAGGACGCTTATCTTCTGGCCAGTCTTTATACTTATTTTTCCAACTGATATCCTTATTCCAAAACTGGGGATTCTTGTCCTTAAAGTAGCTGATGGAATAATGATGATCCACCGTATCCATGATGTTATTGGATACACCTGCCAGGATCAAGATGATGGCCGGAATGATATTTCTAAGGATGTCTTTCATCATTTCCTGGCTATCCAATCCACAGTTACTGCTGTGCTGATCACTGCTGTTCCCGTCGCGTCAAAAAATCTAATCTTAAAGTCAGTGGAGGTCTTAGTGTGTACTTGAACATGATAGAAGGTAGTGCCAGTTGTGCTAGCATTAACCACTATACTTGCCGTTTCTAGGCCATGATTGATGGTCAGATCTCCACTGGCATCCGTAGTGCTGGATGTGGTGGCATAATCCGTTAGGTTGGAGCCATTGAAAGTGCCTTCCATTACTCCATTGTTTAGGCTGAAATCAAAGTCTGGAAGACTAAGCCGATCGGCCCGATAGTCATTGCCTGTCTTGGCTCCATCAGTGGTATAAGGTATAGGAGGATCATAGTTGCCAAACTGAATCCGCTGTGGCTTGAGCATCCCATCGGACTTCCATTCAAAGAAATCTATCTTACCATTAAACCCTACTAAGGAGTTAATCGCTGGAGCAATCCTAAAGCCATTGGTATTCTCACTAATATCAAATCCTCCAGGTATCAAATCTGCTAATTCTAAAACTCCATTGATATAAACCTTCACAGAGTCATCCTCTTCAAAGGTTGTCCTGACATTGTACCAGGTATCCTTTGTCCACCCTGATGAAGCTGTAGCACTAAGGGTTCCGGTTCCTGCGCTGGTATTATAAACCACTTCTACAGCAGTAGTACTTTGTCTAAGTCGAAGAAGGATACTATTCAAGCCTGCCCCTGCCCACAATTGATTGACTCCTGTCAATACACTATCCATTGTAAAGCGTATAGTGTTTTCAAACCCCTTCGTGGCCTTCCACTTATTTCTCCAGTTGTCTTCATTTTGATCAATCTGCACTAATTCCTCGGCACTGGTTAGGGGCCACCCTTCGATGTAAGTCGAATCATCAATTACTAATACCGGATTTTTGAAAGAGGTGGTTATGGCAGTAGCATCCTTTATCTGAAGCGAGGTTTCTCCTGCCAATCGGTAAAAACTACCTTCAGATAGATAATCATCTACTTGTACGGCAAAGATATCCGAATAGGTAGGTGCTCCCTGGGCACTGGAATATATCACACTGCCCTCAGATCCAGCTTTGACGATATTATTGGCACTTAATTTTGGATTGGAAAGAATGACATTGCTATTGTTGATCAATTCAAAGCCATCAATTCCCCCAGAGGTTTGATAAACCTGACTATTGGAGAAAACAACATCTTTGCAGTTATTCAAAATGATAGTTGCACTGCCAGGCTTTTGTCTGGGTCTAAAGGTGCAGCTTTCAAAAATGACATCATCACAATTCTCAAGATAAACCTGCTCACCTAAATCTATATCAGCACCATTGACCAGAAAGGAGCAATTAGTAAACTTTACTGTCCTGGGAGGATCGTTGCCAGCTTCTTGCTTTACCACCACTTCTAGAATCCGACCATTATGATTAGACTTTATATTTCCTAATTGGATTTTCCCACTGTTGCTAGAGGGATTAGAGCCTTCATAGTAGATAATGGCTGTTTGGTAGATACTATCTGCATTGAAATAGGCCTGAGGCACTGTCATCTCTTCAGCTATGACATTGCTGTATAATTCATTAGCGGAACCATGACCTCTCACTCCTCCCTGGCCACCGTAAAAATCTAGCATTCCGTATTGATTATACTCAGCTCCAACCCCAAGATATATGTAGGAGTACCCTGAGTTGTACTCAGTTATATTATCCAGATGTCCACGACCATAGAACTTTATAAAGTTGATCCCCTTTTTTTCCGTCCCCGTTGTTGGCACATGCCTTTCTGCTCGAATACCATGACTATAGGGTCGAACAACGTGCATATTATCAATCTGCACATTAGAAGTGGCATCCAAGTAGAGGAATGAATTATTAATATTGTATGGGTTATCGTCAAGTTGATGTTTACTCTTTAAAGTGATGTCTTTCCAAACAACATTACTAATCCCTGTCATTTCGATGTTTCCAGGGTGAACCGTTTGGCTATCTAAAAGTATTGTAGCCCCATTTCCATAAATAATGATAGGCTGGATCGTATCATTAGAGCTAATCTGCCCCCATGTGATATGATTGATGTCATAAACTGCCCCGGGGCTAAGTGCTATAGTCCTATGTCCTCTATTTCTTAAGGTATCCCAAGCTACGTCAAAGGCCAGATCATCATTGGCCCCATCATAACCATTAGCCCCAAAGGAATCCACATGCACCTGAGCAATGTAGGTTGATCCACTTGAGCCGCTTGCCCCATTTCCTACTTGCTTGACCCGGCCAGCTTGCCCCATGAGCAAACCGACTATAAACCAACTCAAAAAAAGCGCAATAATCCGTTTCATAGCTTACTGTTTAATCATGAGAATACCGGCCACATTCAAAGGAGCGGCGGCGGTACCGGTAGTTTGATAAAGGGAACCGGTGACTAGACCAGCTGCTCCAGCGGCAGCATCATCAGCATAGGCGGGAATGCCTAGCATGGTGAAGCCTGTATTATTTTGAATGAATTGGGTTTGAGTAGTACCAGAGGTTGCCACGGTGACATTGAAGTTTTGACCAGCCACATCCATTTGTGTGAAGGTGGAGACGCCACCTTGATTGGTTTGGATGACGGTGCCGGTTTCTATAGTGGAGACACTGGATTCATTGCCACTGGAGGTATCTCCGGCATATAGATCTACTTGATTAGCTGTACTAGTTCGGATATAGGATCGATCGGTGCCAATGTTATCTCCCATTTGAAGGTTAAAGCCTTCGGTTTCAACGGTGGTGTTTTTATCCAGGGTTCCTCCTAGCTCTACGTCTACATCGGCGCTTACATCTTGATCATTGAGGCCATTGCTAGTGGTGACATTAGGGCCGGAGCCACCACCGCCGCTGGATCCATCCACGATCAATTCAGGGATGTCGAAGGCCGCTTTGTCAGGGCCGAAGGTGCGAAAGGCGAAGACGGTGTAATCAGCATCTGCTGAGGTGCCTAGGCTGCCATCATCTTGCAGGAAATAGTCGGTATCTACTGATAGGCCATGAGTCCAGTCTATCCAGCCTTCGGTGCCGATGGTGAAAGTATTGGCATCGATCACACTGCAAACAAAGGATACCGGTAGGCTATCTGGAGCATTCGTGTTGGCTAGAAAGTAGCCTCCGGAGGTTTGACCCAGTAGGTCACCTAAACTAAATCCATGGGAGGCTTGCGTTACTGTGTCCTGGCAAGGCGAAGCATTTCCCCCGCCAAATGATGAGATATCTAGCTCTTTAAGCTGATCGGTGACAGGATCTTTAGCTAGTACTGTAGTAAGGGTATTATCCGTGGGAATAGTGGCTTGCAACAACAAGGAGGTATAGCCTGCCCCCATGCCTAGTATGTTGGCAGATGTAGTAAATATCTCCCTTTGACCAGTAGGACCATCTAACATCAACCCATAATCCGTACCTAAACCATAATCAAACCTAAATACCAAACTATCTAGTGCTCCATTTCTTTTGATGCTAAATAGACCCACCTCTCGACCACTATTTATCGAAACGTATCCATTGCCGGTATCCGTGAAGATTAATCGACTACCGGAAAGGTTAACCGTTCGAATAGGATCAATGATAGAACCATCAACGGAATATAGATTAGAATCGGGATCAGATCCGGTACCTACCAAAGTACTGAGGAGGACATCATCATAGACTCCACCGGGACCAGAATACAGCACATATCCTGGACCTGGCGCCCACTCGATTAACCAGGGTGGCAAAGTGCCCTGACCAGATAGGATTGAGTATAGAAAGATCAAAGAGGTCGTTATGAACAGTTTCGTTTTCATAGCACTATTTTAAGTCCAGAATTCCAGGTAAAGATTAAGGGGGGTGATGGGTAGGGATCCCAGGATCAAGCGATTCGGGGTAGAAACTCGATCTATAGTGTATTTGGTAGCTCCAGCACCTTGAAATATGGGGCCAGTGGGACCACTAAGTTTGATGTAGTCATCATCTGCCGGTAGTACACCTCCATTGACTGTAACAAGGATGGTCGTAGTAGCTTGGCCTTCGATTTGCTGGACATATCGATCACGACCTGGTCCAACTACAATACCTTCAAGTTGATCCAGGATATACTGAAATAACTCATCGCGAGGAACCAAACCTTCAATGCCTTCTACAAAGACTCCATCTTCGTAGTAAGCACCTCGCTGCCGTCCGCGTATCGTTACATTGGCTAAATCATTGAGTCCTGGCATAGCTTTATTTTTGCGATTTCATGATGGCTAGGACCACTATGATCAGTACAACCATTAAGCCGATGGAGATAATAGTGGTGGTATGGTCTTTTTGTTGGAATTTGGTGATGTCAATCCAGTCTGGGAGTCGTTCATAGCGCTTGCGCCTACCGAAAGTAAAGGCGTCCACCACACTGACGACCACTTCGGCCACTGCATCCACCCAGCCCAAACCATTTGATTGCTCCGCCATCTATTTTTGTTTGATCAAGAAGAATACCCCCAAAGCAATTAGTATCGTCAAGACCACGAAAAGCGGCATCATCGTCTTAAGCCTTTCCTGGTTCTGTATCTGTGTATCGAGAGGGTCTAGGAAGTCCTCTATTCCAGTATCATTGGTGGCACAAGGATCATAGCCATAAGCCCCCATAATGACTTGTTCATCGACATATTTACCACTGCATTGAAATACATCTTTGGTAAAAGAAGTATTCGACTTGCAGGCATTCTTGCAAGCTCTTTCCAAATCTGGCTGTAAGCCAAACCAGGATTTGCAGCGCTGATTGCACTTTTGTCTTCTACACCAATTTCCACCAATGCAAAAGCCCATTATTTGCGTAGTTTTAGGATGAGCAATAAGGCCACTAGAATTAGCAGAACGGTAAAAATCCAAAAGGGGAAATCACAGACTGGTTTAGGCATCCATTTAGGACAGCCAATTACTTGACCAAGTCCTAAGCCAAAACCCCATTTGCCCAATCCCCACATATCAATTAGATCCTTTTGCCCTACTTCATCGCCATTGGCATCGATGTAAGTATCATCTATTCCGCTTGGTGTAAGAGCCGCCAGATATAGAAAAGCTTGCTTGACTTTAGCGGTCGTTATTTGGCCCTTTCCGAGCTTAGTTAAGGCTACATTCCTTGATTCATCCATAAAGACCAAGGTGGGGGTAGATCGGATATCTAAGGCCAACTCTTCAGCTCCATTATGTACAAATTCTACAGAATGCAAGGATAGTAAAGCCGCTTCCTCTTCGCCTCGATCACTTCTTTCTTGTTCAGCTAACCATATTCCATCCCATACCGCGGAACAAGTACTATTAGCCCGATTTTCATCGCAGTCTACATAAGGAGATAGATATAGTTCAGCTCTGATTTTCACTAGTAGTTTAGTTTTTGCCTGACTTGTTCCAGGTCAGTAAACTTTCCTGGGCATGTCTTGGTGGAATAATCTCGGTGACCAGAAATCTGTAGTTTTCGGCCTAGCTTTCTGTTTAGATATTGAATCAGCTTAGTAAGCTGGAGTATCTGCATTTCTGTGGGTTCCAGTTGATCGTAATCCCCTATAAAACAAATGCCAATGGAGCGCGTATTTTGCCCACTGACATGCCAGCTAATGTTTTTCAAATCTTGGGTATGAAACACATTCGCTTTTCGATCAATAATGTAATGGTATGCTATCCCTGGAATTCCTTCATTGCTGATATGATTTGGACCAACGTGATACTGAGCAATGCTTAATGGCGTCTGGGTGGTTGGACCAGCACTATGATGAATAATTACCTGTTCAATTGAGGATAAGGTCCGGCGATTGTACTTGCGGTCAGGATGGACCGGAAGTTTTCGCCATATATCCTTAATCCAACTAGGGTTTGGATTTCTCCAAGCTGTGAGTACTAATAGTGCCAAGACAAGCAGTAGCACTATTAATACTTTCCGACCGGTCATAGTATCGGCGTTGCCGTCTTTTCGCTACAGTTGCACTTTTCCGCATCCAAGCGCTGATAGGTCTTGTAATTGATCCAAAGGCCGAGGACGGCCACTATCACTAATATAATGGGCCCAATCTTACGCCAGTTCATCTGCATTAAGGTTTTGTGGATCTGAAAAACTTTCTCGGTAAAGCTTGAGTACAGCGTTTACCAAAGGAGCCCTATCTGAAATGGGTTCAAGTCTTCCTTCCTCCAATTGCTTACTCACAACGAAAGTCCCATTTTCTAGCTTTTCAACCAGATACTCATTGCCGTTGTAATCAATCATCTTCGCATCGATGATTTGGACGGGATCTCCAATGCCTCCAACTAGTGATAAGCCTACTTCTAAAGCACTACCTCCCCCTTCATCGGCTTTTACCTTTTCGGCCAGATTGACAATCATTCCATCGGCAATTTTGGCCTGGTTGGTATAGGCACCAGTAATAATGCCAGCGATAGTCAAGGCTCCAGGGGCACGAACATGATCGGCTAAGGATTTGACGGAACCATCGCTTAATAGAACTTGGGAGTCATAGGCTCCTTTGATGATCCCCACAATGTTGTCGGTACCACCATCATCAGTTTCCTTAAGATAGGTCGCCAGATCCACTACACGATCATCGTCTAGTTTGACCAGGTCGCCATAAGCCCCAGCTACAATGCCTGTAATAGAACTGTCTGTTATTGCAGTAGCCATTTGATTAGAAATTATTGATTACTTAATTCTGGCATAAAAGAACAAAGCGCCGGAGATAGCTATAAATACGGCCAAAGCCAAAACCATAGCCGTCATCATATCGATGCGCACATCGACTTTTACACCAACTCCATCTTTGAGCAAATCGTCCAGCATCTCTATTGAGTTGGGGGCAATTGCTTTTCCATGATCTTATCTGCCAGCAAGATGCCAGCCGTAATGGCTAGAAGGGTTAGACCCAAATATGCGTACCATTTCATACCTAAGATTTTCATTATTGGTGAATTGTAAAGGCTCAGCTTAATCTATATCTCTGCCGAGAAGCTGATCAATATCAAAGCCTCGAATAAGGATTAGTAAAATGATAATTGCGACTACCCAGGGTAGCCAATGTTTTGCTTGTGCCATTTTCTACAGCTTTATGTACTTGTACTTGACAGCTAGTACAAAAAGGACAATGACCAACAAAGACAAGCCCACAGCATACCAGAGTGTTTTCTTTTCTCCGGAGGAAAGTCCGGAAAGATGTTTCTGAGTGCTTTGGTTGTCACTCACTCGACCTGCCTTGGACTTAGCCACGATACCAGGGGAATAAGAGTTGGTAAACGGTCTTTTACTTCTACCTCCCTTAATGACCTGCAATTGGCCTACAGCCGCATTTTTCTGTGCTAGTAATGGCTTCATTTTCTCAGTATTAGGATGAATAACATCAGGATCACCAAGCCCACAACTAAATATAGTAGTGTCTGATTGTCTGAGTCTTGAGGGCTACCTCCATTTGGATAGTAGTTCCGACTACCAGGGCAACCAGCTCTGCGTGGGTTAATAGCACACAATCCAGAATTAAGGATATCCGTGGCACTATCGCCATTGCGTTGCCACCAATTCCAGAAGCCTCCGGAAGTGTCCGGTTCACCTGACTGTTCATCTTGGAAGCCAGGCCCGAGCGAATATCTATTCGCTGGCACAAATGATTGATGATCCCAAACCATGTCTGTGGCTATTGATTACTGCTTACGTCCTACCTCAGCTTTCACATAGAAACTCCAAGTCATTACCACATTGGGTAATTGCTTATACTTGAAGGCAACACGGTTATCCAAAAGAGTATCACCCAAGAAGGTGTTAATCCCTTTCTGGAATTGCCCTTCGTGAAGACCCATGTCAGGAAAGAGGGTTTTTAGCAGTCGTGGCCTGCTACCTTTACTGGAAGAATAGACTTCGATGGGGTAAGCATATTGCTCGAAAGCTTTGCTTTCATCATCAATGGTTTGCTTGATGACATCGAAGAAAGAACCAATGTGACTCAGGTCATTAAGAATGAACTGATAATCCGAAGTGATACCAGTGATACTTACCTCCAAAGGCATGGCATAATTCTCATGAATCTGCAATCCACGAGAGGCATCAAATAGGATAATATCGGTTGGTTCTGTCAACCCAGTGGTATCTACTTTGAGGGCCATGTAATTATCCGTGGCAACTTTAGGTAGTCCTTGGCCTGCCACGCCTGAAACGGGCATAATGGATGGACCGTTTATCATTCCAGCATTGATATGCGAAACCAAATTTCTGCGTCGCATCATAGTTGATGGCATTTGTTGTTTATGAAAATTTCAGTAGCAATTTTAGCCATCATTATGCTTGCTCACAATATTGTCAGGGAAACCGGAACGGTAAAATCTTTATGATCGATTTCACATGCCTTAACGATCAGGTTTCTCATATAAAAGAAAAGCCCCAGCATATGCTGAGGCCACATCATAAAGTTTCCTATGAGTATAAAAGTTATTTAGCGTCCCGATACTTCTTTACCACACCACGTGCTACCGGTGAGCCAATCTTAATTATTTCGTTGGAGTCCTGCCGACGAACTACAAACTCCTCATTCTCCAAGACATCCAATAAATAGACATTGTTACGATAGTCTATAGTTACAATATCCAGTACTTTTGGTGATGGTGGATCCTTTTGCACAGCTTCTTCCTTCGATCCAGTTTGCAACAACATACTGTGACAAGACTTGAATAGTCCTTCAATCGTATCATTGGGGGAGATACTAAGGCCAACGAACTTAACAGCCTCATTATCGATGGTGATCGTTATTAAGGCATCTGTAGCAACGGGCTGGCCATTTTGAAAAAAATGCTTGTTGTAAAACTGCTTGATTGTCTCTGCACTCATTCCTCAATAGTTTGTTCGTTTAAGATATAAGCCGTTCCAGCAATGCCCTTAAGGTGTAGAAAGCGATTTTTTTTACCCATTTGCCACTTTTTTTTGTTTTCTACCACTTCATCTAACAATTCCCTCTCTTGACTCTCCCCTATCGGTTCTCGGGCTAAAATCCTTAAGGAAATTTCGTAGTCATTTGTCCAGAATGGGCTGACTTTTATAGTGGCATCTAGCCGCTTACGATTCTCAGAGATGCTTTTGGAGATTATCTTAAGTGTCATAATGTAATCAAAATAAGTATATTTGTTGTAAATATAATTCTTTTGATTGAATTCTATGGAACATATCTAATCGTATTGGTGAGAGATACGTTGCACCAATCCGATGTGCCTTTGTCCGTTAAGGAAATTGGCCTTCAGATTCACCAATATGATGATAATCGACTCCAACGGAACTTCGAGCTAAGAATTCGCAATGCCTTAAGGAATTTGATGGACCAAAGTACAGTCCAGTATCAAAGTTTTCCAGGGCAGCGTAATCTCATCATTTTCAAATACTCAATCCTCGAACATGAAGAAGAGCATTCAGGATCGGATTAAAGGCCTTAAGGATGCCATCAATCCTATGCACGCCATGTCTGGCATGGTAAAGATGTTTATCCCACAGTTAGGAGATACCTTAAGAATGATGGAAACTTCCGTTGAAGACGGTGGAATCCTTAAGGAAGGTGAGCAGAAAGCAGCCTTTGTAATCGTCAATAAGGGCGAGCAAACAACAATGGCCATTTGTGTTATGAAAATGACTACGGAGGGGATGCTGATTACCCGAACGGTATCTGATAATCCATTAGAAGAAATCCTTAAGGAAAATAGCTAATGAAAGAGCTAAAAAAAGAAGCTGCACCGGTAGATACCACCGAAAGCGTGGATGCCTTCTTTTCTGCCGAGAAATCCGAGAAAGATTTAGGTGGATTCCTTAAGCATATGAAGACTCCGGTTGAGAAAATTGATGCACCTCCCATTATGCAGGACTTAGAAGAGGATGAACAAGCCACAGAAGTACCTCTTAATCCTGATGATATCCCTAGCCCAGAGGATGAGGAACTAGCCAGTTACCTCGATTATTCCGAAGAACATCGTTTAACGGCAGAATTCATGTTGATCCAACTAGATAAAGGCCTAGCCTTTAGCCTCTCGATGATCTCTGGCATGGACATGGACCGATATCGTCGTCGAAAGGCTCGTAATAAGGCGGACGACTACGAGGTAGAGATTGCAGCGGCACTTGTTAAGAAGTATCAAATGCGCCTTAGCTTGGAATGGATGCTTGCCACGGCTATTTTAATGGGGTATACTCCAATGGTCAACAAAGCGATGAAAGATCGTCGTGAACGAATGATAAAGGCTCGTAAACAAGAAAACCCAGCTTAATGCATAGAGATGCTCAGGTAACGATTATTATGGGCCGTAATGGTACTGGTAAAAGTTTTCTAACTGAAAAAATCGTTAAGGCGATGAAAAGGCGTGCCATTGTCATTACGCTTAATGGTGCGCCGAAGATCTGGCGACCTTACCCCGTCATTGATCCAGCCAACAAAGATGATTGGAGTTTCAAGAAAGGGATTCGACAGATCTGGTATATGCAGCACGAAAAGGACACTCTAAAACATGTGTACAAAAACTTCAATGGCGGCCTGCTCATCTTTGATGATTGCCGCAGCTACATTGCAAGCAATGTGGATAGTGATATTTACCTTAAGCGATTATTGATCGACTTCCGACATAAGATGCTGGACTTATTCTTTGTTTGCCATGCTCCTACGGATGTACCGGCACGACTCTGGGCTTTCTATTCTACGGCCTTTATAGGCGCTACAGACGCTCTTTTCCCTAAAAGCCGGATTGCTACTGATAGCGCGCATCAAATCATTGCAGCGCAGCAAAAAGTAAATAAGGCCTTTAGCAATGCCAAGGCCAAGAACAACGGGAGCCACTACGGTATCTTTCAAATGGTTACTCCTTAGTTTGTCTCTCAATTTCTAATAGAAACTTCTTAAGCAGTTCCAAAGACCAGGGGTGGCCTTCAATTTCCTTTAAATCCACTTTATGAGAATTGAAGAGCATGAATAAGAGTGTTTCGTCAATAGACTCGACTAGTTCTCTTATAGACTTACCTCCCGTAATTCTTTCCAACTCTCTTTGAGTGATCGCGAATGCAGTTTTCATTTCCATGTTGACTTCTTAACTGAGGGTGAACGACAGAACAGTCTTAGAGCAAGCTCTTGCCAAAGTTGTTAAGTGTTAATGAACAGGAAAGATATTTGTAAGTGCAATAGAAGATGCTGACCATAACTAAATGTTTGGTTAATGAGTAAATACATATTACAAGTCAACATTAGATATCCAGAGAAGTGGGGGTAGGTTTTGTTGTAGAACGCTGTTATGGTCGAACAATTAGCGCATAAATATATATTAAAAAACAATAGCCAGCAAATTAACCGGGCGGTAATATTTGCTGGCTATCCTTAAGTTTTATTAACTTTGGTTTACATTAGATATCCTGAGAGTGCTGCCAATGAATCTCACTCAGTACGGTGGCACTCTCAATTTTGATTTCTAGTTTTAAACTTATTTTATGAGGGGCTCGAAGGGGTCTCTCTTTTTTTGTCATCTATACGATATCAACATCGTCAGAAACAATCAATGAGATAATTAAATCGAGCCATAACATAACATTCATTTTTTGGTTCGATTCAAACTTACCTACATCATAATTTCGCCTTTAGAACGAAGTAGTTATATTTGTTAGAGTGAATAAATAGAGTTTTTAATAAAAAATATGATTGTTTAATTCTGATAATCAAATTATTAGAGCATTGAAACCACTAATTGATGTTATAGAAGTTTTTGAAAAACTTGGGCTTCATCAGAGCATTATACTTAATGGGAATTTACAGCAGCTCTATAGAGTTGCAAAGGAAGAACCAGATGCAGATGATAATTATCTTCGGAGAAAGATATTTCCAGATAGCAAAAAGAGCAATGCTAGAATATATTTATGGCAACTGAAAAGTAAACTGACTGATCAGCTAATCTCTCACATCCTTCAGGTAGATTTGGATGAAAGATGGACAAGCTTCCAACGTGGCTACTTTAAAGTTTGGAAGCGATATGCTTATACGAGGATACTGATTGGTATTGGTTTACGGCAAGTGGCTATTAGCATCGCTGAGAAATCTTTGAAATATAGCCTGAGTAATCACTTCACAGAACTTGTATTGAACTTCAGTAGGATACTCAGAGATCATTATGCCAGATATGGTAAAGACAAAAAAAAATACATCTACTACCAGACGTTATCTCGGAATTACTTCGCACTGCTGCAACAAGAAGACTTCATTGAGGATCTTTATAATGAACTAATTCTTTTCGATGCTACAGTAGCGCAAAACCGAGGCAAAAAGGATTATCAGGGGTTAGTAAATCCAGTATTGGAAATGTATAAGACTTTTCGAATCCATTACCTAGGTTACACCATCAAAGTCTTATCGTACCAAATAAATGGAGAATACCTTAAAGCTGTAGAAGCCTGTGAACAAGCCGTTTCATCACTTGATAGTTTCCCTGACTACTCCACTCCATCTTTCACTTTTCGTTTACGGAAGATTCCCAATTTATTGCAGATGAAACTTTATGGGGAAGCAGAAACTTCAATCCGCGAATGCTTAGACTTGGTTGGGGCAAGCAAGCACAATTGGTTGATCATCCATCACTATAAGGTTATTCTCCAATTACATAATCAAGAATGGGATGCAGCACTTAAAGTGGTTAGAAATGTAGAAGATGAAAAAGCGAAGTTGCCAGAAACGTGGTATATATACAAAGCTTATGCCCAAATCCTTAAGGGAAATCAGGACTTCAAACTAGGGAAATTCCTAAACCAGATAGGTGTATTATCTAAGGAAAAACGAGGTATGAACATCCATGTTAGGGTTATCGAGATTCTATACTATCTGCTATCAGAGCAACATGGGAAGATTATTGATATGCAGGAGGCCTTAAGGGAATATAGCAAGCGACACCTTAGAAAAGATCAAGCTACTTTTAGAAGTGATGTGTTTATGCGAATGCTTCTACTCTTGCCGCGCTATAGTTTTAGGTCAATTGGAATAGATCGATCTGCCAAGCCTTACCTCAAGAAACTGGCTGACAATCCTAGAGATATGGTCCTACAAGATACCGATCTAGAGGTAGTACCTTTTGAGATATTATGGGAATGGGTGCTAACCAGGCTTCATTAACCCCACCATGGCCAACACCCCTACCCCGTTGGATACTAATACAGATCCGCCATCCCATTTTCTAGGAGATAATCACTTAAGTTGATCCAGCAGCTGCATTTTGTGTCTTGATAGTAGATCTCTGTGAGCAGTCGGCCATACTTTCCTCGATCATCCTCATCCGTGTGGGCAATGACGCGCTTATTGAGGATGAGCTTTTCGACGGCGTCGCGCACTTTAATCCCCCTTGGCCGCTCCTCCCCTCTCAGCTCAGGTGTATCAACACGCGCCAGTCGAATAACATCCTCATAGCGCAAACTGAATCCAATTTCAAAATCCAAAGTGAAGGTATCACCGTCGTAGACATCGATAACAGTGGCAGAGTAGGAATAAGGGCGATAAATATCGCTTAAGAAAGTTTTTCCCTCAGGAGGTACAACTTCCGTCGTAGGGCCTTTGATGCTCCCACAAGCCATTAGCATCGCCAATGGCAATAGTTTTAGTACATTTTTCATAGCTTGAAGTATTGGTTGATTACTCTTTCCTTTTTAGGGTCGAATTTTCGAAATAGGTTAAAATTTGATTTGGCTCCAGGGAATAGTCATCAACAAATAAATAATGGCAATTACCATAGCAGCAATTATATACTTGCCGATATAGATTGTTTTCCCACTTGAGGATTGTTGCTCCAACATTTCTAGTTTTCTCCCTACTTTCTCAACTTCGTGTAACTTCAAGATTCTGGGATTAAAGCCGTTTTTTGCGCACAAATCCCACCATTCGCGGTAATCATGTGGACGCACAGGGTTATTGTTTTCTGACATGTGGTATATTTTATTGTGTCGTTTTTATTTAGTGATCTTATTATTTTGGATATAATGTCTTTCTCCATCACTGGTATCTACTGCCGTAGTCCCGTTTGAAACCTTATTACCAATCCGCACTAAATCTCTAAGCCTGACTCTTTTCGTCGGCTTCTTGTTGTGGTCATACAATTGAATGGTTTGACTTTGATTCTTTTTCATTTATATTTCGATTTAAGGACCGCTATTGTTTTCCCATTCACCTTTCGGGTTAATTCGCAGTCATTTGCTTAATACGTTTCGATAAAGTTTTTTGATAAAGTGGTTCCTAAAACCTCCTGGATTGACGTTTTTTTAGCATACAACTTAGTGCCTATTTCTTCGCCCCTTCTTGAATCCATTTCCTGCTCATTGGTACTATTGTTAAATGTTTTCCATCCACTCCACCCGCATCGCCCTTTCCAACGGTGGCAGCTGACTCAGGTTTTTCTTCCAGCGATCGAACTTTAACTTAATGCGCTCCCGGTCCTTGTAATTCTCTCCTAAATAGCTGTAGTCGTGCAATTCTGTAGGTTCTGGGTAATTCATGTAAAGGCGCTCAGTCGCCACTCCCCTTCTGGTAGTAGCTTGAAAATCGATATAGCGCCAACCGTTCTCCAGTAACCGGTCATATAGAGGTGTCGGGTAATGTGATATCGCCACTGGACATGTAAGGGTGCGAACGACTGAAAACAACCGCTGGTGATCTAACGGTAAGAACTCGTGCTTGTATCGAGTCCGGGGGTCTGATCGAGTCTCCAAGAGGTACGGCGGATCCAGGTATATAAAGACCTGGTCATTCAGTAGTTTGATGTAGGGTTTTAACGGATTGTCGGTTTCATAAAGGGATTCCAGCATCGATAAAGTATCCTGTTCTTGGAAGCGCCAGCGAGATTCAGGAGGATGTTGGATCCCGTTCCACTTTTGTACTACCTCAGCATCAAGATCGAACCCCAAGTTGACCGGTGCCGGTCGTTTGTGTCGCATGATGCCGCAGTAACCCAGAAAACCAGAGATAAAGATGTGGTGTGGTGGAATTTGGTTAATAATCTTCTGGTAGACTCCTGCTCCGGACTTACCACCGTAATAGCTGCCCTTGATATCAAAGTATATCATCGTAAGTAATTTTTTGAGGTGATAATTTTGGTGCCCTCAAATACATTATCACATGGTACATTAAGGGTGAAGATCTCCATTGAATGATCTTCGTTGTAATCCAGTACTTCGGAGTCACAACTTTGATAGATGGTGCGTTCAGATTTTGATAGGTGCTTGAAGTAGTATTCGAAGCAAATACACATATCTGAGGGTACTGCAGAAATGAGATGGGGGGCTTGTCCTCCCCTTCCCTCTTGTGCATTCTTGAACATAAAAATGAGGCAGAACCATAGTAGGCCAATACCGGTGATGTATTTCATGGGGTTTGATTTAAGTTGAAAGTTGAATGGAGAAAGTTTATTCTAGGTGATGGTGTAGATTTAGTTTCACGAGGCGCTTTTGAAACTCCTGTTTCAGGTCTGTTTCAGTGGCGATTTTTTCTGCGTAGAATTCGATGGTAGCGGCGATTTCGATTTCTGTTTCACGGATGCGTTTTTCGGCTGTTTCAGGCTTACCTACCTTGTTTCTCAGCTTCCAATTGTATTGTTGTTTCGTTCGTTTCAGTTCTCTTAATCGGGCGCATACACTATCAATAGTTTCAAACCATCGATAGTCCGCAAACTTTGTAGTTTCAAAGCTTTCGTCTGTTTCAGAATCACTTTTTGTTTCAGTTTCAAAGGGGCCTTCATCACCAGTTTCAGAGGTGGTTGAAACTTTTTCTTTTTTCTGTTTCAGGACTTTTTGCCGCTGCCCTGGATCAGTCAATTCTTTGTAATCGTCACGCTGAATCAGTTCTGGTAAATTATTGTAACCACGTCGTACTAAATTCACCAGCTTTCGGCCTCTTTTCACAAAAGGGAAAGCCATGACTTCAATCACTACACTGGGCTGAAAATCGAAAGGCGAAAACACCGGATCGGGATCAATATCATTGCGATCGTAGATGATCTCCCGGATGATGGTGAGCATGAGGAGAAAAAAGACGGCATTACCGGCTATGCCAGATAACTGTTTGCTAAAAAAGCTCACCTCAGATTGATGGATATTGCCGGCAGCACCTTCAATGGCGAGGGTGGTATCCCTGGTGACGGTGTACGAATTCTCTAAGCGAGCGTACTTTTGATCAAAACTGGCCTTAAGAGCAGTCAGTGCGGCTTGTTGATCGTTACGGATAGGGGATACAATCGGCTTGCGGCGTTTTTGATAGCCTGCGATGCGTCTTTGGTGGAGGCGGATCTGCTGATCGGTCCAAATGGTGTTCGTCTTTTTACGGTTTTTCTCCAAGCCCGCTATTAGGGTTTCTTCACCTTTGATCTTGTTGTCTAGCTCACCAGCAGCCTCAGCGATCAACTGATCATATCGCGTATTGATCTCGACTTTTTCGGACTCATAATCCATCTGTAGCTTATCGAATCGGGGTTGGTAAGCATTATCAAATTCGACCAGGTCAGTGCGAGCTATTTCACCGCCCATTTCCTTGGCTGTAACATCGGCGGAAAAGTGGCTCATGCGGTAGCTGTAGCGGGTAAGAAAGAAGACCAATCCCAGACTAAAAACTAATACAACCTTTGTCCGCATATCTGTATAAGTCCGCTTCAAAATGGTCCGACTGACATATCGAACGATCATCGTATTGACGAAGTCCGGGACAAAACAGAAGGCCCAGTATCCCAGGAATAGGAGGGTGGCTGCAGCCACTGGCCAAATGCTGTCCATATAGTCGGCACTGTAGGATTTGAAGCCCTTAAAGACTGTCAGACTCGATATGGCTAGAAAGCCTAGTACGCCGACCCGGACTATCCCCAAAATGTACACATCACCTTTATCCATATTTTCCGGCAAGGAATAAAATATTTTCATATATTGTTGATTGTTAGATATTTAGTAAAGCCTGTCGTTGCGGTTTCCTCATAGCACGATGGGCTTTTTTGTTGTTTGCCTTCGGCGACTGACTTTTTTACAATCGCCGAAAAAAGTCAGCAAAAAACGCTTGGCAAAAAGTAACTCGTCCCTCGAACAGTTTTTTGCCCGGCCACCCGCAAAAGGTTACACTCAAATTTTCGGCAATCTGCTTGAGGTTTTGGGGAAGTGCGAAAGCGGAAGGGGGAATGAAATCCGGACGATGACTCTCCCTAAGCCATGTCTCTTCCGGTTTCCCACTTCGTACTTCCGACTTTACCTAGTCCGGATCGAGCCGTCCGGCCCAGAGGTCTACCTGGTTGTTCCAGGATTCTAATCGGAGGCGGAAGCTGTAGATGCGGCGGCCTAGCCAGGCCAGAAAGTAGTAGCTGAGTAGTTTCGTGGTTTTCATGGAATGTCTTTTTTGGTTGTTTTACAATTCAATATTTTCGTAAAGGGTAGGGGCGATGAATTGGGTACTTGCTGTGGGTATTTCGGATATGATCGCCTGGTCTTCTAGTTGCGCCGCTTCGCGGATGAGTAGTTGCGTAGGTTCATCGATGTAGATCATGTTGTCGGGGTGGAAAAGGGCGAAGAATTCACTTTTGCGGAGCTTGCAAGACTCGCCTTGTAGCTTTTCCATGGCCTCTTGTAGCAGGTAGTCCAAGTAGTGGGGGAGGTCATCCATTTCCAAGCGAATCTGGATGGCCTTGAGGATCGCCAATTGTGTATCCGGGGATAGCTTCACGGTAATCTTGCCGTTTTTGAGGGATCGAGCCATTGATTTTCTCCGATTTTGAATTCTTCAATGAGTTGATTGTGGCGATAGATGCCAGCCCAGCTGACTTTTCCTTGCCATTTCTTTTCCACTAGGTACTTGAATCGTGATATCGCGTTGCCGTTCTGGTCTTGTCGGATGGTACTGTTGAAGTAGTAGGCTTTTCCAGTAGGGTGACGGTGATTGAGAAAAAAGACGCCTAAGCGGTGGATGCCTTTTTGATCTCTAGGCCGTCGCTTTCGTTGCTTGCGGGACGTTTGCTGCATTGACATTTGCTATTTGTTCGTGGAATCTGTCGAGTAGCCAGCGGTCGTACTTGCCGAGGCGCTGGGAGATCCGACGATAGGTTTCCGAAGGACCAATCTTGGCCCCCGGTTCCTGCGCTCGCAGGTATTCTTTGATGGCTTTTGTGAGTAGCTCTTTGGCTTTGATCTCGGCTTTGGCCTTGATATGGGCCTTAAACCAGGTTTTGGTACGTGTAAAGCCCTTTTGGTTCCTGAAATTGAAGTATTTGGAGGGTAGGGGGACCCAGCGTTTTTCGTTATTGGCCTGGCCACGCTCGATCCACCGGCGAACTAAGGTGATTCGCTCGATAATCTCAGCAGCTCCGGCCTGGAATCGGTCCGGTGTGGTGTAAATGAAGTACTCTGCTAACACAGCTTTGGCGCGTTCTGCCTCTTCATCGGCAATCCATTTGTCATCGTAGAGATTGAGTAGGGCTGTGGTCCAGATGACTTGGATGTGGCGGCTGATGGATAGGGCGATCTTGCGATCTATGCCCTTAAGTGCTTCGGATAGTGTTTGGGGTGGATGAGGAGAGAGTTTAGGGGTTAAGGTTGAAGGTTTAGTGGCGGATTTTCCACCTTCCGACTTCGCCTTTCCCGTCCCGACGCTATGGGGCGGGACTTCGCTCAGCTCCGCTTCGCTGCGGGGGGTGCCGCGCAACTCGGGGGGTGTTTCTTGGCCTGCGCTGCCGTTTTCGTAACCTGCCCGAGTACCCTGTGTATCCTGTATGCTGCCAGATTGTTGGTTTTCAACAACATTTTCGGGCTTTGCACACTTATTAACAGCCTTTTCCACAGCTTTTTTCCACTCATTTGACTGAAAATCAGTCTGTTGTTGAGAATCAACGCCGCTTAATTCTATTAATTCTTTTGTAACCTGAGTTGTTTTACAGGATACTGTATGGCGAAAAGTTTGCATTGAAGGTGCATTCGCCGGGCTTGGATTTTGACCGTTAACACCTTGTTGGAAAAGATGGATGACATTGTCCGGGTTTCCGGCAGCTTGTAGATGTACGATGGCACCATTGAATTTCACTTCATATTGGGCGTTTGAGCCGTGAAAGACTTCCTCTAGGATGACTTTAGCGGCCTTAAGGCGCTTTCTGTGGTTTTGGATGCTGCGTTCGTTACAGCCCATCGCATCGGCTAATTGAGCGTTGTTGGTACGGAGCATGGGTAGGGTAGACATCTCTGCGATGCCTACACCATACGCCTGCTCCCTTGCTATGGCTGCGCTGTAGAGAAAAAGGAGGTGTTGCGCCAATGCCTTGTGGGGCGCTCTCAGTTGTTCTCGTAAAGGTTTATCGGCATTGTAGCGCTCGATATAGGCGTCCAAGAGTTTCTTAGACTTGCGCCATTTGATTTGATAGCTTGCTTTACACATTATTCGATGGATTATAATCAAAGTGGGAGCGTAATCCTGGGACTACGCCCCGATGTGCAGCCTCTCGCTGCCGTTTTCGTTTCCTGTCAGGGGGTCGAACCCTGGGATACCACTCAGGAAAAGAGCTAGAGCAGTGGGCAGAGCCTTGCCCTAGCCATTTGAACCAAATTGAATGTTAAAAGAAAAAACGGTGCGGGTGAAGGGGGTCGAACCCAATAAAGCTCCGGTAGCCACCCGCAGTTGACCTGGATGCCGTGAGGGCGTTCACCTTGGCACCAGGTCGATTATTAAACACCTAAAACCCTAAAAACTAATCTTACATACACTCAAAGGGTAAGTTATCATTAAAAAAGGGGGATGATCGGCATTGTCTCTCTTGCACTCGACGTTGCCGATCAAAATTTGTCCGCGCCACTTTTGGCTCAGACCATTACATTACTGATAGTCGCAAAGCGTGGAATCGAACCACCGAAAACCCTGCCGTTACTTTGCGAATGGACGCCCTCAACGAGAAAATATAAGAGCGTCTGTAAAACCAAATTATAATCCCAGTATTATAACCTAATTCAAATGGTGGAGTGATTTAAAGGCAGCCTGCTCATGCTCTTCCCACGTACCCGATATCACCTGAGGCTATCTTTTTTGATACCTTTTCCAGCTCGTTGCGGTAGTATTTATAGGGGCGACCGGAGCGGAATTGCTTAACAAAGCCTTGTTTGATCAGCCAGCGGAGATTAGCCCGATGTACTTTGGCTTTGGTGATGGTAAGGCCTAGTATCACGGCAGCTTCTTCAGGATCTACCCAATCGGATCGCGTTTCCTTGGCCTTCATCAAGCCGATGAGCTCCTGCATAGCAGCTGTATTTTCCTTAAGGGCTTGTAAGTATTCAGCATCCATAACAATGGGGATTACAACGGGATTTAATTGTTAGGTTGACCTCTTTTAAGCAGCATGAATAGCACGATGGATTTTTTCTCCCCGTTCTGCCAGGATCAATTTGTACTGGAATAGGGTGATATTTTGGTCACCAATTTCCCATTTTTCAATTAGTTCTACGGGGTCCGTATCCAGTAGGGGAGCGATTTTGCCGATCTCATCCACCGTCCAATCTACTTTCCCTCTCATCAATCGACCAAAGCGATTCAAAGTAACCGATAAGGTTGCCGGTAATACTGAGAATTCTTTATGGCTTAATTCTGCTTTTAGGTGATTCGCAAAGGCGATTAACTGCTCTTTCTTTTTTTCCATATTCCTTATAATTAAAGGGAGATGTATTATTGTTAATTTCTATATTGTACCTGAATCAATACAGTATCTGTCGCTATGAACTTGATTGCCCCCCAATCTCACCTACCTCGTATTCAACTTTATTTGATATTTCAGTCAACTTTGGTTTAAAAACACTATTTTCGTGTGTCAAACATTTGATGTTTTGACATTAAATAGTGTATATTCTTCACTAGAACCTTTCCTTTTTGCATTACAAATATTGTGCAAAAAGGAAACTTAAACAACTTTTTGACAACAAAAAATTGCCAAAAAGACACATTTTTATACAAATAATATATATATGTCTTTGTCTCAAAGACTTCTAGAGATAGTTAGGTTCGAAGGAAAACAGAAAATTGTCGCAGAAAAGATCAACACTAGCACACAGTCTATTAGTAAAACTATCACGCAAGACAGAGGGATAGCCGGAAGTACTATAGTAGCCATAGCCGAAGCTTATCCACAACTCAATATGCGTTGGTTCTTGACGGGAAAAGGTGAATCGGGTTTGGATGGAGTTGCATCAGAGGTAAAACAAGAAGATCCGGAGAAGGAAATGCTTAAGGAGGAACTCTTGGTTATGTATAAAGATAAAGTGCGGATGCTGGAGCGAGAGATCAAAGAACATGCTCCCTCGCTTGCTTCTCGATTGGAGATTGAATAGAATAAAGTAATTATTTATAGAGGCTAGTTGTTTTTACAGCCTTTTTAGACCATAGACATAGATATTTAGAATTCTCACGCAGTAAAAGAAACAAGCACAAGCAACCACTTTATCACTTAACAGCTTGGCTCTCTAGCGTATCCCCTCTATGCTGGAAGCTCTCTACTAAAATGTTTTAAATACGGAATTCATGAAAAAGTTTGTCATGTTGACAGCACTGGCAGTCTTTATTGTCAGCCTGAATGCACAAGTCGATCCAATAGTCATTACAGAGCAAACCTTAAAGGTCACAAAGGATGAAACCTTCTACTATGGATTTGCAGATGGGGATCAAATTGTATTCGATATTGAAGTAGTTAGAGGTAAGCACATTAAAGAAGTTGAAATTGCAGAATATGGAGGTTCTTCTATATTCTTCGACTTTAAGACTAAGAAAGTTGCTGGTAAACGGTTCGATGTGAAAGGCACCAAAATCTATGCCTTTCGGATAAAAGGAGGGGGATTATCTGGGAAAATATGTAGGATGAAGATCAGTCGCGTACCAGATTCTGAGGCATCAGTGGACTTTGATCCTACTGTAAAGTGGCAGACTCGGTATGATTCGAGTTATGTGAAGAAATATCGAAGAGATCTAGTTAAGGTCGATACTCAAGCTATAAGTGTGGTGGAAAGAGTGGAAAGAGTTCATTCGTCCACGAACGCCAACGGAAATAGGAATTCCTTTGTCGTTGATCTACCATCTAATCAAAAATCTGATTTAAAGACATCTGAGGTTACTTCTTGGGCTTATTGGATTGGTGTTGGAGACGAGGGCCAAGAAGCTTATCAAAATGACACCAAAGCTTTCCTTAATAAGGCTGGATCAATGTTGGGCGCTACGGCAAACCCTGTAATCGGGTTAGCATTGGATGCATATACTACCTTTTCAAACCCACCCAAAGGTAATAACATACAATTTTGGTTTGCTGCTGTCCAAAATGGCCAAGAGTTTTATCTAGCTAAAGGGAATAGCGTAGTAGCTAGTGGTAAGTTCACAGATAATCTCCAGGGCTCATTTCGCGTACATCTTTTGAATGATAACATCATGAATGGCATTAACGTCAATATTAAGATAGCTGCGATTATGGTACATAGGACATATAAAAAGACTCCTTATGAGGAGTTGGTGGTACGAGGGACGAATTACCCAGTTCTTGGGGGGGTAGTACCATAGATAAATAGATTCTAATCTTTATAACACTCGGAATTTATTCCGCATGCCTCAGGCAGTTAATTCTGAGGCTAAATAGCCAAAAATATGACATACCTTTTTAATTCAAGTGGTACCTGGATTGCGTTCAGAATTGAAGATTATATATATAGTTCTAGAGCTCATTGGATTGGATGGTTTCCTTGGGATGATGAACATGCTGTTGACAAACAAGGAAAGTATCTAGGCTCTATTTTTTATTCTGATAGGTTTTGTAAGCTAAATAGTTTCCCATATCGAGGATATCCAGGATACCCCGGTTATCCTGGGTATCCTGGACATCCAGGTTACCCAGGATTTGCAGGAAGTATAGGTAGACCAACGGGAACTACAGACTACAGTCCTGAAGACTTGATAAATAAGGAATAAGATTACTCTTGATTGACATCGATAATAAATCCATCTTGCATCCTCACCAAAACTATCGAGGATTAAAATCAATTTATTTCTTTGCACAATCACACTTATTGTAGGATTATCTGTAATGGTAAAATAGCTTACAAAACTTCTACTCCGTACGGCTATAGAAAGGGATTGAGACTTATTGGGAGTCACCACATAAGATACAATAATGGTAACATCTGGAATTTTTCATGAAAAATCGGTATCGTTCGCGCTAGCAGCTATTGAGATTTACAACAAGCCAAATTTCGCTCAGCGAAGTGAAGTTTTCTCTATTCTCCTGATAAACGCTTGGGAAGCCTTATTGAAAGGAAAGCTACTTCTTGATAACTCGGAAAACCTTGAGTCATTATATATTCCAATAAGTAGCGGAGGCTTCAAGACAAATCGTGCAGGGGCTCCAATGACTCTTGAGCTTATTGGTTGTGCAAGAAGAATTGGTCTTCCTGATGTTGTTTTGAAGAACCTGACCGCAATTATCGAGGTAAGAGACAACTCTATTCATTTCGTTAATTCTGAATCTGTAGATTACCTGGTTTTCACACTAGGAGTGGCGTGTTTAAAAAACTATCATAGGTTATGTAAGGAGTGGTTTGGAGATAGCATTGATCAATATAACTTCTACATCTTCCCCCTAGGGTTTGTGTACAATTTCAAGTCTTTGAAACTGCTGGAACTTGAGAAGGAGGAAGAAGCAATTCAGAATATCTTAAAGAGAATAACTAATCATCAACGTGAGGTAAACAGTGGACCTTATGAATTCAATTGTGAGATCGAGGTCAATCTAAAATCGGCAAAAAATATTACGCATTCGACAGATCTTGAAATTTCTGTGAACTCAGGAAATACCGCTACCGCAACCATTATTAAGGACAGGGTCATTGTTGATTCTTATCCTTTGACTGCTACAGATTTATACAAGGCCGTAAAATCTGAAATCCCTGAGATAAAGAGAAACGAGTTCTTTCAATACATAGCTGAAAAAGGTCTAAAAGATGATAGAAAATATTCGAGTTACTTATTTAGGAACAGGAGGCAAAAAGTCAGTTATGAGCAAAATGGCACCGTCCCAAAAAGCATATCATCTCTATACAATCATGATTGTCTGAGATTGGTTATTCTTGATTTACGAAGCAAGAATGCCAATGATTAAGGGAAAAGCTATCAACACCTAACACCTAGTTTTAAGCAGGAAAATTTATTTTTGATATTGAAAACTAATCTCATGAACCAAGAATTTTTTGATGTCCAAACCGATTCGTCACGGATAAAAGCAAGCATCGTTGCAAAGTATTTTCCAAGCTATTGTAAGATTATTAATAGGGCACCTCAAAAAAAGATCGTGTATTTGGATTTATTCGCTGGCCCGGGAATCTATAAAGATGGCAGTTGGTCTACACCAATGCTTATAGCTGATGCAGTTTCTAAGGAGAAAAAGCTAAAAGATATTGTTTGGCTAATGTTCAATGACAATGCATACATAGATGATTTAGAGAAAAATTTTGCAACGCATTTTTCGGGTAACACTTTCACATTTGCTCCACGATTTGGAGATAAGACAGTAGGTGAAGATCAGCAAATCAAAAATTATCTAACAAGAAAGTTTGAGGGAAAGAATCCACGTCCTACCTTACTATTTTTTGATCCTTGGGGTTATAAAGGAATTAACACTCAAGAACTATCTCAGTTTTTACAAAATTGGGGAAACGAATTGTTCTTGTTCGTAAACATAAAAAGAATTCATGCTGCCATAGAGAACGACAAATTTGATCAACTAATGACTCTACTTTTTCCAACGACTATTGAAAAGATAAAAAAGGAAAGAAGATATAAAGCTAGTGTGCATGAAAGGTTGGGGTTGATCATTGATAATTTAGCAGATGAATTCAAGAAATGCATTCCAAAAGGGTTGTATCATGCTGCATTTAAGTTTCAAGAAGAAGATAGCACTGCTACTAGCCACTATATTGTTCATTTCACAAAACACTCGAAAGGCTATGAATTGGTCAAACAAGTCTATTACGATTTTGATAATATAGGTGCTGACCTTGAAAAGGATGGTACATACACTTTTGACGCTAAGAAAATGAATTATAGTGCCGGTATAGAATTCAATTTTACTGAGGATAATTTGAAGGGACTATCGCAGCTGTTATTGAAGGATTTTAAGGGCAAGACTTTGACTGCCAGAAGTTTGTTTGAGAAGCACCAAGCCAACACTAAATATTGTGCTTCTCATTATTCTCAGACTTTAAGAAGGATGGTGGAAAAGAATTTAGTCCATGCTAACTTTATAGATGACAAGAATCATAAGGTTACAGTTTTACTGACAGATCAATGTATTTTAAAATTCAAGAAGTAATTGATGAGTAAATCTTCAATCGAGTGGACAGAAACAACCTGGAACCCAGTTACCGGGTGTACCAAGATTTCCGCAGGCTGTAAAAACTGCTACGCCGAAAGAATGGCCTTTAGACTGAAAGCAATGGGCCGAGAGCAATACAAAAATGGATTCAAATTAAATCTTGCTCCACAAACCCTTGGGATACCGTACAAATGGAAAAAAAGAAGGGTCGTATTTGTAAACTCAATGAGCGATCTCTTTCATGAAAAGGTACCTCTTGATTATATCCAGGAAGTGTTTGAGGTAATGAACCAGACACATCACGTTTACCAAGTACTTACTAAGCGATCTCAACGTTTAAAAGAAATTTCTTCCGAACTAAAATGGACAGAAAATATTTGGATGGGAGTATCTGTCGAAGAAGACAAAGTTTCATTCCGAGCTACAGATTTAGCAGAAACACAAGCTGCTGTCAAATTTCTCTCTGTAGAGCCTCTTATTGGGCCTGTGAACAACTTAGAATTAGATAATATTGACTGGGTTATTGTTGGTGGAGAATCAGGCCCTAAAGCCCGTCCAATGAAAAAAGAGTGGGTAGATGATGTTCACAAAAGATGCAAGGAGAAAGAGGTTCCATTCTTTTTTAAACAGTGGGGACATAAGAAATTCAATGTGGACCCTCTTGATCCTACCATAGACACAAAGCATGAGTCTCACGCAAAAGGTGGGTGTCAGCTGGATGGTGTGATCTATCGGGAAATGCCAGCTAATGTACAGCTGAGATAGCTATTATATGGATCTTTACCTTAACCCCTAATACTTATTCATGGCTGATGAAGAAAAAGCAAAAGATAATTTGCCAGATCAGGTTGACACCTTTACTAAGCTAGCTAAGAATATTAGATGGTGGATTGGTGGGGTAGTTATTTTAGTAGTTGGAATCTCCACTTTGCTTTACCAGGTATATAAGCACACGGATAAAGTTAGTAGAATGGCAGCAGCCATCCACGAGATCAAACAATCAATGCCTGATACAACTAAATACGTTACCGATATTGAATTGAAGGCTGAAACAGAAAGATATATTAGGGAACTCCTCAGCAATAACATTCAATTAGACTGTGACACTATTAAATTCCAGACGGAAAGACTGAGTGAACTAAGTCAGTTTCTGAAATGCCCAACTAGGTAGAAATTCCTTATGCCAAAATTAATTTTGCTTCTCAAAGTTGTTACACTAGGCTGTTCAATCCTATTGACTGGAGTTGGGGCGTGGCTATATATTATAAAGCAGCAAGTCAATATCCTAGAATCTGAATTGGAGTTAATAATCGAGAAAAGACAAGTTCCTAGTGTGAAAAATCCAGAGTTGCTTTCTCAAAATTTAATTGCATTGATTAATGCTGCTAAATCTGAAAGAAAAATCGATGTTCCTGCTAATAACCTAGATAATAGCCCTAAGCACGATGTAACAATTATTTACGGAGATGATCTCCTAGACCAAAGTTCAATAAGCCCATCTGAGTTTAGGGAGAAGATGTATAACATGTTTTTTTACTTGGGAAATAAGGATATTTTCGATGGTCATAGGATAGCTTCTATAAAGGAGATTTCAACTGATAGTATATCATTCACTGGCGATCATAAGGATGATGTAGCTAGAATATACAAAAGAGTTAAAATCGATACTCCCTTCTACATTTTGCTTTTTAAGGATCGACCAGCGGAGACGTACTCGGTTCTATATATGAATGTGGAAAACAATTTTGGTTCAATGTTAGATTTTGATACCATTCAGGATATAGACTTTAACCTATTACTTGGAGTGATATCACTTTACTATAACAATACTCCAGATCCAAAGCTTAACATACGGATGAAGAATGGAATTTTGCGCGTAGCTTCTTAGGTTCTCATCATTGTTTTTGACTGAAACGAAAGACAGATTAATGCATTATTAATCAATAATTTCGTGCTGAGAGAAAGCCCCATCAGGTTTTTAGTCTTATAACAAAGACTTGCCCTATATCACAAATAAAGACATCTTACATCCTCACTAAAATTCTAGAGGATGAAAATTAAATTATCTCTTTTATTACTTGCTTTTTTTCTCATTGCCAGTTGCTCCAAAGAAAAAAAAGATCTACGGGATCAATATGCAGGCAGGTATGATTATACCTTTAATCTGACCGGGCAAGATGATTGGGGCAGCTACGGCGATCATGGCTCCGGAACTATCTTTGTTAACAAAGGTCAGCCCAATGAAATGACCTTCAAGGACTCTGCTCTGCTTTACACTGTATTCATGTGGGAAAACGGGAACTTCACCGTTCCGGAAGACATCATCGATGTTGGAGGTGATGCTTACAAAATGACAGGAGAAGGCCAGTTTATGGGAGATCTCCTAACCTTAACATTACGGATGGAGGCCACCGGCTTTTTTGATAAATCTGTGATTCAGATTAGTGGTGATAAGCGATAATAGTTACTAGGTATTTCTAAGTTTTTTAAATGGTGATAATAATTTATTGATTATCATATAATTGCAACATTAAGTTCATTCCCGTCAGGAGTTCTACAGCAAGCCAGGTTTATGACAAAGCCGGAAGGCTGGAACAAGGCTATCCCAGCCCCTCATTATACATTAAACATCATCCATTAACATTACAAAGCATCAATCACCTCTGCCAACTGGTACGCAAAGTTCTCTACGTTGCTAGAATTCAGACTGGCAGCTGCATCTTTCCATTCTGCATATTCCACATCTAGGGCAATCAAGTTGTCGATAATGGCCAGAGTGGCATCGACCGTCAGGTTTTGTTCCAATTCATTAAGCTGTCGTTTTAGGGCGGCTACTTTCATTGCGTGTTTTGTTCTCAACGCTCTTTCGTGAGCTTCTAGGAAGTCATCATAACGTTCATTCAGTATCTCAATCTCTACTTCTCCAATGTCGAACAGCTCATTTCGGCGCCTCGTACTTTCGTAGGTCAGGAAATCATCTAATAGGCCGGAAAGGGTACCTTTTAGCTCTTGACTGAATCCAAAACGGACTTTCTTCTTCAACTGTTGGAGTGCTGTGATTTTGTGGGAGTAATCGTCGGAGGAAGCGCTGGAGGAACTTAGGTTAGTACGCCCACAGAGATCCACAAGCGCTACTCGAATACGATTAGAAGTCGTTGTGTACTCGCTGTGTGTGAGAATCCCTAAGCGCATGGATCTTTCATTTTCATTCCATTCACTTTGAAGATTCAAAACTTGATTTCTGAGTGTACGATGGCTGGTGGTCTGAAGCAAGCGTTCAAAGACTTTATCCAATTTTCCTTTTTGAACAAGTAACTCAATTGTATTCATTTTCTGATGGGTTTTAGGGGTTATATGGCACAAAAGTGCACCAGAGACCGGCAGACTACCAGAAATAAGATGTCAGATTGGATAAATAGGTAGTGGAGTACTTCCTAATGGCAAATCTTTGCAGTCAGTGTTGTGGAAGGAGACTGATGTTGATTGGAGACCTCCTCTCGGATAATCGTTATTTACAAAACTTTAAAGTGCTTTCTTTGGTACTTCCTTCGGAGAGGACTAACTTAAAAGAACATTTCTAATCTAGTTAATCTGCGCGCCCGAGTTCAAGCTAAATATTTTTAACCCTATAAAACGTATTTCATGAAAAGTAGAATCACATTCTTTTCGGTCGCTTCTTTTTTAATGGTATTTATGCTTTACACGAATGGTGTAATTGCTCAAGAGCAAGAGCATCCAATGGCTAGAATGATTGGTGTCTGGGACATGGAAGCTTATAAAACGGAACCTGCTGAAGTTCTGGCTCAGATGGGTACAGCCAGTAAGGTGGAGGTTAGTATGGCTTGGTCAATCGACAAAAGAGGTATAATCCAGACCAATAGGACAGTTGCCAATGGTGAACCTCAGGTTTATAGCATAACTCATTTTCATGATCTTGCAACTGGGACTACACATTCTATCAGTGCTGCTGGTACCGCGAAAACGACCTATCCAGATGAAAAGACGGTAAAGGTTGAACAGTTTGGCTTTGATGGTAAGCTAGTCAATAAGCAGGAGGTTAATTTTCTTAATGACGATGAAGCGGAATCAGTTATAGAGCAATCAGGAGGTTTAAAACTCTGGGTAAAAATGAAGCGAAGGAAGTAACTGAGTTAAAGTCGGAACATCCGAAGTTTTCCTAGAACACGACTAGGTGAACTTCGGATGTTTTGGCTGATTTTATCCTACTTTGCCAACAGCCCATCCAGAATTTTCTTACTTACCGTAAACACCGTTCCATGTCGAGTCCCTTCCGGGAAATTCAAGTCCGCTGTAATATCTTTCCAATCCTCTAAATCTGCCGAGGAGATTGCTCCCATACGTTTCTCTGTATATCGGTCAAAATAGACCATCCAGCCTTGATCAGACTGAATAGCCGTTGGACCCTCAACCCAAACACCTTCTGGAGTAATGGGGGCTGAAGCCTGAGTATATGGGCCAAACAAGTTCGGACTCTTAGCTATGCGGAGATTCTTTTCGGGTTCTGGATATCGGATTTCATTCTTTAGGAACATGATATACTCATCTGGAAGCTTGTGAATCGTAGCATCAATGACATTGAAGCCATGATCGTATAGCAACTTTGTTTCACTAAAGGAATTGAAGTCCTTAGTCGTAGTGTAATACATCCGGTGATTATAGCCATTGTCTCCAGTTGAATCCGTTTCGGGAAAGCGACCGGGTATAGTAGTCGCCCAATAGATGAGATAAAGTTCCTCTTCCCTATCGTAGTACAACTCCGGTGCCCAGCAATTGCGCGCATCGGGTTCATGTTCCATTACCGGGATATATTGTTGTTCAGACCAGTTGATCAAATCTGAGGAGTGAGCGTAGCCAATGCCTTGTTCATTCCAGCTTACAGTCCATACCATATGAAATATTCCGTCTTCATCTTTGATAATGCAAGGGTCACGCATGAGTTTATCCTTCCCTGCTGTGGGAGTTAGAAAAGATTCATTGTTGTTCAGCGCTGTCCAATCGTATCCGTTTTCGCTGTAGGCGAGGTGGAGTCCATCCTCCCCGTTATTCATGAAGTACGAGAAAAGATAAATGTCTTCGGTAGGCTGAGCGCAACCTATCAACAGGCCTAACCCTAGGACAAGAGTGATTTGTTTTAGCATGGTTCTTCGTTTTAATTTACCCGTAGAAGTTTTTCCGTTTTAATGCTAATGTACAGCAAATCCACGCTTAATTTTTATAAATTCAATACACTTAAATCAAACGTTTATGCTGACTAAATCAAGGGCTTTTACGCAATTCGCCACGAAGCAACTGGACAAAGAAGAAACGACCACCCTCAAAGCAGGAGGCGAGGCGGATACCAATCCTCTCTACGAAGCATCTACACAACAAGGAGAAAATCCACTCCATGGCGGCTGATAAGAAGGACTTTAACCCTTCCTTAAAATTTACATCGGCTAAGTTTTCCTACTTTAGATCTACGTTCATGTTTACCGTTCAATAATGAAGCATTTTCGGCTCAATGACCGAAACCTGAGCATGGACTAAGAATAAATTTAGCTATGAAAAGACTTTTTCTACTGGGGCTATTGAGCCTTTTCATCTTCACCTTAAGAGCCAACGACGAGGTCGTTCTTATCGGGCAATTAAATGAGATCGCTATTAAGGAGGTAGTCCTAGAAACTAAAGCAGCATCGGCGGTGGATGAGCCAGAAAGGAAGGTAATCCAGGTTAAGGATGACCGTACATTCAAACTCAAGTTGATGTTGCCTCCAAGCCAGCAGTTCGAGCTGAAGATTGGAATGTTGAGTTTGCCCTTGTACCTAGAGCCAAGTGATAGCCTTATAATATCGCTTAAGAATATTGATGATCGATTGGCGGTAAAATATGAAGGAAAGGGTAGTGCTAATAATACCTTTCTCTTTCAGTACTCTTTGTTCGAGAAAAAATTGGCTTTTGGAGATTTAGAGAGAGCCTTGCAACGAAAAAATGGTATAGCATACTGGGAGGCTGTGCAGAAATTGACCAAGATGAAGCAAGGATTCTTTGAGCAATATGTAGAGCGAAGCAAAAAGCCTTTATCCGATGAATTCAGGAGCTTCATGGATAATCAAATAAGCTATAAACAAGCCGACTGGCTGTTGATTTTTCACAATCAATATCGTTCGCTGATTGAATTGAAGTTCGTAAAAATGCCAACGGAATATTCCTCCTACTTGAAAGGACTTACGCTGGCACATGATGAGGCTATTACCAGTTCAAGTTATCAAAGTGCTCTTCTAAATTGGGTTAATTTCAAGAATACAGGGTCTTACGGTTCATTCATTGAGGAACAGTTGCAGCAATTTGCAGATCGATATAAAATTGCTGGCGAAAACTTGAGTGGAATTTCGGAGCACTATACTAAGTACGCCATCTTAAAGGAGCTTTTGAAAGCCGATTTTCTTTATGCAGCGTATGAATATGAGGACTTTTTGAAGAGTGACGCTCCCCAGTTTCTTAAGGATGCACTCATTCAGATTCATAAGATAAAGTCCATGAAATTAGATGGACTGCCGATGCCCGATTTAAAGTTGTTGGATCAATCAGGCAACAGAAAGAACCTGAGCGATTTTAAAGGCCAAATCCAATACTTGTGTTTATGGAAGAATGATGAGAATACGGAGAAAGAACTGAGTACTTATTTCCGTCTCTTTGGCAAGAAGGTTAGAGAGGATTCTTTGGTTCAGTTTCAACTAATTTATACTGCCAAGAACCCCAATGTTTGGCTGCAGGTGTTGAAAAAACAACAGAGAGATCTAGATTACCTTAATCACTACATGCTAGATATCACAGATGAAATGACTCGAAAGTTTGTGTTACGTACGGATGACTACGGGCCGTTATTTATCCTTGTGGATAAAGAAGGGACGGTTGTCAAGGATAATGCGGGGATGAGTTACGAATTCAACCCAAACTCGAAGATCCGAAAACTCTTGAAGGCGGATCAATAGTTTCTTAATCTACAAATAGGTTTAAAATAGGTGTTTTCTGAAGAACCCTTTCTTCAGAGGGCTGTTGATGTTTTGTAATTATTCTCCTGCCTTCTTTGATGAGGCAGGGTCACATACATTAAATATCCTAGTCATGAAGAACTTCTATTTATTGATCCTATTTGTAGGCTTGGTTGCGCTGACGAATGTCCATGCCAACAATGAAGGAGAAGACCTAACTAAAGATTTTGTTGTTGGTGATCCCGATATTGAGAGCATCAACGCACTTGCTTTTGGTCCTGCCGGAATCTTGTTCATTGGCGATGCTCAAAAGGCAAACGTAGTTGCTATTGACACGAAAGATACAGCTGAAAGTGGTGAAGCTGGTAATGTTAATATGAATAAGGTAGATGAAAAGATAGCAGCCTTGCTTGGTGCTGATGTAGCCGATGTGCAGATCATCGATATGGCAGTTAATCCGCTCTCAAATAATATCTACTTGGCTGTTCGACACAGCAATGGAAGCCCGATGCTGATTAAGACCGATGGTGAAAGTATGGAGGTAATGCCAATGGACCAGGTCAGCCATTCCAAAGTGGATTTGGCCAATGCCGTGGAGGCGGATGCCAAAGATCGAAGGGGGAGAACTTTGCGCAGATGGGCGGTTTCAGATGTCGCCTATCATGATGGTAAGCTAATGGTAAGTGGCCTTTCCAATGAGGAGTTTAGCTCCACTTTCCGCAGTATTCCCTTCCCATTCAAAGCCAAGCAAATGCATGCTTCCGTAGAGATCTATCACGCGGCTCATGGAAGATATGAGACCTATGCCCCTATCAAGACCTTCATGCCATTTAGCCTTAACGGAGAACCACACATTGTGGCTAGCTATACCTGCACACCTCTGGTCATATTCCCGATGAGCGAAGTCAAAGCTGGCAAACATACCAAGGGACGTACCGTGGCAGAATTGGGCAATCGAAATACCCCCTTGGATATCATCCACATTGAAAAGGACGGAGCCTCCTATTTCTTGATGAACAATACTTCTCGACCAGTCATGAAAATTGCTGTTGATGAAGTAGCAGCCTATAAGGACTTCTTGACAGAGCCGGTTAAAGGTAATTCTATGACAGCAGGAGTAGATTATATTTCGTTGCCCTACGTAAATGTCTTACAGATGGACAAATACGGGGATGGCGTCTTAATGCTACAACGTCGTTCCAATGGAGATTTGGCCATGTTCACGACCAATAAGAATCGACTATAAATTTCAACGTAAGTTGATCTCGTAGGCTTTCTAAGGAGAGCCTACGAGGTCACTTCCCCTTCTTTGCTAATCCCGGGTTCAATGCGAAATTACCTTCTAATTTTTTGCTGTTTTATTGCGATGGCGAGCGGGAGCTCCTTGTTTGGCCAAAAGCCTGAGCTTACCTTGGTTCCGAAAGAAGGTTAAAGCGAGTGGGCTGTACAATTGCATCTGCTGAAGGAACAGACCTATGAGCCAGGAAGTTTTCTTGTATTTACGACTGTGGAGTGGGCGCAGCGGCATGAAGAAGGTCAATCTATTGCCGGCAGAAAGAAGCCGGTGGGGGATCAAAGCTGGATTTTTTCTCCTGTTTTTCCATTTACAGAAGGGAAGGAATACGTTGCATTTTATCCGGGGGTTCCTTTGTTGAGATTCGAAATACCAAAACCAGTTTATCCAACAACAAAATTAGTAGCTATCTATCCCAAGCTGGATGTGGTTCCAGAGAACTTGCTAAAGATGTATCTCCATTTTTCCGCTCCGATGAGTGTTGGGAATAGCTACCAACATTTACAATGGGGGAATGCGCAGGGAGATACATTAATACTACCTTTCTTGGAGCTAGAACCAGAATTGTGGAATGAAGACAGAACTCGTCTTACCCTTTGGTTGGATCCGGGGCGAGTCAAACGGGATTTAGTCCCGAATCAATTGCTGGGTGCGCCTTTGGTAGCCGGGAAAGAATACACTTTAGTAGTGGATAAGAATTGGAAAGACATCCATGGGAACCCGCTGGCCCGTGACTTTCTCCTCTCGATTAGAGTAGGTGAAGCGGATAGGGAAAGGCCAAAGCCAGAGGCCTGGAAGTTGATCCAGCCTAAAGCGGGAAGTAAAGAGGCATTAGTTTTGCAATTTGGCGAAGCCCTAGATTATGCCCTATTGCAAAGAGCTATTACCGTTTGGAATCAGGAGGATCAACAAATTAAAGGGCAGATTCAAATTGGCTCAAAGCAAGCAACATGGCATTTCCATCCCAATCATCCATGGCAGACCGGGGACTATAAAATAATGATTGATTCAACCTTAGAAGACCTGGCTGGCAATAACTTGAATAGGAATTTTGATGTAGATCTCCAAGCTCAGGAGCAACAAGATATCTCCAAGCCCTACCATACCCTCCTGCTCTCCATTCACTGATCTAATTTTCACCTAAAGCTAGCTCGACGGGAGCATGTTTAATACTAAGGAAGTCAGCCAAAGCCTGCGAACAGACTTCCCGCTCAAACTGCCAATGGCTAAACGGCATGGCAAACGTCTTGAGACCAACCCGATCTAGCATTTTCCACCGAGTTATGGGTAAAGCCCGCTCATAATAACCTGGGTATCCTACCAGGTCTATGCAATAGGTTCGTCCTTCATGTACTACCACGAGGTCTATTTCAACTCCTGCAATCAAGTAGTTCTTATAGATGGCTTCAATGCCCCAATCCTTCAACAATAGGATTACCTCTTCCATGAAGTGATCCTCAGGGGGAATACGCTGGTTGTCAACATATTTATTCTCCTGTGCATTGATAAAACCTACATATTTACCCAATAGGTGTTGGTGAGGGATTTTCGAAGGATCAACTGATAAAAAGATATGCTGTGCCGTGCGAGCCCGAGTAATGGCAACATTGAAAACATCTTCTCGATCCAAATAACGATAAACCCCGGCATTGGCGGTCGAATCCAAAGCGAACGAAAGCAAGATGATATCCCGCTCCTCTCCCTGAAACTCAAAAGGAGTGCCCACAAGGACTTTGTGTCTGGACAGCTGTGTGTCGGTGGTATGTTCGGAGACAATCTTTCTCAGATAATTTACTTGATCCCGGAAAGGCGAGATTATCCCAACGGTTTGACACAGTTCAGGAGCTAAAGGTGCTTCCTGCTCGGCCAGGAGTTGGAGGAAAGCCAAGACTTCTTCCGCTTCTTGCGGATTGTAGCCTTGCTGAGCTCTTTGGCCATCGGTATGGTGAAGGAAGACTGCTTTCTCCTGAAGTGTTTCAGGAGTGGCGGTCATTATCTTTAGCTGCTTTTCGTAGAAATGTCGATTACTAAAGGCAATGATTTCTGGTAAGCTCCTAAAATGCTCATCCAGCAAAAAGACTTGCCCTTGATGCGTTATCCCATCAGAAACTAGATCCAGCAAACTTTTATCGCGGTAGGCCAGCTGACCTTCGGGTAGATGTCCGATCTCGAGCTGGTTGGCCATTTGGGATTGCCTGGCTCTAGATAGGAAGGATATATGTCGTAACTGCTTTGGATCTCCGACAATTACGGCACGTTTGGCGCGCTGTAATAGAGGGAGTGCGCTAGCGATATCACACTGACTGGCTTCATCTATTATAACTAGATCGAACAGTTCCTTTTGCAATGGGAGCACCCTATTTACATCTGCCGTATTCACCACCCAGATGGGCAAAGCTTCTAAAACCCTTCGGAAGTTTACTTCTCGGAATAGGTTTTCCTTTTGCTGGCCTGTCTTCGATTTCAATGCTTGTAAGAAAATCTGCAGATCTTGCCTGTGTGTAGTCAGCGCATTGAAAAGATGCAAATGGAAGTACATTTCAAGCAATTCGCGGCTGTGTTGATGCAGATACTGCAATCTGTTCTCCAATTTGAGCCACAAATCCCACATCGGGAGAATACCAGCCAACCTGCGTTTCAAAAAGTATAGATTCCATCTCGTCCACCAATTACTTTGGCCCGTCAGAATCTGCTGCCCGTGCTTGCGTTCATATTCCTCTCTGAGGCTAAGCATCTGCTCTAGCTTAGTAATTTGGCGGGCATGCTGTTTCACTTCTCCTTGCTTTCGCCGGATATCCCAAGAAAAATACTTGTTCACTCCAAAGCCGTGCAGCCAGTCTTGGAGTCGTTTCCGAAGATGTTTTCTGTAATCTTTTCTCCCCGCTCTCACCACCACACCTTTCAATCCCATTTCCTGTTCAATCTTATCAGCTACTACATTTACAGCTTGCAGATTTTTGGAAGCAATCAATACCGACTGTCCTTGGCTTAGACGGTCCGCTGCTAAGGCGGCTATAGTAAAGGATTTACCTGTTCCAGGAGGGCCTATGATTAGACTCAAGTTATTATGAGGAACATCACGAATAATGTTTTCTTGACTGGCACTTAAGGTTACGGGTAACTGGATCGGGTATGAAGGAATGTGGGTAATTGGGTGCGCTTCTCTTTCAAAACAACTCTTTAGTGGGGCGGAGTAATCTCCTGCCTCTGCCATGTCCTGTAACTCATTTAAGATACCTAGAGAACCACTAGCTTTATCCAGCATACCTATGCCTAGAGCAGGAAGTACCTGAAAATCCTTTTTTTGTTTTTTAACGCGTGCTTTTAAGGTCTCTCCTGAAATCAATTGAGGGTATTGCAGGGCAGCCTCTAGCGACAATTGGGGGAAGTATTTATTGAGTGTCTCCTCTATTTGATGCAATTCATCAAAATCAATGAAACCGATGGGAAGATCTTGTACTAGTATCTCATACACCCCTTGATTACCTTCTTCCAAATCCTTCAATACGTCCACAAAAGCAGGGTTGATAATGGCTTGTCCAGCATTAATACTTACGTAATAAACTTCACCCTCTACTTCCAGTTGAGTGGGATATAAGTAAAGAGGTGCAGCTACCTCCCGCCTTTTTCCTAGTAATTGTGTTCGACCAACCAAAAAGAATGCACCGGTGTATAAGGTTTTCTCTTTGGCATGTAATTGTAGATATGAAGCAACCTTTGTTCCCCATTCGGTAGGTACTGGAAATTGTAAGTGCTTACCTTCTAATAATTCTGCTGTTTCAAGGAAAAGAGCATGACTCACCTTGTTGCTAAAGAAATTCAAAAGATGAACGGCTCGATAGTCAGCCTGATAGCAAGACCGATAGTACCTGATGATGTTAGAAAGAGCGTTTCTCATAACAGGAATTTTAGGGTCAACGTGTTATCACTATAAATATATGTTTCCCTTTACTTCTTCCCGTTTTTTCGAGGGACTTGTTTTATTATTCGACCAAGGATTCTGGAGAGAATGGGGAGATCAGACCCATCTAGATTTGATCTCCCAATCTAACAACTAATACTACTGTTATTTTCCTAAGCGCTTGATCTTGTCGTTGGCGCTTTCCAGTAAAAGGTTTCTTTGCCTTTCGGAGATATCCTGTTTATTGCGAATAAATTGGAGTGTTTTCCTAGCCCATTCTACAGCTTTTGTCGGCTGTTCGTTGGCTTCGTAAGCATCTGCTAAGCTGTCATAAGTGTTGGGAGATTCAGGAAATAAAGTATGATTGAGTTGCATGACAAATATGGCTTCTTTATTGAGCCCTTCCCGCATCAAATGATAACCTATCCAATTAAGGTTAGTCTCATCGGCCACTCTATAATAGCCTCGAAATGGACGACCAGCTGCTTTGTCATTGGCCAGAATAGTTTTCATCTGAGTAGTAGCACGGTCCCAGTCTCCTCGAATGACCATTTCATAAAAGGTAGTTCCTGTGAGTATCTCTTCTCGAAGCTTCGGCTCTTCAGATAGATGCAGGTTGAAAAATGCAACTGTCTGTTGCATAATCTGCCGTGATCGTGGGGTGTCATTTAAAATGTCGAATCCATGATAACCTTCTAGGTAGTTGACAAAATCGAGAGGAAGATCCACCTTTAAAGCACGCTGGAGGAATTCATCGATCTTCCTGTTTAAACTGTAAGAGTCCAGTCCAGCTCGAACGATTTGCAAGGGCAGATCCTGTTTGATGTGTTGGATCGAATTTGGCATACCATAGTATAAGGCGGCGGCTCTGAGATAAGAGCGTTGCTCATTCATGATTTGAGGAAAGGCTGCAGTAACATTACCTGAGCAAGCCCAGACACCTATCTTCTGCCCGTCCACCCCCATCTCGACTCCATTTTCGTGACAATAATCTAAAACTTGACCCAGGCGTTCAAAGCGATTTTCCCGATTACTATGATGGAGTATGGCAATAAAGCCCTGGGTAGCCATCAATTTCGCCCAATCCTGATAAACACGCCAACGAGGAAGATCTTCGATACCTCCGTTGGCAAAAACTACAGTTGGCCATTGTTGCCCCTCTTGATAGTTGATAGGGTAGTAGCAAGTGAATGATAGGGTATCGTTTTGCTGCTTGATAACGTAACCTTCCTGTTGTATAAGGTTCATCTCAGGAACTTGCCAGACAATTGGACGCTCCACTACGGATTGGCTAGGGGCTGCAATGATGAATAGGGAAATAAATAACAGAGTGGTGATTATCTTCTTTTGCATGATCTTTATTGCCCAAATTAGTACCCTCATGCTACTGGGGCTTCCTATCCGACAAGTCAGGAACTATTTCGCCTGCACATTTTTCCTGAAAGTCGAAGGGGGAGTCTTTACGGCCTTCTTGAAGGTGTTATTAAAGTGCGAAATAGACTTGAAGCCCGCTTCAAAGGCAATAGCAGCAATTGTTAGATGATTTTGCTTAGGGTTCCGTAACAATTCCTTGGCTTCAGAGATTCGATAAACATTTAGCAGTTCGCTGAAATTTTGTTTCAGGCCGCTATTGATGGCTTGCGAAAGATGATGCTTTGGAATTTGCAGGGCAAGAGCTATTTGGTCGATGGTGAGATCAGGATTCAAGAAAGGTTTCTGTTCCTGCATATAGTGACGGAGTTTCTTAAGCACAGCATCTATTTCTGAGTTTTGCAAGCCAGAATTCTTGTATTTAGGTGCTGGGGCCACTGGGGTAAGCTTAATAGCGGAAGAGGATAGCACTTGATAAGTTAACCAATAGATCAGAACAGAGAGGCTGAGAAATAACCATCTGGGATCTGGATAATGACCGTAGTAGAGCGTCATCAGTTTTAAAGCAAAAATGATCAGACTTTCTACTAACAGTACGATCCAAATTAAAGACAAATGCCACCTGGGGCCATATTGTTGAGGCTTAACGATTTGAGTAGCGGATAATCCATAGTACCACAAGCTGGCCCATTGCAAGCCCATGTGGATCCACATTTTCCAACCTACGACTGGGTGCAGGGCTAGAATGAGGGTACGCCAGGAATTTACATGGGGGTGGTAGTGAAAGTAGTAGATATTGAGACTTCGGATTAGCGCGAAAAGAAGGAACGGAATAAAATGTACTAGCCAGCTATATTTCCATTTCTGCTTGGGGTGGTATGAGGTATAGATAAAAAGGTATAAAACAGGACCAAAGAGGAAGGGCAGCTCATAGCTTATCTTGTATAGCCCCATAAGGTGGTCCATCAACCAGGTTTTACCAATGACTTTGAGAAATATTTGTAGGGTGGCCAATAGAAGGAAAGCGGTAAAAAATGCACCGGCAAGCCCTTTTTGCTTTCGCCAACAGAGCACACTTAGTAAAATACCTTGAAGCCCCCCAAACAGTAGGAAAAATATATTTATCATTTGGCCATGATCGCTGTTATAATCTACTCAGAGTCTCACCATCCAAAGTTCGATAAGCCTTCATCGCATTAGCAGCCATGCACGAGTGGATCGGTAGTATCGTAAGAAAGTCCCCTACTTGGTAAGCATCGAACACCGCGTCTTGAACCTGTACAATGCCGTGTTCTTGGGAAAGAGAGCTTATGTAGTTTTGCCCATTCGGTAGCCCCCAAGCCCCGTCCTTAAAAGGAACTACGTGCCCATAATAGGTGGTTTTATTGTCAAGTAACAGGGATTGATCCTTCGCAAAATGGACGCCGCCACCATAGACTACCAATTGCTTCCGTTGCGCATGTTTTGCAACGATTGGACAGGCCATGGCTACTGCAATCTGATCAAATCGACAAGAACCAATACGCCACTGTGCTAGATCATAAAAGACGAAATTTCCAGGTCGGATTTCATCTGCTCCTGGAAACTGCTGCTCCCAACTACAAGTAGGGGTATCACCAACAGAAATTAGTAAGTTGGGATAATCAACGCTCAGCTTTTCCTTCAAAGACCTCATAAGCGCCAGACTATCCAGATGTACCTGGTGGATAGCTGCCCGACTTCTTGCTTTATAACTGTGTCCTGCATGCCCTAATAATCCAATAACTTGGATCTGACTAGATCGACCTATCGCTTGGAGTAGGGTTTTAATCTTGGTTACCTCTCGTGGATCTATGCCAGTTCGATGATAGCCGATATCAATCTTAAGGAAGGCCCCAACGGGAGAATTAAGGTGTGTACTAAGGTATTCAATACTCTCCTCGTTCTCAATCAGGACATTAAGTTGAACTTGTTCTGCTAGTTCATTTATTCGATCGATCTCCCGGATATTTATCGGGAAAGCTACGGTGATATCCTTCCAACCATCTGCTGAAAAATACTCTGCCATGCGCAGGGAAGATACCGTGATTTTATTCACTCCTTCCTCTCGAAACCATCTTCCCACTTCATGCGACTGGTGCGTTTTGAAATGCGGACGAAGGCTCACTCCCGCTCCTTTCGCTCGAGCGCACATGGACTTAATATTAGCTTTGCATTTACCAGTGTCTAGTAAAAGTATGGGTTCTGTAAAGGTGTCGAAGAAGCTATTTTTCATCTTACAAATGAACAAAAAAATACTTGCTTGAACTCGGGTGCAATTGGTTACATTTCCGATTTGATCTGACAAATCCTGGAGTAGCACAGGAACTTTTACTAACTAGCCACAGTTAATGGCAGAAAAAACCAACTAGAAAACCCAAAACCATGAATACGAAACGTATCAGTAAATTCCTAAGCCTCATTCTTCGGCATAAACCTGAGGTACTACCGATAGAACTTGATCCCCAAGGCTGGGCGGACCTGGATGAGATTATCGAAAAAATGCAACGAAAGGGCATGGAAGTAGATCAATCCATTATCGAGTCCGTAGTAGCTAATAATGACAAGCAGCGCTTTCGCTTAGATCTAGACAATCGCCGTATAAGAGCGAATCAAGGCCATTCAATAGACATTGATTTGGCTCTAGAGCCAAGTGTACCACCTAAGCAGCTTTTCCACGGCACAGCAACCCGATTTATCGATTCCATAATGGAAAAAGGATTGATTCGAGGGAGTCGTCAACATGTACATCTTTCTCTAGACATTGTGACAGCGACTAAGGTGGGAAGCCGACACGGAAAGCCCACAATCCTAAAAGTAGATGCCGAAACTATGCATCAAAAAGGCTTTGTTTTCTATGTCTCGGAAAATAGAGTTTGGCTAACGGAGCATGTTCCTGTAGAATTCCTATCCAAGGCGGACAACCGATAAAGATTTCATGGCAGCCAGCGCTTCATGCGCTGGTATGTCCTGCGGTTAGTTGTACTTCCTTGGCAGTTGAGATCTGTCGCACTCTTCTTAATCTTTTCCACCCTTTTTCCTGGGTTCGGGTGGGTGCTGAGAAAGGCAGGAAGTCTTGTACTTTCGGTGGATTCTAGTTTTTCAAAAAAGCCAGCCAGGCCGTCAGCCTGATAATCGGTAGCACATAAGAGACGTATCGCCATTCTATCTGCTTCTTTTTCGAAACTTCGACTGAACTTCAAAGAGACTAAAGAGGCACCAATGTCCGTCAGGTAACCGGTTCCTGTAGCTCCACCCGCAACTGCCAGTACAGTCGACAAACTATTCTTTTGACTCATCTGCCGACTAGCATGTCGCAAGTCGGCATGTGCCATCTCATGCGCTAGTACGCCTGCCAATTGGTCCTCTGATTCCAAGTACTTGATCAAACCAGTATATACATAGATATAACCGCCTGGTGTAACGAAGGCGTTAAGAACATCTGCATCATCCAATAGTTTTACTTCCCAGGCAAACTCATCTTTGTATCGGAGCAGTCCGGTATTCAGTAAGGCGTCAACGATGCCATTGATGTAATCATAGATTCTTTGATGTTCAGCTTCTGCTAGAATAGGATATTTCAACGGAGCGTTTTCAATCTCTCTCTTCATTTTATCACCTAAGCGTTGATCGTATCTAGGGGTGTAGAGATTGTAATTGGCACAAGAGTACAAAGTGGCTACCAGCACAACAAAGCCAATATAACGGAATGGTGTATCGGGTATTTTCATATTTTGATTGCTTTCTGGTAGCAAATATACAAGGCAAAGGTAGCTCTAAAAAGCTGCTTAACAATACTTTGACTTCTCTAGAGGGTAAGCTCGCGCGTTTAACGTTTCTTTAATAACCACAAATGTAAGTTGGTTCTATTACCTTTGCGATCCATTGAATGGAACAACAAATAAAGATGAGTAAGTGGGTTTTAAAGGCAGTGGTACAAAAAGGTATCTCACTCTTGCCCTATAAACATCGGATCAACTATCTATTCCAGAAATATGTAACCAAGGGCGTACAGCTTTCTAGCCTGTACTTCGAAGATCGTCTCATCCATTTAAAAGAACATCTTCATTTTTTTCAGAAGTATAAAGGGGGTATATCAGACTGCCATACTTTGGAGTTGGGTACTGGGTGGTATCCTGTGGTACCAGTTGGCCTATTCTTGACGGGAGCTCGACGCATGTATACGGTAGATATCAGTGCTTTAATGAATAAGGCCAATTTGTGTTTGACTCTACAACGTTACTTGGATTGGCATAAATCGGGGGCACTCCAGCCATATCTCACCCCATTACCCGGACGGCTTGAAATGGCCCGACAACTTTTGACCGAAGCCGAAACATTGAGTCTAGAACAGCTACTGGAACGAATGAATTTGAGTTATCTAGTTCAAGATGCGCGTCATCTAGACTTGGCAGATGATAGTATTCAGCTGATTACCTCCAACAATACATTTGAGCACATCTATCCAAATATATTACGTGAGATTTTGCTTGAATTCAAGCGCATACTATCGGATGATGGAGTGATGAGTCACTTCATTGATATGTCAGATCACTTTGCCCATCTAGATAGAAAGATCAGTATTTATCACTTTTTACGCTTCTCAGAGCAAAGCTGGAAATGGATAGACAATGATGTTCAACCTCAGAACCGCTGGCGTTTGGAGCAATACCGGAGGACGTATAGAGATTTAGGAATTGAGATTAGGGAGGAAAAGAATCGGCCAGGAGAACCAGCGGTGGTTGCTATGGAGCCCATCGCAGACCAATTCAAGGTGTTTAGTTTAGAAGAGTTAGCGATCAGCCATTCCTACCTGATATCTTAGCAGACCAAACAGAAGTTTACGTACTAGGTATAAAAAAGAAAGGGCTGATCGCATGCGATCAGCCCTAATAGTATCAGTAAGTATATTATAATTCAGAGTATAAGCTCTGGATTAGTTACCTTTTAGTACTCCTAAGTCTGGATTAGGAACGATTACCGTTCTTCTGTTCTCAGCTTTTCCTTCAGATGTACCGTTGTCAGCAGCTGGCATAGAATCACCACGGCCTGCAATGCTTAATTGGCCAGGTTCAACACCTTTTTTGATCAAACGAGTAACCACTGCTTTAGCACGACGGTAGCTCAAGTCCCAGTTGTCTCCCATGCCTGCCTTGAAAGGTACGTTGTCGGTGTGACCTTCAATCATGATTTTAGCAGCAGGAGTAGCTTTCAATACTTCAGCCAAAGCATCAACTGCTTCACGCTCTTCTTTTGACAATCTAGAAGAACCAGAGTTGTAACGAAGCTTAGAACCTGTTACTACGTACAAGCGACCGTCACGATCTTCCAAAGACATGCCACTACCAGAGTAAGCATTGAAAACACCGTCGATTTGCTCTTTCAAAGCGGTAAGCTCTTTTTCAGTCATCTGCAACTTTTCTTCTACCTGAGCAACTTGGCTTTTGGTAGCGTCCAGGTCAGACTTGATAGAACTGATTTCGCCGTTCAAACGAGTTTTCTCAGATTCCATCTCAGCAGCAAGAGCATCTTTTTCTTCAGATAAGGTTTTCACTTGAGCCTGAGTTTCAGCTAAGGCTTGATCAGTAGCAGCTTTTGCAGCTTCCAACTCATCATATTTCTTTTTAGAAACACAAGATTGAAACGCCCCAACGGTAAGACATAGAACCAGTAATTTTACTACTAGACGCATGTTCATTTAATTTAAGATGATAAAAAGTTTATTCAAAAATAATGGGGTAGAAAAGGGCACAATTCCTTTCTACACTGCAAATCAATAGATATTTTTTCAATTAAACAAAGATAAGATACAAAATTTACTTGTTAAAAGCTTCTTGCTGAAGGGGCTAACTATCAGCATTTACACCTATTTGAGGGCTTCTATGAGGAGCTTGGCGAACGTGTTTTTGGGTTAAAAAAGCGGCTGTTTTGGGATTTTATGGAATAGAAAAGGTTAGAAGATTGAAAAAGGAAGAACAGTAGAGCCCTTCCATTGTTGGAAAAGGAGAAAAAAGCTATTTTTGCACATTAGGCAGCTTGACATGATCGTTGGTGTGTTGATAGTTGCTGCTGTATTGTTTTTTAAAAGAACATGTTAAATGAACTACGATATTATTGAAGAGGGGAGGTTTAAGTACGTCGAATCAAGAGGTAGTGATGAGCACCTTGTTCTTCTTCATGGCTTATTTGGTGCCCTAAGTAATTTCGAGGGTATCATCAAGCACTTTGCAGGTAAATACAATGTCATTGTTCCGATCTTACCTATTTTTGACTTACCTATTCGTAAAGTTTCTGTTGGCGGCCTGGTAGATTATGTAGCTGAATTTGTTACTCATAAGGGATTTGATAAGATTCACATTCTTGGCAATTCTCTGGGAGGGCATATCGCCTTACTATATTCTTTGGTACATCCACAGAATGTAGCCTCTATCACACTTACAGGGAGCTCAGGTTTGTTTGAGAGCGCAATGGGTACTAGTTTTCCCAAACGAGGAGACTACGAATTTATTCGCAGAAAAACAGAAAGTACTTTCTACGATCCTAAAGTTGCTGGTAAAGCGTTAGTGGACGAAGTTTTTGATATTGTAAATGATCGAAATAAAGCCATTCGCGTAGTTGCTACAGCTAAATCGGCTGTTCGCCATAACTTGGGAGACAAGCTGCACCAAATTACGACCCCCACTTTGTTGATCTGGGGGAAGCAGGATCAAATAACACCGCCTTTTGTTGGAGAGAAGTTTAATGAGCTCCTAGAAAATTCTCGTCTAATATTTGTAGATAAATGTGGACATGCCCCGATGATGGAGCATCCCGATATCTTCAATCGCCACCTAGAATCCTTTTTAGATGAAGTCACGGCTAAGGAAGTCAATAACTAGTTGTTCGTGACGTTTAAATTAGCAGGATAAGGACCAAACCTCCACAGGCTGGTAGCCTATCTTGTTATCAATCGATACTCAATTTACTTTCATTAAAAATCAAAGCCTTCAATGAAGCATTGGATCACCGTATTGGGCATGCTACTCTTGAGTGTTGCTTGCAATACCCCAAAGAAAGCCATCACAGTTGATACCCCAAATGAGGAAATAGAGCAAAGGCTACTGGATACAATGGTTGTTTCAGCGCCGCGGATAGATGAGCCCGAGGAAGCCGAAGAAACGCAAGAAGTCAGCTATGAGCTACCTAGATATAATCCGAGTTACCGTCGCGTTAATGATTTACTCCATACGAAGTTAGACCTGCGGTTTGATTGGGAAAAGGAAGAAGTGCTCGGAAAGGCTTTTTTGACTTTATCCCCCTTGTTTTATCCTACCGATAGCGTTGTACTGGATGCTAAAGACTTCGAGATTAGCAAAATTGCTCTTGAAGGGACAGGAAAAGATTTGAAATTTTCCTACGATAAAAAGCATATAGTCGTACAGCTCGACAAAATGTACGAGAAAGAGGAAGATTATACCATCACCATAACATATGTTGCACATCCTGCTGAAACCGGAGGTAGTGCTGCTATCCAATCTGACCAAGGTTTATTCTTTATTAATCCAAGAAAGGAGGAACCGCTCAAGCCACAGCAAATCTGGACACAAGGGGAGACCGAATGGAATTCACGCTGGTTTCCGACCATAGATAAGCCCAATGAGCGCTGTACCCAAGAAGTTTTTCTGACGGTTCAGGACCGATTCAAAACCTTGAGTAATGGTGTACTGGTTTCTTCAGAATCTACTGAAAAGGGTATGCGTACCGATTATTGGAAGATGGATCTACCTCATGCCCCTTATCTCTTTATGTTGGCGATCGGAGAGTTTGCCGTGGTGGAGGAAAAGTGGGAAGACATTCCTTTGAGCTATTATGTTGAGCCAGAATATGAGGCCTCTGCAAAGGATATATTTGGTCATACACCAGAGATGTTGGGTTTCTTTTCGGAGAAGTTGGGATTGAAATATCCTTGGCCAAAATATGCGCAAGTGGTCGTAAGAGACTATGTATCTGGCGCAATGGAGAATACATCAGCTGTGATCTTTGGTGACTTTGTGCAAAAACATAGCAGAGAGTTGATTGACAACCACAATGATAAGATCGTAGCACATGAGATGTTCCACCACTGGTTTGGCGATTACGTCACCTGTGAGAGCTGGGCTAATCTCACGATGAATGAAGGCTTTGCCAACTATAGTGAATACCTCTGGATGGAGCATAAGTATGGACGCGATGCGGCAGACTTTCATATGCTAGAAGAATGGGGTGGATACTTTGGCTCTGCTCAAAACTCAGTGCACCCCTTGATCCACTTCGAGCACTTTGATAAGGAAGATATGTTCGACGCTCACAGTTACAATAAGGGAGGGTCGGTACTGCATATGTTGCGCAAATATGTGGGAGATGATGCTTTCTTTGCGAGCTTGAATAAGTACTTAAATGATAATGCTTACCAAGCAGTAGAGGTACATAACTTAAGACTTGCCTTTGAGGCTGTGACTGGGGAAGACTTAAACTGGTTCTTTAATCAGTGGTATTTGGAACAGGGACATCCAGAGATTTCTCTTAGCTATGATTATGATGAAGCAGCTAAAGAGGCTATCCTGACGGTAGAGCAAACACAAAACCCAGAGTCTAGCCCAGCTATATTCCAGCTACCGACTAGTGTTGATGTGTATATGGCCTCCGGGGAGAAGCAGAATTACCCAATCTGGGTGAAAGAACGCAAACAAAGCTTTCGTTTTCCTGCTGCTGAGAAGCCGAGTTTAATCAATTTTGATCCAGAGAAATCCATTCTAGCCATTCAAGAAAGCAATAAAAGCAAGGAAGAGCTAATGTTCCAATTTGAGCATGCTCCTTCTTTCATAGATCGATTAGAAGCCATTCAAAAATTGGAACCAGAAAAAGAGGATCCTACTGTACAGGCCTTGATGAATGATGCCCTTAAAGACCCATTCTGGGTGGTGCAAATGATTGCTCTTCAACAGGTAAGTCCAAATGAAAATAACACACCTGCTTTCAGGAATATTGCAGAAAAGGGTGGCCATTCAGAATTGAGAGCTGGCGCCTTGTATAAACTCCTGGAAGCTGAAGATGAAGAGTTAGGGGCCATTGCTGCTCGTGTGGTGGAGAAAGAAAAAGCTTATCCACCAATCGCGGCGGCTTTAACGGCACTATCCGAAACGGATCAGGAAAAAGCCATCGAGTATGCTATGAAGATGAAGGACGACGAGAGTGGAGATATCATAGAAGCTGTAAGTGGAGTATTTGCAGCAACTGGTGATGCGCAATATTTAGCATACTTCGAAGAAAACAAAAGTAATATTGATGGATATCAAGCTATGAGTTTCTATGATAGCTACCAGATGTTGGCCGCAGGAATTGGTTCGGAACAGGCTCTAAAAACGGCAAAGGATATTCAAGCCACCGCTTTAGATCTGAACGAATCTCTATACCGTCGCTTCGGTGCGACTCGGTCTTTGGACAGCATGCGGACCATCTTGACGGATGACGGTGATCTCGAAACTGCAAAAGCGATCACAACCATCATAGAAGCGATCAAGAAGAATGAAACGAATGGACAATTGAAGCAGTACTACTCACAATTCTAGAAGGAGTCTCGTAGTATTTAAGCAAAAAATAGGGGGCTGGATTGTACAATCCAGCCCCCTA
>CAJXPD010000025.1 GCA_913057785.1 uncultured Lewinella sp. | reverse complement strand
AGAGGTGCTAGTCGCTCCACCGGGTAGGTTAATATCATTGACAAAGACATCGCAATCATTCCCAGCATTACTGTTTTCCATGCAATTGATAGTCGGACTTGCTGTCGAGGCCCAAGAAGCCGCCTCATCTCCCGTACCTGTGTATTCTATAGATTCATTAGCACCGAAGGCAGAGACAAAATTGCCTGAACTCCAGATCCCTGCTGCTACTGCTACAGATGAACGACCATGTCCACTTGATCCCCATTCTACATAATCGCGAATGGAGTTTGGGGAACCAAAGGAAGAATTGATGTACAGTCCTAGCTCTCCATCATTCCCCGGGACTTCTACCCCCCCGACGCTACCATCAACTTCAACAGTTAGGAATTCACCTGGAGCCAAGTCTAGATCACCGCATACGATGTTCAACTGAGATAGCTGAGCATAATCAGGGAAGTTACAGAGCCAGTAATTACTGACATTAACGGTAGAATTTCCAACGTTTTTCAGCTCAACGCTAGTGTTTGCCAAAACTTCGTTAATGACAACTTGTGATTGTACTTTCGTCACACCTACCGTAAGAAATACTAATAGTAAGGAAGCTAGGAATCGACCCACTGGATTAAAAACATCCAGCTGAAGCTTCCATGAGAATTGTTTCGGGAGAAGGCCCCCTCCCGAATCTTGCATTGTACCAAAAGGTTGCATAAGATTGAGTTTAAAAGGATTAGTTAGAGCAAATGAGAGCCAGCCCTTCCCATGTCGACGAGAAAGGAGCCCAAGTCTTTTGCTCCAAAAACAAATAGATTCTATAGGAACTTGAAATAATGTGATGATCAAACCACAGCTAAGGGATAATATGTATCCCAACCTATGGCTGTCAATTTTAGTAGTTATCCGAGAGGTAAGTGCAAGATGAAGCTCAGAAGCTTTCTTGCCGTAATGCAGTATTGCTGACTAAGGGGGCAATTGTAAGTCTTAACGAATGTTGTTTTGTAACCGAATTATGCTGCAAAAGTAAGAGCAGTTTATCACAGAATTATCACAGAACGCTCACAATAATGCTCGCTGTTCTCAAGTGTCCGTGAGCCAACAGTATTTCCCTATTGGGATGACAAGGAGATGACACTTTGAGGTGCCTACGAAGCAGAAATAGCTTTGTGAAAAGGGATAAGGCCAACTTGTACGTAAGCTGTAGGTCTTTAATTCACACCCTACGACCTATATAATTATTTTTAAAGCTATGAGGTGTTTGCCCCATAACTTCTTTAAACTTCCGATTGAAGTAAGAGATGTTATTGTAACCACTTTCAAAGCAGACCTGAGAAATGGGTTTCTCAGAAGTCATCAATAACTTACTGGCGTGATTAATGCGGAATTCGTTAATGATCTGGGTATAGGTCTTTTTGGTTTGCTTCTTGATAAACTTGTAGAAGGCCGCTTCAGAGATATTTAACTTATCCGCGACTTCCTTGATACTCACTTCCTTTTTGAAGTTTTCCATGACATGATCATATACGATCTTTATCCTTCCCAACTGTGTCTCATTCAGATCCAAGGCGAATTCTTCGGAACAAATCGCTTCCACCTCATTGGTATCAGCCAATATCTGCAAGAGTTCAAGCAGGAGTAAGAATTGAGAAATGCCACCACCTCTTTTCAGCAGTTTATTGATCACTTTAGAGGCCTTTCTTTTTACACCTTTTTTGAATTCCAACCCCTGCTTCGCACGCTTAAAAAGCATTTTAATGGAACGCAGTTCCGGCTTATTAATAAAAACCTGGCCCATAAAGTCATGGGTCATTTGGATTACTACTTGGCTACAGTACATATCAGTAGTAAATCCATGTGGCAGGTTAGCTCCAAACATCACCAAATCCATTTCCTGATAATCAGATATCTGATTGCCGACAAACCTTCTACCTGTACTTTTCCGCGTAAAGCAAATCTCAATCTCAGGATGAAAATGCCATGCTTGACTTAACAACGGACGATTTTTTCGATTCACTACTTTGGCCGTAAATGATCGCGCAGGTGGTTCAACTATCTTTTCGTACTCTGGCTTCATATACACAATAATACTTCATTTCATCGAAATGGGGATCAAGAATTATAGAATAGTGTCATCAATGGATAGTTTGCTGTAAAAAAAGAAGGAAAACCCAATCTAATTTTGCCAATGATAGTTTATTCAAAATCTTTCTTCCGAACTAGTTATGCTTACAATCATTAATTATGGAACGTATAATAACTCAACAATTTAGGCACTATATATGTGCTTTGATTTTCTGCCTTTTTAGCGGAATTACGCTTGCACAAGGAACGCTTTCTGGAGTCATTTCAGACGATACAGGAACGACCTTGATAGGCGCCAATGTTGCCGTAAAAGGAACTTCCACAGGGACTATTTCAGATATTGATGGAAGCTATAGCTTGGAACTTCCTGCAGGTGAACAAACAGTGGTATTTTCCTATACAGGATACCGAACTTATGAGATGACGATTACCGTAGAGAACGGAACCAATTATACTCAAGATGTGACTTTGGGCTTCGACAATATGGCGCTGGACGAGATTGTGGTCACGGGTACGTTTACCGGAAGATCTCAGAAGAATTCTCCCATGTCACTGACCGTATTAAATGCCAAGCAATTAGCAAGACTATCCTCCAACTCTCAGGCAGATATACTTCGTACCGTACCTGGAATCACAGCTGAAGGCGGTGGTGGTGAAGTTGCAACCAACCTGTTTGTGAGGGGTTTCCCTTCGGGTGGGCAGTACGCCTTTACTCCCCTAAATATTGATGGAATCCCGGTGCTCAGCACATTCGGACTTAACTCTTCTGCACACGATGTATATTTTAGAAATGATATCGGCCTACGCAGTCTTGAATTTGTAAGAGGGGGATCAGCCACCCTACAAGGTGCCGGAAGTGTCGCGGGTATAGTTAACTATCAAAGTATTCGAGGCTCTGATAATCCGGTCAACAAAATTCAGTTAGAATGGGCAGAGGGAGGTCGCGTAAAGACTGATTTCCTGACTGCAGGGCCCATTGCTGATGGATTGTACTATGCCTTTTCCGGATTCTATCGATATGACGAAGGACCTTTGGAAACAGGATTACCTACCCGCGGATATCAATTGCGCGGTAACATCAAAAAGCTGTTCAATGATGGCAAAAGTACTTTTGTCCTAAGCATGCAGAAAATAGATGATAATGTGCAATTCTACCTTCCCTATCCGCTGGATAACTCCAATGATGCTAGAGAAAGACCGATTGGTAATGATGGAGAAGAAATTTTCACGATGTTATCCAGTCAATTGAAGGACTATTCTTTTGATACACCCTTCGGAAGATTTAAGTCGCCCATTGGAGATGGTGTGACAACCAATGGACAATTCATCATGGCGGAACTCAATCATCAATTTGGCAACGCCTGGCGGTTGTCAGCCAAGACTAAGGCAGCTTCCTATGATCATTGGTTTAATCTTTTCCTAGATGGGGATGGAACACACAATACACCTGAGCCACAGGCCAGCTATCTTTCTGACCGAAACCTGCCAGCTGATGCGACCTTCATTTATGCTGACAATGGTGCGCCCCTGGCAGCTGGTGATTTATTGTTTGAAAATAGAGTACTAGACAGACAGCGAGACATGGAAGAAGTAGTGGGAGAAGTAAATTTGACCAAAACCGTGGGCAATCACAACTTGACCATTGGTACCTTCATGTCCAATACAAAAGCACTAGATAACAACTGGATTCACAATGTATTAGGCGACTTTTCAAATTCCCCCAGAGCCGTATCCGTGGCTTATGATGATGGCACAGGCAACGATGTTTCCCATTCCTCTAGTGGATACGTTGAGGGCTCCGGAAGACAGACCGCCAATAAGACGCTGCAAAGCACCAAAATTGCGGGGTACATCGCAGATGAGATCAAATGGGACAGATTTGATCTGGACATTGGACTTAGATGGGAAAAAGCGATCGGTAATGTAAGTCTAGAAAACGGGGTGGGCTCCAATAATTTTAATAAGGGTATCGTGGATGCATCAGATGTTGCCTTTGTGATTGGAGGTTTGTATCGGGTGAATGAAAAACTAAATATCTATGCAAATGGTAGTCGTGGCTACTTCTTCCCACAACTTCGCTCCCTAAAGTTTGCTGGTGGGGCGCCACAGTCCTATGAGACAGAGACGGTAATCCAGGGTGAGATTGGAGCCAAGGTTAGTGCCAGTAAGTTTTCCGGTACAGCAGCGCTATTCTTTAATGCACTGAGTGATAGAAGAAATGTGGATATCATCAATGATGGCAAAGGGGGTATTACAGAGTCTATCCAGCTGCAAAGTACGCGTACGGTTGGTCTGGAGGCCAGTCTAAACTACAATATTTCTAAAGGCTTTAATGCCTACGGAAACTTGACGCTTCAAGATCATGAGTTCACCGAAGTACAAGGCAATCCTGAACAAGAAGGTAATAGCATCGCTAGGATACCCAATGTGATGGGTATGGTAGGATTCGATTATGATGATGGGGAGTGGGATGCAAATTTGAGCTCCAACTTTTTGGGAAGCAAGTTTGCGAACAACAGCAACTCTGTAGAGTTAGATGGATTCAATATCGTACGACTAGATGCCGGGTACACTATTCCACTCGGCGAAGGAGAGGAAAGCCTAAGATTAGGATTAGCTATATTTAACCTTTTGGATGCAGATGGAGTAACAGAAGGTTCTCCAAGACAAGGCAATAGTCAAGTATCAGGTGGAAACTTCTTTGTAGGTAGACCCATTCTTCCTAGAAGAATTTTCATCAGAGCGACCTTTGACTTCTAAAAGTCCAGCACAGGCAGGTCACATTTGTCTTGTTTAATGAGGCCACTAAGTTTTTAAAGTTTCATATAATTTCACGAGGCAGAGAAGTATCATTCGATTCTCTGCCTCGCTTGTGCAATATCTACTCACGTTAATCAAAGCAAGTGAACTACATTTTCGACAATGCAAAAAGAATTTTGGATCTCAATTGGAAGGAAGGATTTACCATACCCACTGGTAAGTTGTATCCTTTTCAATGGAACTGGGATTCGGGATTTACCAGTATTGGACATAGCCATTTTAATTTGGATTTTGCCATTCAGGAATTAGCGTCTTTGTTCTCCGGACAGTGGGATAATGGGATGTTGCCACACATCATTTTCCACAGTGAAAAAGAAAAAACCTATTTTCCAAACTATGACTTCTGGGATGCCAATGTCAATGCTGGTGCACCACATAAGCCAAAAACCTCAGGCATTACCCAACCGGCCGTGCACGGATTCGTGCTGGAAAGTTTACTGGAACGGTTTCCCGACAACGAAAAGTTGATCGCCTTTGTTAAGGGTATTTTCCCAAAAGTGGTCAAGAGTCATCGCTTTCTTTACACCTATCGTGATCCTGAAAGGGAAGGCTTAATGTTTATTTTTCATCCATGGGAATCGGGTCGGGATAATTCACCACTATGGGATGAGTCGCTTGATCGTATCGAAGTAAAAAAGGAAGAGTTACCACCTTATGAGCGCCGAGACACCAGTTTAGCGCCAAAGGATGAACGTCCTACTACTTATCAGTACGACCGCTATGTTTACCTCCTACAATTGGGCAAAAACAACCGTTATGACGAATTGGGGATATTTGAAGAAAGTCCTTATTTGGTCCAGGACACTTTGATGAATGCTGTACTGATAAAATCAAACGAAAGCTTGATCAAGATTGGAAAGCGCTTTGGATTTGATGTGGGAGAGCTGGAAGAATGGCAGCAACAATCTATCCCTAAATTTCAGGAGAAGCTCTGGCATGCCGGTTTACAAACCTTTGCCGCTTACGATCTCCGAGGGCAACAGCATATCGAGCATAAGGAAATAGGTGGTATTGCTGCTTTATACGCCAACATCCCGACAGAAGACCAGGCCAAGGCTCTAAACGACTATTTACAATCCTTGCATCAACGCGGATACTATATCTGCCCAAGTTTTGATGTGGATAGTCCTTTATTTGATTCAAAAAGGTATTGGCGGGGCCCGATCTGGCCCCAAATGAACTGGATGATCTACCATGGCTTAAAGAACTACAACTTTACGGATACCGCAGACATTGTAAAATCAGATTTGATCGAATTGGTTTCCAAATTAGGCTTCTACGAGTATTTTGAATCCCAGAAATCAGTAGCCGAGAAACTGGAAACTGGCTATGGTGGTGGTGATTTTTCTTGGACGGCCGCTTGTACCTTAGATTTATTGAAAAGCAATGGTCACATTTGATTTCAACAAGGACTATATACTTGAAAACGATACAGCTAGACTCGGCCCCTTAGAGCTAGATCATATTACAGATCTCCAATCCATATCAGACGAAAGCAGTATTTGGACTTACTTTCTGGAGAATGGACAAGGGATAGGGAATCTCACTCCGTATATCCATACAGCTGTCGAAAATCGAAAACAGGGACGCGAATATCCCTTTGTTGTCTATGATAAAAGAAGAAATAGGTACGCGGGGCTGACCAGATTGTATGAGTGGAACGAAGATCTAAGGACGGTAAAACTGGGACATACCTGGTATGGAAAAGACTTCCAGGGTACCGGTCTGAACAAGCATTGTAAGTATCTCCTTTTTGAATTTGCATTCGAACAGTTAGAAGCTTTCCGAATCGGGTTTGGAGTGCACGGAGAAAATGTCAGGAGTTTAAGGGCTTTGGCAAGTGTAGGGTGCAAAAAAGAAGGCGTTCTGCGAGATTTCTTATGGAAGGTAGACGGCCAGGATAGAACTGATCTTATCTTGCTTAGTATCTTGAAAAAGGAGTGGCAAGAAACGATCAAGGAAGAACTTGCCTTAAAAATAAAATACTAAAACCGCGACAATGAACTACATAGATTACCTCGTCATCGTCAGTTACATCATTGGATTTCTATTTTTAGGCAGGCTCTTTAAGGACAACAAAGATAGCAAAGACTATTTCTTGGGGGGTAAAAGTTTTGGTTGGTTTCCCCTGTCTTTGAGTACGATAGCCACGCAATTATCTGCCATCAGTTTTATTTCGGCCCCAGCCTTTGTTGGCTTGAAAGAGGGAGGTGGGATGATGTGGTTGACCTATGAATTTGCTGTTCCGCTGGCGATGTTATTCTTGATGGTATTTCTGATTCCTCCGATGTACAAAGCAGGAATTGTGAGCGTGTATGCCTATTTGGAAAAACGCTTCAGTACTTCCACCCGGGTCTTGCTCAGTGCAGTTTTCCAGATTAGTAGAGCATTTGCTACCAGTGTAATGGTGTATACGGTCGCCTTGATCTTGACGAGCGTGATGGACTTTCCGATGTGGCAAACCATCCTGATTATTGGTGTAGTAACTTTAATCTATTCCTATCAAGGAGGTATGAAAGCGGTGGTCTATGGGGATATGATTCAAATGATCATTCTTTTCCTGGGTATCATTATCTGCCTGGTGGCTGGAGTCTATTACATAGGGGGCTGGGATACCTTCATTGCCAATATCGACCGTCCTCGCCTGGAGGCAGTGAACTTCACCTCAATGGGCTTGGAAAAAGGGGATGAATTTGGTTTCTGGCCCATGTTGATTGGTGGCTTTTTCCTCTACACCTCTTATTACGGTACTGACCAAAGTCAAGTGCAAAGGCTCTTCTCTGCCCAAGATATGGGAACGGTTAAAAAAACACTGTTGTTCAACGGATTACTGCGATTCCCCATCACCATGGTATATTGTATTATGGGGCTAGTAATAGGAACCTTAGCACTGACGAAAGCCGATTTCCTAAGCGCCATCCCCAGTGATAAACCTGATCTGATGATTCCGATTTTCATCAGGGATTACTTGCCACATGGGGTGATTGGAATTCTAATGGTAGCCATTTTTTCGGCTGCTATGTCCTCCTTGAGCTCTGCCATCAATTCATTGAGCGCTGCCACGGTAGAAGACTTTTTCAACAGAGATAAAGACCTGCCCAATGATAAATACATGGCTTACTCCAAATATGCCGCGTTGTTTTGGGGCGTCGTTTGCATCATTTTAGCATTCTTTACTGGAGATATTGCGAAAACAGTGATTGAAGCCATAAATAAAGTAGGATCAGTCTTCTACGGCCCGATCCTGGCGACATTTATTGCAGCGATTGCCTTGAAGCGAGTCAATGCGATCGGGGCAAATATTGGTCTGTTGTCTGGTGTTGTAGTCAATATTTACTTGTGGCTCTTTGTGCCTGAAGTATTCTGGTTCTGGTGGAATGCTGTGGGGGCTGTTGTGACTTTGGTCGTTGGCTTACTTGCAAGCACCGTATTTGGAAAAAATCAAGCTGATAAAGAAGCTCACACTTTGGCAAAGGCCTGGGATATCGATCGAACAAAGGCAATCATTTTAATCGTGTTCTTTGTACTCATTGTCTTGCTCAGTGTAATTATTCCTGATATTTTCTAATGCGAAGCGGAATAGTAGCAATTGATATTGGTGGGAGCCACATCACCTCAGTGATGATAGAGAATTTGGAAACGGGTGATTTTGCCACCTCCTTTCAGAAGACTAAAATCGATAGCTTGGGCAGTCGTAATTCAATTATTGCTGCTTGGCATCAAAACATCTCTACCACCATCGAAAAGGCACCTGCTCAATTTGCCAACAAGATTGCCATAGCCATCCCAGGTCCGTTTGATTGGAAAGATGGCATTGGGCAGTATACGAATACTGGAAAATTTGCGGCATTGAGCAAGGCGAATATCCGCGAGTTACTCCAATCACATTTTCAACAAGAACTCTCTATTCATTTTGAAAATGATGCCGCTTGTTTTGGGTTGGGTGAATGTTATTTTGGACAGGCCAGAGAATACACTAAAAGCATGGCCATTACTTTGGGAACTGGCATTGGTTGTTCCTTTTTGGAAAATAGAATCGTGATAAAGGAAGGACATACGGTCCCTCCAGGTGGAGAGATCTTTCATTTGCCGTATAAAAACGCCACTGCTGATGACTTTTTCTCAACGCGCTGGTTTGTCAAACGTACAGCAGAGCAATATGGTCTTAAAATTACAGGAGTAAAGGAATTGACGCTCCTCTCTCCTACTTGCTCCACTGAAGCCATATTTCTTGAATTTGCTGAAAACCTAGTAGCGTTTTTAGTACCTATCGCCTTGAAATTTGGAGCTGAAGCTATATTATTTGGTGGTAACATTTCTAAAGCTTGGTCTTATTTTTCAGGGCCCTTACAATCAAAATTCGCAAAATATAGCGTCGACATTTTACGATCGGAATTGGATGAAATGGGCATATGTTTAGGGGCTGCCATTGCACTTTCCAAAAGCACTTCCAAAGCTACTATTTCATGAAAATTCTCATCGCCCCGGATAAGTTTAAAGGTTCTCTATCGGCTTTGGAAGTCTGCCAAGCTATTAAGAACGGTATTAAAAAAACCGAAAGAGATATTGAAGTGCTCATGCACCCGATGGCGGACGGCGGGGATGGTTCATTGCTGGTCCTCACCGATTATCTGAACCTTTCCAGACAAGAAGTTCTGACAGTCGATCCCCTTGGTAGGGAAATCTCCGCCCCATACTTTACTTCTGCGAAAGCTGCCTTTATTGAAGTAGCCAGTGCAAGCGGTTTGGTTCTCTTAGAGCAGGAAGAACGAGATCCGATGAAAACCTCCACCTTTGGCACAGGAATCATGATAGCAGATGCCATCGCTAAAGGCTTCCGACAGATTTATCTTTTCCTGGGTGGCAGTGCCACCAATGATGCGGGCATGGGAATAGCATCAGCCTTGGGTTGCCACTTCTTGGATGAACAGAAAGAAATAGTAAAACCCATTGGGGGAAACCTATCTCAGGTAAAATCGATTGAAACTCGCCCCCATTTCGACTTTAAGCATATCAATTTAACCTTGCTTTGTGATGTCATCAATCCACTTTTCGGGAAGAATGGAGCCGCTTCCGTATATGCTGCCCAAAAGGGGGCGACCTTGGAACAGATTGAATATCTAGATGAGGGCCTGAGGAATTTTGGCCAGGTTTTGTACCAACTGTCGGGAACAGATGTAAGCAACTTGTCAGGGAGTGGTGCAGCAGGAGGGATTGGAGCTGGACTAGTAGCACTTTTCGGGGCCAAGGTGGAAAAGGGCTTTGACGCAATCGCCAGATTAACCAACTTGGAAAGTCACATTGAACAAGTGGATGAGGTGATCAGCGGAGAAGGCAGATTGGATGATCAGTCGCTACAGGGGAAGGTAATTGAAGGGGTGGCTAAACTTTGCAAGAAACACAACAAACGATTGACACTATTGGTTGGGAAAAATGACCTACCAGAATCAGAGGCCGCAAGCCTAAAGATCACCTCTATTCTTTCCATTGCCGAGCGTGCAATAAATCTTGAAGATGCCATGTCGAATGGGGCTAAGTATCTAGAGGGGATGGCAGAAACTCTTTCATGGGAATCCTGTCCTTAAGGCAACTCATCTGCTGCTCTTGCTCTGCGATTTCTAGCCAGTAATCTGCCCTTGATGTATCGTACTTAACAGCACGAAAATCCTGCCATCTGTCTTGGCTAGGTATATTTTGTCCCTACGGGACAGGCGGGGTAAATTGCTCCCAGCAATCCGAAGCACCGTTCCCAATAATTCTGAAAGCAAAGCACATTTATCAGCACGCGCATACCATGCGCTCAATAATCAGGACTAGGTATATGCTAACCCTACAGGACTAGGTCTTTTGCCAGACCATCTCGCTAGGGATCCAATATACATAGCCATGATCTCGCCATGCCCCTTTATGCCGTCAGGTACAACATATAAATCTGAGGCCCACCCAAAACAAACCAGGAGTTTTGCCGACAATAAGCGGCAAAACTCCCAAAGTAGCTATTTTTCAAATAATATATCGCTAAGACAGACGAAGCGGCAAATCCGTCAAGCGCTCGCCGGTAAGGCGTCGGACTGCATTAGCAATCGCTGCACCTATGGGTCCCATTGGGGGTTCTCCCACCGGATAGGGCTTATCGTCTCCTTGAATGAGTATCACTTCGACATCCTTGGGGGCATGCCTAAGCAGCGTCATATTGTAAGGACCATAAATGGTCGGGTACAATTGTCCATCTTTCAAGGTCATTTTTTCATGCATGGCTCCACTCATGCCCATTACAATGGAACCCTCACATTGAGCTCTCACCTGATCTGGATTGACCGCAATCCCACAATCAAAGACACATAGTACCTTATGCACCTTGATCTCCTTATTTTCGATGGACACCTCCGCCACATGAGCACAGGGAGCCCCAGCATCAACAGACGCTGCAAAGCCCATGGCTCGACCATTGGAAGCCTCATCTCGATAGCTTTCCCCAGCCTTTTCAATGACAGCTTTCAAGCGTTTATCAGCCCCTTCGTCGCCGATGCTAGCCAATCTAAACTCCACCGGATTCTTACCGGCTTTAATGGCCATTTCGTCCACAAAGCTTTCGATGGCAAAGGTATTCGCCAAAAGGCCAAGACTTCTCCACCAGCTCGTAGCAAAAGGCAAAGTAGTGTGCCATTGAACGGCGCGATATTTAGGGGTTCCACGATACATAATATTACCACCTCTCATGGCCCCCACGTCCGTACCTAGGATCGAGTGCAAGGCAGCTGGCATGATCACGGAATTGATGGCTACATCTCCACTTGCATAATGATGCTCTAGACTATCGAGATAGCCATCTGCACCAAGTTTACCTCGCATAATATGATGGGTAGGAGGTCTAAAGGTATCATGCTGAAATTCTTCCTTACGGGTAAAGAAGTACTTTACAGGTTTGCCAACCTCCTGAGACATCTGTGCAGCTTGTACCGCATGCACTGTATTTAAGCGCCTACCAAATCCCCCTCCCAAATAAGTGGGAATCACATTCACCTTATCCAGTGGCAGACCTAAGGCCTCTGATACTTGCTTCTGCGTCACCCCGATCACCTGCGTAGATAGGATAATGGTAGCAGAACCGTCCTTAACTAGGGCTACTGCTCCATTGGGTTCGATTTGAGCATGGGCACCGATCGGGCTCTTGAACTCCATCGATACCACATCCTCATCCGCAGGATCTACAGCTCCACCTTTCTTTTGCGTTACCATCTTGTTCCCCTTCCCTACCTGTAGTAGCCCCCTGATATCCTCTTCTGTCCATTGCTTGGGTACGTCCCAGTCTACTTTGATCGTCATCTTAGCTGCCTGTGCTTGTGCATAGGTCTCAGCTACTACTCCGACCCAATCCTCCTTCTGAACGATCTTCACTACTCCGGGCATACTCTCTGCCTTGGAGGTATCCGCACTTTTGAAGGTAGCACCGACGTGCTCTGGCCGAATGACGCAGGCGTGTAACATATCTGGCATTTCTGCATCCATTCCAAAAATGGGATCACCAAACACCTTAGCCTCCAGGTCCACCCGTTTGATGGGCTGGCCAATATATTTGTAGTCTTTGACAGGTCGTAATTCTGGGGTTTTCGGTAGCTTCCATTCCGTGACACCTGCTGCAACTTCGGCATAAGTCATGCTTTTGCCGCCGCCTTCAATCGTACCATCTTTAGTGCTTAGGCTACTCGCATCAACCCCCATTTGCTTGGCTGCTTCTCCCTTTAGCATTTCACGCACAGTGGCCGCCATCTCTCGCAATGGTAACCAAAGAGAAGCCACAGATAAGCTTCCTCCCGTACTTAAAGCATCTACAATTCCAGTGGCCGTCGCCGCGCCAATCACCTGCACCTGATCTAAGTTCACATCCAGTTCGTCTGCTACCATTTGGGCAAAACTGGTAAAGGATCCTTGTCCCATCTCCACTTTGGGAGAATGCAAGACTACTTTGTTTTCCTTTGTTATTTCAAACCATAGATTGGCTTCTGTTCCACTTCCTGAATAAGGGGGAATCATGGTTTCCGCCATTTCCAATCCCATTCGGCGCAAAGGATTTCTAAATACGTAGGTTCCCACAGCCAAGACGCCAATGGTGCCAAGACCACCACGGATCAGAAACTTCCGGCGGGATACTTTTTTCTTTTCAGTCATGATCTTTTAGCTTGTTTGGTTAGCAGATTGGGTTAATTCAGCAGCCCTATGAATAGCTTTGCGCATACGCACATAGGTTGCACACCGGCAGACGTTGATGATATTGTTGTCAATATCCTCATCGGTTGGATTCGGGTTCTTTTCCAGTAATGCGGCGGTGGCCATCATGAAGCCCGGTTGGCAGTATCCACACTGTGGTACCACATGCTCTACCCAAGCTTGTTGTACGGGATGTGGATTCTCTCTAGTCCCCAAACCTTCGATGGTGGTGACGTTTTTACCTTCCGCAAACTTTACGGCATAAGAGCAGGAGCGTATAGCTTCTCCATCTACATGAAGCGTACAGGCTCCACAGGCTGCTTTCCCGCAACCGAATTTTGTGCCCTTTAGGTCTAGCATATCTCGAACTACCCAAAGCAAAGGGGTATTCCCATCTTCGATTTCGATGGATTGGGCTTGTCCATTTATGGTGAATGAAATTTTCATTGTTGTTGTATTTATGGTGGATCTAAACTATTCAGCTGGGATAACGGCTCCTTCCTCAAACCAGGCTTTCACAGCTTCGATGTATTCGTCTACAGGCACTGGGGGGAGCTCTCTAGGATTGCCAGCAGCGTCGATTCCTGGTTCCCATGCCCACAATACCAGTTCGTGTTCGGTAAGATGCTCCATCACTTCATGATGAGTCCTGCCACCATTTCTTTTCGGATCCAGCATAGATTCGGCAATTTCTGTCCGGGTCAAGCCTTCCCACTTCATACTTTCAGGGGCTAAGCTCCATTCTGGTGCCCCTGGTACACCGGAGTAGTCATTATTTTCTGATTGGTGACAAGTATTACAGGTGGTAGCTTGGTAGCCAAGATTTCCTTCCCCACGCGCCATACCAAAGTAATGAGGGTGACTGTCCTCGCCTTGCTTTGGAATATTATCGTTGGGGTGACAGTTCACACAGCGTTTGTGCATGAGGACTGCCATCATCTTGTCAAAGTTCTCTTCGCTACTTGAAGACAGCTCTTCTGAACTGGACTCAGCAGCACCGTCTGGCTCCGAATTGGCAAAGCCACCAGCAAAGAGAATTGTGGCGCAGAGGAGAACGGGAATAACATACAGCAGTTTTTGACTTCTCATCCTACTTGTTTTTAGTCTGTATAAGGAGATGATGTGATAATTGATAGTGAAGATACTAAGAAGGAAGGCACCTCCATTTGCCAATTCGTGTCAAAACCTACTTGTCAAATTAGTTCAGCGGGATTATGGACTAATCTTAGAAGGCGAAATCCCAAATTCTTTTTTAAAGGTTCGACTGAAGTGAGCCAGGTCTTTGAATCCCAAATCCAGGTAGATTTCAGAAGCGGTTTGTGAGGTGGTAAGTAGAAGCTCCCTTGCCTTCCCAAGTCTTTGCTTTAGTATCCAGCTATGAGGAGAAGCATTAAATATCTTCCTGAAGTCCCGATGGAAAGTAGAGAGGCTGCGTCCTGATAATTTCGCTAGTTCTACCAGTGGTAATGGAGAGATAATGTGATGGGTCATGAACTCTCTCAGTTCAGCTTTTACCGACTTCGAAAACTCATGAAAGATGGCTAAATGTTCAGGGTTGGATTGAATAATTCCCAGGAGTGCCTCCTTTGTCTTTAGATACATCAAGTGTTTATCAGGAGACTGATTTTCAGACAAATAGAGTTTCAAGCTCCGATACAAACCCAGTAGGATTGCATTTTGCTCTAGGTTAACAACAGGGCTTTTCACTGGTTTGTTAGGGATTTTGTATCCCAACTCTTTGATGGCACTTTTAATGAAATCATCCTGCAATACCATGGCGTCAATCAAAGCACAATCTTCCTCCTCGTCCCAGGTTTTGAAGTAAGAAAGTTCCGTGAATTTTCGGACAATACAGAAATTACCTTTTGAGATAATAATAAGCTTGTTCTTGTAGCGAATATTTAGCTGACCCTGTTGTACATAGAATAGTACATTGGCTGGGTAGTAGCCGGAATGCTCGTTTTCTTTCCGCGCTTCTATAAAAGCAGCAATCTGTATGCCCTCGTATTCTAGAAACTGAAAATCATTCTCCATGCCTAATGGTATTATAAGTACAAAAATACCGCTTTAAGCCGTTCGAAGATTGTCAAATTATGTCAAAATAGCAAAAGAGTGGGTAGTCTGTAGTAGTGGTTACATCTCATCCAAAAAGCCTAGCTTTTAAGTACCGAGCATTCATTTCAGCGATGTTTGCAATGGAAATTCCTTCTGGGCACTCCACTTCACAAGCTCCTGTAAATGAGCAATGTCCAAAGCCTTCTTCTTCCATTTGCGCTGTCATATCCTTCACTCGTTGATTAGCTTCTAGCTTGCCTTGTGGAAGAGTATTGAGATGATTAATCTTGGCTGAAGTAAACAAGGCGGCAGATCCATTTTTGCAGGTTGCGACGCAAGCACCACAACCAATACAAGCTGCAGCATCCATAGCTTTGTCTGCTGTTTCCTTACCAATTAAGATGGCATTGGCTTCCGGAGCCGTACCCGTTTTGGCACTGATGTATCCTCCTTGAGCGATAATTCGGTCAAAAGCAGAACGATCCACGATCAAATCCTGCACGATGGGGAAAGCCTTGGCTCTCCATGGTTCTACGGTAACGGTATCCCCATCCTGGAAACTCCGCAGATGCAGCTGACACGTGGTGACGTGGTCATGAGGTCCATGGGCTCGACCATTAATAAAGATGCCACACTGTCCGCAGATCCCTTCTCTACAATCGTATTCGAAGGCAATGACCCGTTCTCCTTTTAGGACTAGGATTTCATTTAAATGATCCAAAGCCTCTAAAAATGACATGTCCTCGGTGAGATGATCAACTTGGTACGCTTTGAAGGCTCCTTGATCTTGAAATTGTTCTTGTCTCCAGATGCGGAATGTGATTTGCATAAGTTGAGATTTAAAGGTGGACCTGCTTATTTGTAACTTCTTACCGAGGGTTGCACATACTCAAAAGTTAGCTCTTCTCGGTGCAATTTGAATGCTCCGGGGCCGTATTCCCAGGCAGATACATAGGTAAAGTCGGCATCCCGGCGCTGGGCCTCCCCTTCTTCGGTTTGATATTCTTCGCGGAAATGTGCTCCGCAGGATTCCTCCCGTTGCAAGGCATCCGTACACATAAGGATACCAAGCTCGATAAAGTCTGCCAATCGTAAGGCCTTTTCTAATTCGGTATTAAGCCCTGTAGCTACTCCCGTCACCTTCACATCGGACCAAAAGGAAATTCTCAAAGCTTTAATATCTTCGATTGCCTTCTCTAAACCGGCCTTATTTCTGCTCATAGCGCATTCTTGCCACATGATCTTGCCTAAGGCCCGATGAAAATCATCTACTGTCCTATTTCCATTCACTGCTAGTACGCGATCAATCTGGCCTTTCACTTCCTTTTCGACCTCTTCAAAAGCCGGATTATCAACATCAACGGCATCCCTAGAAAGACTGGCAGCTAGATAATTATTGATGGTATTCGGCAAAATGAAGTAGCCATCTACGCTTGCCTGCAACAAAGAATTAGCACCTAGGCGGTTAGCACCATGATCCGAGAAATTGCACTCGCCGACTGCATACAAGCCGGGAATGGTTGTCATCAATTCATAATCGACCCAAAGCCCCCCCATGGAGAAGTGAGCAGCTGGAGAGATCAACATAGGCTCCTCATAGGCATTAATCCCCGTGATCTTCTTATACATCTTAAAGAGATTGCCATAACGATCCTGCACGACCTGCTGACCGTAATCTGCAATGGCTTTCCTAAAATCTAAATACACTGCATTCTTCAGTCGTCCCACGCCGAAACCGGCGTCAATCCGTTCCTTGGCGGCGCGGGAGGCGATGTCTCTGGGTGCTAGATTACCAAAGCTGGGGTATCGTCTTTCTAAATAATAGTCTCTTTCCGCTTCGGGAATATCATTGGGTTTTCGAGGATCATCCTTTTGCAAGGGTACCCATATCCGACCATCGTTCCGCAAGGATTCTGACATCAAGGTCAGCTTGGATTGGGATTCGCTAGACTGAGGTAAGGCTGTAGGGTGGATTTGTGTGAAACTGGGAGCCGCAAAGAAGGCACCTCGCTTGTGTGCTTTCCAAATGGCGCTACCGTTACAACCGATGGCCAAAGTTGACAGACGGTAGACGCGAGAGTAGCCTCCAGTAGCCAAAACGACGGCATCGGCAGCAAATCGCTTCAATTCTCCCGTGACCAGGTCCCTGGCAATAATTCCCTTAGCTATTCCATCCACCAATACCAGATCCATCATTTCATGCCTGGGAAAAAGGGTAATCTTTTGTTGTCTCACCATCTTATTCAATTGCGAATAAGCCGCCAATAGCAATTGCTGTCCCGTTTGGCCTCTGGCATAAAAGGTGCGTTGCACCTGCACGCCCCCGAAGCTTCGGTTCACCAGTACCCCACCATATTCCCTGGCGAAGGGAACGCCTTGCTGCGTGAAGTGATCGATTAGTGGAGCGGATAGTTCCGCTAAGCGATACGTATTGGCTTCCCTGGACCTGAAGTCTCCTCCTTTGAGTGTATCATAAAACATCCGCCAAATACTATCTCCATCGTGCTGATAGTTCTTAGCAGCGTTAATCCCACCCTGGGCTGCCACGGAATGCGCCCGGCGAGCTGAATCTTGATAAAAAAAGCACTGTATATCATACCCCAGCTCTGCTAAGGTAGCAGCAGCTCCTGCCCCACTGAGCCCGGAGCCGACCACGATTACTTTTAGTTTCTTCTTATTGGCAGGATTGATCAACTGACTTTTCAACTGATAATTGCGCCATTTGTCTTCCAATCTTCCTTCCGGGATTTTTGCGTCAAGTTTCATAAGCGTGATTATTGGAAATAAACAACGATAGGAATAATACCGAAGCCTGTTGAAATTACGACTGCATAGATGAGCGAGACTCGGGCCAGCCATTGCAGACCTGGTTGATGATAGAAACCAAGGGTCTTAAAGGCAGCCTGGAGACCATGATGTAAATGGAATCCCAATGGAATAGCTAGCAGTGTGTAAAAGGCTACGTAGTAGACATTTTGGAATAGTGTATAGGTAACTTCGTAAATGTCCTTATTCCCAGCCTCGTCATAGGCTACTTCCGCTCCAATCCCCAATTTGATCCGAGCCCAGAAATTGACTAAGTGCACGATAATGAAGATCAGGATCAATGCACCCAAGGCTCCCATATTTTGCGAAGCCCAGCTGCTATTCTCTCGATGTAGGTTAACCGCATACTTCACGGGTTTGGCTTTCCGGTTACGGATCAGAACCAATACCGCATAGATCACATGTACCAGTATCGATGCATACAATGCGTAAGCTACCACCATAATCAGCGGGTTCTCGCGCAGGAATGTGGAATAGGCATTGTAAAGCCCTCTTGCCGTATGCTGAGGTAAAAGCAATAGGCAATTGGCAGACAAATGGACAATCAGAAATAAACAGAGGAACAAGCCCGTGAGAGCAATCATGTTTTTCCGAAAGAATAATCGGTTCGACTTCATGTTGGTCTGTTTACAATGATATTAGCCAGTGCTTTTCAATCCCCCGGCAATACCATTGGTGATCATCAGTAGTTTCTTTAATAGAGGTTCGGCTTCACCTGGCGACTTTTCTTTAAGACTTCGCCAGTTTCTTAGGTATTGCAATTGCAACTGGTGCAAGTGAGCTAGCATATCACTTCTGAGCGCAATATTTCTCAGCTGGTTCGTTCGGCGCTCTTGTACCGTTCTTCCGAATAATTCGGTGATCTGCTCCAATCCCCATTCATGGTCCGCCAGCAGCAATTTCATGAGCGCATCGCGATGTTCGGCTGCTTGTACCAGTTCTGCAAAAGCCCGCATAATGGATTTATCCGCGTTTAACAGACTGGTTTCAACTTCTATCAAGGTATAATACAGGAGTGGCCAGTCCGTTGCCGTATTCTGTAAAACTGACCAGGAGCTTGGAAACTCCTCTTTTAGCTGTTGTAAGGCAGAACCTACCCCAAACCAGCCCGTTAGATTAAAGCGAGCTTGGTTCCAGCTAAACACCCATGGAATAGCCCTTAAATCCGATAGACTCTGCGTCCCTGTACGACGGGCTGGTCGAGAGCCAATTTTACTTTGCTCAAGCACATCTATCGGCGTGGCTTGGGTGTAGAAGGGTATAAAACCTGGATGATCGATCAAAGACGGATAGACCTTCTGCGAAAGATTAGTCAACTGATCCATAGCGTCGAACAGCTCCGATGGAAGGGAAGTAGCATCTTGCTTTTTCATAACTTGCCGGGCAGTACCAGCCAACATCATTTCTAGATTGTAGGTGGCGTTCTTAAGGTTGGCAAATTGCTGGGCGATGGTTTCTCCTTGCACTGTAATCTTAATCTCACCACTGACGGAGCCGGTAGGCATGCTATCCAAAAATCGGTGGTACTTCCCTCCCCCACGGCTAATCGTTCCTCCGCGACCGTGGAAGAATCGCAGTTGCATGCCGTACGTTGCTGCAGCTTTGGTGAGTTTATCTTCAGCCTGGTAAATATTCCAACGACTAGCCAAAATACCCCCATCCTTGTTGCTATCACTATACCCCAACATGACCTCTTGGATATCGCTGCTACGTCGACCTTGTGTTACAGGATGGGAAAGGAAATCATGGAGAATTTGATCCCCGGCTTGCAAGTCATCTATCGTTTCTAACAGGGGTACAACTGGAATGGAGGTTTCTAGCAAACCAACTTCTCTGAGGAAGAGGTATACTACTAGAAGGTCCGTAACATCTCGAGTCATACTGACAATAATCGAGCCTATGCCCGCGGTGCCATATTCTCGAATGTGTCGACGTAATACACGGTAATAAGCCAATAATTTATCCGCTTCCGGCCCACAGGATTCGCCCAAGACCAGAAAGGGGCGCTTAGACTTCAACTCCTGGTTTAGAAAAGCTAACCGCTTTTCCATGTTCCAGCTACCGAAATCTGCGTCATCAAAGCCAGCGGCTTCCATGATTTGACTCAATGCCTTCTCGTGATAGGCGCTGTTCTGACGTATGTCAAGTTTAACCAAGTGGAAACCAAAACAAAGTACTTGACGCTCAATATCAAATAGTTTCTCTTGTGCAATTCGCTCGGCACCGATTTCATTTAGGGTTTGTCTCAGCACTTTAAGATCCCCCTGAAGCTCTTCTGCACTAGCGTAATAGCAACCTGCCTCTGTATTCTCTCCGCTCAGTGTATTGCTTAACACGACAAGCATCAAATTGACGAACTGTCGATACGGGCTTCTCGGGTTGCGAGCAAGGGCTTTGGCTCCTTCTTCGCCTAGATAATTCGCCCGCTCCTGAATAATCGCTCTAAAACTAGAAGGTGTCTCTTGATGAAGATCAGACATGCTTAGGCTTGCCGCCAGCTTTTGCAATTCCTCCAGCAGCAGCTCCAAGGCTGCGGCTCGGTGTTGCTGTAGCGTACTTTCCGTAAAATCAGCAGTGACATAGGGATGTCCATCGCGATCACCTCCCACCCAACTCCCAAAAGTCAGCATTGGAAATTGCTCAGGCTCACTCAGATACTGGGAATCAAACCCCATCGCCTTCCAAACACTCCGCAAACGCCAATCACTTTCTCGGAGGGCTAAGGGAAATACATGGGTATAGTAATGCAAAACATGCTTACGTTCATCCAGCAGTGAAGGTTTTTCCAAATATACTTCACCGGTACGCCATAGCCGCTCCAGCAATGACTTCAGTGATTCCCTAATTTGATCGCGCTCCGTATGGGACCAAGTAGTATTCTCATTTTTCACCAAGAGCAGATACAGCTCTCGATGCAGTTCAAGTACCGTCACTCGTTTGGCTTCGGTTGGGTGAGCCGTCAATACAGGACGAACATGAATCTGAGGAAAAACAGTTGCCATTTCTTTGGCAGTGTACCCTTTCTCCTTCCATTTGGCAAAGGTCTCTCCCCAAGAACCTCTGATGGCTTCAGGGCCGCTTGCATTTTCTAGCTGTCTTTTGTACTGGACAGCCACATTCTGCTCTACCATATTGAGCAACTGAAAAGAGATGCTAAGTGCTTGAATCAACTTGGATTCCTGTTCGTTATCCAAAGTCGTGTGGATAGGAGACGCTTGTTTATTAATCCAAGGGAGCCATTGGGCAAGCTTTTCTTCTCCGAGAGAGACTAGAACTTCTTGGAAGCAAGTCATGACAAAGTTCAGATCGACGCTGATCTTATCAACTTCTTGATCCTCTAGGATCTTTTTCATAAGTGCAGTTTATATATCTTCAGATGCGAAAGGTATTTATCAAATCACCTCTCCATTAACAAGGCATTTCAAAAGTACCAAAAGCCGGAGCTCAGCTAGGTCTAGAAGCATCAATAGGAATGGTGATTTTTGTCATCATAATTGTCGGAAGATCTTACCAGGAAGAAATAGGAGCAGAAAAAAAGTGGATCGAAATTGCCCGGTACCTATCCGTACCTAGCTTTGGTGGCATTGACTCTTTCTCTGGAAAAGGGTAAATTGCAGGCAAATAAAGAATAGCTGATATCCACTTTAATCAGCAGTACCGCAACCTCTTGTCTGACCATTCGCTACACAAGCATCTACATTATTAAGGATCTACTGACTCAAGAAAAGATAAGCTTGTCCTTGCTTTTCGGGCTAGTTAGTATTTGTGTACATCTTGCAAATCGATAGCATTTGCACAGACAATTAAACCATGAAAACAAACATTTATTTTCCCCGTGCTTGGCATTTCCCCGTGCTGGCTTTCTTTCTTTTTTTACTGATGAAAGCTGTCTACTCCATGGCCGAGGTGCAACACTTGACCTTCCTCTTAGCTCCCAGCAGTGAGGTCGTAGCGACCTTTACCGGAACGGACAGCACCTTTATCCCTGAGCAAGGCTACTTCAATGAATCATTGAACATCTTGATCAATAAGTCGTGTTCTGGCTTCAACTTTTGGAGTATCTGCTTCTTGATGAGTTACTGCCTACTGGCAAAACCCAATAATCCTAGGCTTCGGAATATATTCCTGCTTCCCGTGGTCTTAGGTGCCACTTATCTTTTCACTATTCTGGTGAATAGTACTCGGATCCTCTTTTCCATCTTTTTGCATGCTGTCAATTCCCCAAGGCTTACAGTTGACGCTCCTTGGTCCCATCAAGCAGAGGGCGTATTCATCTATCTCTCCTATTTGATCATTGCCTACCTCAGCATTGATTATTTCCAAACCCAAAAAACAATGACACTATGAAAAACCTACTTCACCCCAGGTGGTTACTGATCGTCAACACCTTACCAATCGTCATCTTGTTTTCTTTAATGATCAGCAAATTTCGAGTGATTAATAGCTTGCTGGAGGAGCATGAAATGAGGTACTGGTACGGATTCGGCTTTGCTTTATTTGGATTAGCCATAATGAACCTATTGTATACCGGGCTATTATGGCTTCGTAAGCAAGAAGTATCTCCCTACTATGGTCTGATTGCTCTATTGACCTACATTCCGTACTTGTACTTGCTTAGTTATCATTTCGAATACATCATACCTTGGCGTATCCCTAATTGGATGCTTGGTTCAGAGGGGTACTTCTATGTTGGCACCTTCCTGATGCCCACACTGGCTTATTCCCTCTTCATTCTAGTTCATCACTCCACACCCAAAGGAGAAGATCATAAGGCTGGCGTAAATTTTATTCTTGCCTTACTCGTTCCTTTTTCTTGGTACCTATTTTTGACTACGATCCTTCCACTTTGGAAACCTGTAGATAGACGTTTTACAGAACATGCTGTTATAATTTTTATCATCGCCGGAACCGTTCTTTTCCTCTTTTTCCTAATTCGACTGATTTACATTCTATCGCTTAAACGCATTGAGCTTTTTCGGAAATATCAATTGTTTTGGAAGATTCCGATTACCCTAATTTTCCCACTCCTAGGCTTGGCCTTAAACAATGGTCATCTTTCATCAAACTCTTTTTTAGGTACTAATGTCTTTGGAAACTTTAATCACTTCGCTTTTTATGGTTTAGCCGTGCTGAACGGTATTGTACTATGCCTTCCGAACCTGGACAAGGAACCCTACCGTTTGGGACTGTTTATCACTCGGATGGGTACCTTTGCCTATACTTTGTATTTCTTCTTAGTTTTCCTACCTTTTTTACCATTGGCCGTAGTTGCGATTTTAGCGGTGGGATTGGGGTTCCTCATGCTGACTCCTTTAGCATTATTCGTCCTGCATATAGCTGAGTTGAATGCTGACTACAAATACTTACAAGCTCGATTATCTAGACCCTTACTGCGCACCATTGCCATTTCAGCCTTACTGATACTGCCCTTAATGGTGACTTTCAACTATTTGAATCACCGCCGGCATTTGCATCGAGCGTTGGACTTTGTTTATCATCCTGATTATGAGCAAAAGGACGAGCATATAAATAGGCGGGCCCTAGCAAATACCTTGAAGGCCATCAATGAACATAAGGATCGTGGGCGTGGCTTTGACCTTGGGATCAAGACACCATTTCTCTCTTCCTACTACAATTGGTTGGTTCTGGATAATCTAATGCTCTCCAATTCCAAGATCCAGCAGCTGGAAAAAGTTTTTTTTGGGAACGGTTCCTTTGCGATAGCTTCCGAGTTTATCAATAATGAACAAGTGGAGATTACCGACCTCAAAACAAGAAGCGAATGGGATGAAATTCAGCAAGTATGGAGAAGCTGGATAGATTTAGAAATTACAAATAATCAGGAGGACAGTTGGATGGCCGAGTTTGCCACCCAGATTGAGCTCCCAGAGGCCTGCTGGATTAGCGATTATTATTTATACGTAGGAGATCGAAAAGAGATGGGCATGTTAGCGGAAAGGAAATCGGCCATGTGGGTGTTCTCTCAGATTAGAAATGAAAACCGAGATCCAGGTTTACTGCATTACCTCTCCGGGAATCGGGTAGCCTTCCGAGTTTTTCCTTTCGCAAACAAAGAAGTACGCAAAACAGGGATAGAGTTTATTCATCAATCACCTGTGGACATCAAGTTGGATAGTAGAGTGATTTCATTGGGAGGAACGGCAGCGCAAGGGAACAGTACTACTATTGTTCCAGAAGGTGTAGTATACCTAGACAAAAGGAGATTGGAAGAACTCGATACAGTTTTTAGGAAGCCCTATTATCATTTCATGTTGGATGTCTCAAATATCAATTCATCAGATTTCCTCAGATACCAGGAAGAAATGCAGTTGATCCTGCAGGAAAATGGTCCGGACCAAGTCGAAGCTAAGATTAGTTTGGTCGGAACGGCGTCTCAAACCTTTACTATTACGGATGATTGGACAAAAGCTTGGGACCCGAACACTCCTGAACAGGGTTTTAACTTGGATAGGGCCATACGAAAGGAATTAGTCAATCACTACCAACGAAGAAGCAATGACTATCCGATCTTCCTGGTCATGAGTCCCAGGCCTTTTCAAAACCTAATCGAAAAGGATTTTGGGGACCTAGCCTTTACCTATCCTGAAAGTGAGGACTTTTATTTTCTAATGCCGAATAATAGATGGACGAAGCACAGCCTTTCTTCCAACCCTCACGACATTGAAGAAATCCTGGATATTTCTGCCATCAAACAAAAACCGACGCTTGCCTATCCCAATCGCCAAGCACCTACGCACTTCTTTCCGCTGGTACAGCCATCGGCATGGGGAATTACGGAGGAGTATTCACCAGGATATGATCCGGCCTTAGCCGAAAAAAGCTGGCCAGCAGCCCTAACCTTAGCTGCAAACTGGCGTTGGCAGCAGCTACACCCGGAGCGTTCAGATGAAATTTGGAATCCATCGGTCAAGGCGAGTTTTGATGGTCATATCCTAAGTCCACTAACGGCCTTTATCGTGGTAGAAAATGAGGCACAAAAGGCGGCGCTGATGAAGAAGCAGTCGGAAGTTCTGAAGGGTAAATCTTCATTAGATGCCGGAGAGGATTCGGCGCGGATGTCAGAGCCAGGCTTTTTTACCGTCTTACTTCTAGGTGGTCTGATAATAGGGTGGGAAAGACGGAAACGAAAAGTGACAAGTTCTAGGAACCGTCATTCATGAGTCTTTCTCCTTCTAGAGAACATTAATTCTACAAGGTTTCTCACTGAGGCAACCTTGTAGAATTATTATCCGTATAGACTTACGAGTATATATGACCAATCTTTCGCAGTAACCTATTTCTACCCGCCGTCCCGTAATTTTTTGTCGTTCATAGCACACTAAGTCCCTCCATCTTAGGCTAATCCTTATTGCCCAATTTTCAACAAACACTAAAAACGAACGACATGAATTTGAAATTCACCTTTCTATTGGCATGCCTTATCTCCATAGCCCAGATAAAGGCTCAAGATTGTACTCCCAGCGGCGGCCCTAGCTGTCCTCCACAGGGAGCAGATACAAATCAGGAACTAACAGATTGTATTGCAGCAGGTAATTCTATTGAAGTCAAGGATGACATTACTTCTAATTGTGACTATGACCTTACAGGAAAGTCCTTCAATCTGAAGAACGATGTTGATCTTCGATTTACCGGGGATATTACGGTTGATAATACGACTACCTTCTCTTCCAACAATGCCAGTTATGCCATTTTCTTTGGCCCTATTGAGGTTTCGACCACAGGTGATCTCACTATTGCTGAATTGAATGCGGCTTTGGCGACCATCACAGGCACTCTTTCTCTTTCAGAGCTGCTGGCTCTTCTGCCAGTGGAGTTCATTTCCTTCCAAGGTAAAGCTGACAAAGGCCGAGTTCATCTCCAATGGGCCACAGCTACCGAGTCCAATAACAGTCACTTCGAGGTACAACACAGCCTTAACGGCAAAGACTTTAAAAAGATTAAGGAAGTAAAAGGAGCAGGCACTACTCAAGTTAGGCAGGACTACAGCTATGAGTACCGGCAGGTGGTGGGTGGTTTGAACTACTACCGCCTTAAGCAGGTGGACTATGATGGCCAATTTGAATATTCTGAGATTATTTCGATCAACGTCAATGCCCCCAAAGCCCAGTACACTTTATTCCCTAATCCAGCAAGTAGTAATTTTGTAATCCAAACTGCTACAGGAGATACTCCGGCTGGCCTACGACTCCTTAATCAACTCGGGCAAGAAATTAGGTTGGATAGTCAGACAGATCGTGTATTCCTCCCAGCAGGTTTAAAAAAGGGTCTTTATATCCTTCAATTTGAGCTGAATGGGCAAGCCTTTAGTGAAAAGATTCTGATCCAGTAATATTCTACCAGCATCAAATTAGGTCAGTATACTTTTGGTGTACTGACCTAATGGTTTCCAATTCGATATTCTGACCAGCTCTACTCTTGTCGCAAGGCCTCCACAGGATTAGTCCTAGTGGTCCGAAGAATATGGCCGCATAGAACTGCTAAAGCTAATATCAGCACCAGGCTTCCCGCCAACACAAAGGGTGCAATTCGCAATTCTATACTGTAAGCAAATTCAGCTAGCCATTGCTGTAGGAGATACCAAGCCACAGGAATCGCTATCCCTATTCCAATGCCAATCAGTTGCAAATAATCCTTGGCAATGAGCTGAATGATGTCCATCAACTGCGCGCCTAGTACCTTACGAATTCCGATTTCCTTCGTACGTTGCACTAGCGCAAAGGCTACCAGCCCCAGTAGCCCGATCAAAGCGATCAGAATACAAATGCTAGCCGAAATATTCAGCAATTTTCCGGTTCGCTCCTCTTGCCGGTATAGATCTGCATAAGCTTCGTCTAGAAAGGTATAGTCAAAAGGTGAGGAGGAACCGAAGCTTTCCCAGATGGTTTGCGCGGCAGCCAAAGCTTTGGGGGTATCTTCTCGGCCAACCTTGATGTAAGCTTGTCCGGCATAAGAGGTGTTCTGGTAAAGAATTAAGGGTTCAATTTTTTCTCGTAAGGAGCGGATGTGAAAATCTTCCACCACGCCTACTACTCGACCTTCTCGTCGATTTAGGGAGATCAATTCTCCTTCAGCAGCATCCATCCCCAGCATCTTACGTGCCGTTTCATTGAGCATATAGTTTCCTTGCTCCGTGGTGGCGCTAAAGGGATGGCCTGAGGCGAGTTGGATATCAAAGAAATCGAAAAAATTGGGATCTACACTAAGTCTTCTAACCTTTATCTCCCCCTGGTCGACATGCCCTGGCCAAGCAATGCCGTCAGTCCAACTCCCAATACGATAAATCGGCTGATTGGTTAGGCTGAAGGCTCCAATATCTGGGTGTTGTCGAAAACGTTGTCGAATCAGATCGGGTCTATCTTGCATGCCTTCACTCAACCTGAAAGTAAAAATGTTGTCCTTGGCATAGCCCAGATCAGCGGCGCGCAAAAAATCTAGTTGCTGAAAGATAACCAATGTGGAAGTGATCAAAATAGCAGTAATCGCAAATTGGCCAATGAGCAACAGGCGACTCAATCGACCTTTGGCATTCCCAACTTTAGCATCCCCTTTCAGATACTTAATAGGAGAAAAGGAGGACAGCATCAAGGCCGGATAAATGCCAGACAAAGCAATGGTAAGCCCAATGGCTAATAGCAAGACTCCAATGACACTGGGTTCCCACCAAGCAAATATCATACTCTTTCCCATCATGGCATTAAAAAATGGAAAAAGTAGTTGCAACAAGGTCAAAGACAACACTAGAGCCATCAGGGTTAGTAAGACCGTTTCTCCCAACAAGAACGAAAATAGATTCTTACGACTTGCTCCCACCACTTTCCTTATACTCACCGCTTTAGTCTGCTTGCTGGCTCTAGCCGTAGCGAGGTTGGTGTAATTGATGCAGGCTAACATCAATACCAAAAAGGCAATTCCCATCAGATAGTAAATGGAGAGAACCTGTGCACTCCTGCCGTCTTGACGAGTAAAGTCACTGTACAAGTGCATGTCTACCAGATCCTGTACAAACCAGTGAAAGGAGTCATCACTACCCGCCTTAGTCATGTACAGTTGCGTCAGTTGATCACCTAAACCTCTCCTATCTACTCCCGGCTCCAAATGGAGAAAAGTGGTGAAGTTCCAGTTTTCCCAATTCTGCATATCCTCAGGCTTAAACCACTGTACCGTTTTTGAGGAAAGCAGTAGATCATAATGGAAAGAGCTATTAGAGGGCATATCTTCGATCACTCCTGATACAGTCAAAACCATAGTATCCTGCAAGAATAATTCTTGTCCTATCGCATGGCCATTAGAAAACAGTTTATCAGCCAGCGTCCGGCTTAGCACCACCTCGTTTGGTTCATCTAACCATGCTTTTAGACCCCCATCGAGTGCCGGGAAATCAAACAATTCAAAAAATGCTGGATCAACCACCGTAGGCCTTTCGAATTGTGTCTCCCCCTTCGTATTCGCCAGTTTCATTTGACCACCAGTCCAGATTCTTGCGGCTTCTTTAATCCCTGGTATTTCCGTCTTTGCTGCTGGGGCTAGCAACCAGGGGGTACTCGGCATTACCCAGTTCAAGGTACCATCCTCGGATCTAGATTCGCACAGAACACGGACTACATCATCTGCATTTTCATGAAAACGGTCATAAGTCAACTCATCCTTTACCCAGAGTGTGATAAAAAGAAAGGTCAAGATACCGAGACTTAGACCAAGCAAGTTGATTGCCGTATATCCTTTGTCTCGCCCTAGTCTACGTAGATGAATTTGAATGATTTGATACCACATATAGACTGATTAATAGATTCCACATTTTATACCCAAGCTTCATGCCACGATGCACAAACTAATGATAGTAAGCTTATTAGACCTAATCCAAGTGCTCTATACCAACTAAAAAACGTTCAATGCTGAACAAGCATGTTCGCAAATGAACACCCAAACTTAGAAACCGGCAATATGTAATGAATTGAACAGCTTCATCAAAAAGTGGGCTCTAGCTGCCTGAATTAGATATTCTATGTTAAATTTGTTTGTCTATTCCCCGCTTTGACTTCTCGTAAATTACCCACTTCTTGATTTAGCCAATTTGGCTGAGTCTCTGCTTTTGTCATTTCTATAAGCCTTGCAGCATGAAAGTGAAGAACTTCGTCATTCTTGTTCTATGTTTCCTATTCTACTCGCTCGGCCACGCCCAGGAGGACCAAGCCAAGGTAGATAGCCTTCAAAAATTATTGGTTAATGCCAAGGATACAGCCAGGCTTGAAATTCTGAGGGAACTTTTCATCGAATACATCTATGTAGATTATCAAAAAGCAAAAGCTTACCTGGATGAAGAACGAGAGCTTCTTTCTAAACTCGATCGCCCCGACTTGCTAGCTCGATTTAAGAATGAAGAGGGTGTATACTATTCCGTGATCTCGGAGAATGAGACCGCCTTGGCCACCTTTATGGAGGCTAGAGACCTGTACCAGGAGCTGGGAAATCAGGAGCGGGTTAGTGCATTGCTCAATAATATGAGTAACTGTGAGCGAAGAATGGGACGATACCCTGAAGCCCTTGAATTACAAATGCAGTCCCTAAAAATTAAGGAAGAGTTGAATGTTGACATGGATAAGCTTTCTGCCAGCTATTGGAACATTGGCAACATCACTGGAGATATAGGAAACTATGAAGAATCCAATGTCTGGTATCGAAAAGCCGAAGCCTATTATGATTCCGTAGATTTTGAATATGATCTGGCTAGAGTACGATACAATATCGGGCTGAATTTAAAGGAAATGGATAGCCTTGATCAAGCCCTCCCTCTTTTTGAAATGGCAATGGATTACTATGAAGCTAATAACTTCTACAATGATCTAGCAGGTGGACTGGACAATATCGGGGAAATCTACTACGATCAAGGCCGCTATGACAAAGCGCAATCTGTGCTAGAGCGTTCCTTGCAAATTAGCGAAGTGAATGGGGAAAAAAGTCTCATCGGCTTGACCAAACGAAAGCTGGGATTGGTTTACCTAGAACAAGGCAAATTAAGCCAGGCCGAGACCAATATCAAAGACGCCTTAGAAATAGCCCAGGGCACGCAGACCCGCAAAACGATGATCAATGACTACAAATCCTTGGCGCAAGTCTATCAAGCTCAAGGACGCCTCAATCTGGCTTTGGACGAATTCATGACGTACGACAGTCTCAAAAGCGTTGTCTGGTCCGAGGAAAACATGGAAAAACTCAATGAACTAGAGATCAAATACCAAACGGAAAAAAAGGAAAAAGAACTCGCCTTACAGGACAAACAGATTGCGATATTGAAAAGTGAAGCAGCAACCGTTCGACTTCAACGCTTTGGCTTGATCGCAGGGATCCTCCTGCTTGGAATCATCTTTGGGGCGCTTTACTACCTACAGCGTCAAAAGATTCAACGGCAAAGGTTGGAAAAGGAGAAGCTTGATGCCGAACTTGAATTCAAACGCAAGGAACTCACTTCTTTTACCCTCCAACTTTCCCACAAAAATGAAATCCTAGAAGACCTCAAGGACAAGATTAAAGCCTTAAAGGCGAATGTTCCTGATACCCGCCAATACAATCGCCTGATCAACGCCATTGATATCAACATTAAGGATGATACCAATTGGGAAAATTTTAAAAGAAGATTTGAAGAGGTACATAAGGATTTCAACAAAAACATCAAACAGGCTTACCCCAGAATCACGCCCAATGAATTGCGACACATGGCCCTCCTTAAGATGAACCTGAGCTCTAAGGAAATTGCTACCCTGCTCAATATCTCCCAGGAAGGCGTGAAAAAGGCACGACAACGACTACGTAAAAAGTTGGAATTACAACCAGAGATGCCCTTGGAGGATGTGGTATATAGTTTTTAGGGGATTACGTTTTCAGAGGATATAAGGCAGAAGGTAGATCGCTTCACTGACAGAACCCTAGGCTATAGGGTAGAAGACAGAGCACAGGTGACAGTAGTCAGAAATCTGGTATCTTCTATCTGACAATGCAGTGATCTGTCATCTAGCATCTGACTTCTTCTATCCGCCCTCCTTACACTGCCATTATTTCCCTACTTTTGCCTCATGAGTCAAATAGATATTCGGACGGTGAATACCGTACAATATTTGCAGCCCCTGCGCGAAGGAGGATCTTTGCCAGCGATCGTAAAAGCGGACGATGATTTCTTCTATGTGATCAAATTTCGAGGAGCGGGCCAGGGGAAGAAGGCCTTGATTGCGGAGTTGATTGGCGGGGAACTGGCAAGAGCCATTGGCTTGAAGGTCCCGGAATTAGTATTCATGGAACTGGATGAATCTTTTGGGAGAACAGAACCGGATCAAGAAATCCAGGATCTCTTGCAATTTAGTGTTGGTCTAAATCTCGGATTGCATTTTCTTTCCGGCGCTATTACCTATGACCCACTGGTATCTGAAACAGACGCGCTCTCCGCCTCCAAGGTTGTTCTTTTGGATAGCATGATCATCAATATTGATCGAACAGCAAAGAATACCAATTTGCTCATTTGGAACCGAGAACTGTGGTTGATTGACCATGGTGCGAGTCTTTATTTTCATCACAACTGGAAGAATTGGGAATCTCATCTATCTCGATCCTTTCCCAATATTAAAGATCATGTCCTCTTATCAAGAGCTAGTGAATTAGAAAAAGCAGCAGCAGAGGTAAAGACCCGTTTGAATGAAGGGGTGATTAGAGAAATCATTGATAGCATCCCTGAAGATTGGTTAATGGAAGAAGGCAGTGCTTTGTCTCCTGAAGAAAAGAGAGCAGCCTATACCACCTTCCTTACGACCAAGTTATCTCGTATTGAATTACTCGCTAAAGAAGCCGCCGATGCCAGATAAAGTAACCTACGAATATGCGGTCATTCGGGTAGTCCCCAAGGTAGAACGGGAAGAGTTCCTCAATATCGGAGTTATCTTATTCTCCAAACGGAAGCGGTATCTGGGCATGAAGTACAAAATTGATGATGCCAGGATCACTGCCTTTTCTAAGGAAGTGGACCTTGATCAACTAAAGGCTTATCTAAAAGCGTGGGAGGAAGTGTGTGCGGGACATCCGAAAGGGGGCACTATTGGACAGCAAGATCAAGCCTATCGATTTCGTTGGCTGACGGCCAATCGGAGTACCATCGTGCAAAGTTCCCGGCCTCATCCCGGTCTATGTGATAACCCGGAGCGCTTACTTGGTGAGCTATTTGACTTTTATGTAGTGTGATTTGATGGCAGATACCAGAGTCCAGAAGCCAGAGGACCTTGTCAATCTGCCCTCTAACTTCTGTCTTCTAATATATTCTCTTCTACTTCTTACTTTCTTGCGCATGTACCGCAGCAATACCTACCATATCCACAATCTGGCGAACGGAAGCTCCCAGCTGTAAGATGTGTACTGGTTTTTTCAATCCCAATAAGATCGGCCCAATCATATCCATCTCCGAAACATTACCTAATAGGTTGTAGGCTATGTTAGCAGAAGATAGATTGGGGAAGATCAGGGTATTGGCTCTATGGCCAGCCAGTTTGGAAAAAGGATATAACTCTTTCAACAAATCTTCATTGAAGGCCATGTGCGCCTGCATCTCTCCATCCACGATTAGATCTGGGTGACGGTCATGAAGAATCTGTGTCGCTTTTCGCATTAGCAAAGCAGACTCTCCATTGGGAACAGAACCAAAGTTGGAGTAAGTAACCAGCGCCACCTTAGGCTCAATATTGAATGTCTTCACCTGCTCCACCACTAACTCAGTAATATCTGCTATATCCTCCGAACTCAAGTGGTGATTGATCGTCGTATCAGCAATAAACAAAGGACCAAATCGCGTCATGAAGATGTGAATGCTCGCCACCTTGTTCACGCCTTCCCTAGAACCGATAATCTGTAAGGCCGGACGAATCGTACTTGGATATTTATTCGTCAATCCGCCAATCATAGCATCAGCTGCTCCCGTCTCCACCATCATGGCACCATAGTGACTTCGGCCACGCATCGCATTGGCCGCATCCACCGCGGTAATACCTTTACGTTTGCGTTTTTCGTAAAAGCGATTCACGTAGTCTTGCATGGTAGCTTTTTCGTCTTCATCCAAAGGCTTTTTGGGATCAATGATTCGCACCCCATCTAAACGAATGTCTAGTTGAGCCATCATATCTTCCACTTTTTCTCTGGTACCTAGCAAAATGGGATGTGCAATCTTTTCTTCCACCACTACCTGCGCAGCTTTCAGTACAGAGCTATTTTCAGCATCTGCAAACACGACACGTTGCAGCGATTGGCGCGCCTTGGTTTCAATAACATTGGTCAGCGTTCGATCCTTGCCCAAACGCATGGAGAGTTCCAAGATGTACTTGTCCCAATCCTGAATCGGCGCCTTTGCCACGCCACTATCCATGGCAGCTTTAGCTACGGCAGGTGCTACGGTGGTAATTAGTCGAGGATCCACTGGCTTAGGGATGATATAGTCTCGTCCGAATCTTAGATTCTCCGTATTGTAAGCCATATTCACAATATCAGGAACCGGTTTTTTCGCCAACTCGGCCAGTGCATAAATAGCCCCCAATTTCATCTCCTCATTGATTTCTGAAGCTCGTACATCTAATGCGCCCCGGAAGATGAAAGGAAAACCGAGTACATTATTTACTTGGTTAGGATAATCGGAGCGCCCCGTGGCCATAATGCAATCAGGTCGTGCCTCTTTTGCATCTTCATAGCTGATTTCTGGCGTAGGGTTGGCCATGGCAAAAATGATACAATCTTTTGCCATTTTGCTCACCATCTCCTTGCTTAAAACATTTCCTCTAGACAAGCCGATGAACACATCTGCTCCTTCTAGGCTTTGAGCCAAGCTCGTATCAGCAGGAACATTTCCATTAACGAATTCCGGCTTCTTACCCGTCAGGTTGTCTCTATCGGGGTGAATCAAACCTTTACTATCGTACATGTAAATGTTTTCCTTTTTCGCCCCAAGAGAAACATAGATCCTTGTGCAGGATATCGCCGATGCGCCCGCACCATTTACAATAATCTTGACCTTATCGATCTCCTTATCCACCAGTTCCAATGCATTCAATAAGGCAGCACCACTAATGATGGCCGTGCCATGCTGATCATCATGCATTACCGGGATGTTCAACTCCTCCTTCAAGCGCTCCTCAATTTCAAAGCAATCTGGAGCGGAAATATCCTCTAAGTTTACGCCACCGAAGGTGGGCTCCAAAATCTTCACCGTCTTGATGAAATCTTCAACATTTTTGGTACCCAATTCCAAATCAAAACAGTCAATATCTGCATAGATTTTGAAGAGAAGTCCCTTCCCTTCCATCACCGGTTTACTCGCTTCAGCACCGATGTCTCCTAATCCCAGCACTGCCGTTCCATTGCTAATGACGGCCACCAAATTACCCTTGGCGGTATAGCGATATACATCACTGGTTTCTTTGGCAATAGCCAGACAAGGCTCTGCAACACCTGGAGAGTAGGCTAACGATAAATCTCGTTGATTTGCCGTCTGGGTAGTAGGAATAACTTCGATCTTTCCGGGTCGCCCAGTAGCGTGGTAAAATAGGGCTTCCTCTTTCAATGAATTCTTGTCCATAAACGATTGACAGGTTTTATTCTTAAGGGTTTTAATTCATTACGTTTTTGCGGGCGCAAAGTTGATAAAATTCCCTAGTATCGACAATATCTTTCGCTTTATTCTGTCGCAGTACTACCACCTCTACACTCCTTCGTCAAGTACAAAGCCTCATTTCTCGAAGAAATTCGACCGATTCCAAGGACATTTATATCTTTAAACATACATCCATAGACAAACCCATACTTCAACCAATGAGACCAAGTGCCCCAACCACGTATCAACGCATTATCAAACGGTTAAAACTCGAGAATGAGTTTTCCCTAACCACAGATTTGGATAAGACTGCCTTCTTGAGCCTTCTGAAAGACAACATCGATGAGGATACGGGGCCTCAATTCTTTGAAAGCCTCAATCCGAGATTAAAACCCTACAAGGGATCCATCACCACCAGTGGCTTCAAACTCAAACGAAGGAGAAGAGCTTTCGAATCAAACAACGAGATGGCTAGAATTACGGGGACACTCAAGTCGGATCTTCGACATACAGAAGTGACTACCCACATTGGCTATCCAGAATTCACCTTAAAGGCGATCAGTGGGCTCATGTTGTTGGTTTATACGGTGGTGCTAGGCGTAGTGCTTACCGTCGATTTGGGAGAGACTCCAGTTTGGATGCCTTTGCTAATTGTAGGGCATTTCTTCTTGATTTTTGGAATTCTATTCTTCGTATTGCGCTATCAGATAAAAACTAGTACTAAGAAGGTTCGCCGATTTCTCACCGAGTTATTCGAACACAGCTCAGCAGGACAGGAGGGCTCAGAGACATCAACTGACACATCAGAACGGCTTGAACTCAAACGTAAAGAGAGACTATTTCGAAGGTAAAGCTAGTCTCTTAGGGACCTAAAACAGCAAGCATCTTTTTGTTGAGTGGAAATAGCTGGTGTTGATGAAAAGCAGAATTTACACCAGCAATATGACGAGAACTGGTCCGCATCCCCCTGTGGATTATGTTAGCTTGCCTCCAAAAGAATTTTATGCGTTTACCCTTTCTAATCCTTTGCTTATCGCTCAGTAGCATTCTATCAGCTCAACCACAACAGAAACCTAACGTCATCATCATCCTTACCGATGATCAGGGCTATGGGGATGTTGGCTTCAACGGCTGTAAAGATATTCCCACGCCCAACCTTGATCGAATTGCCAAAAATGGAACGATATTCACTAAAGGATATGTCAGCTATCCGGTCTGCGGTCCGAGTCGAGCAGGTTTGATCACTGGCAGATACCAAGATCGTTTTGGTTTTGGCCGAAACCCAGTTTTAGCGCCCGAAGATAGTACTATGGGGCTACCATTATCCGAACAAACGCTAGCTAAGGTTCTGGGAAAGGTGGATTATCAAAGTATGGCCATTGGCAAATGGCACCTGGGCGCCCACCCGACCCTGCACCCGCTCAAGCGGGGTTTTGATGAATTCTATGGCTTCCTAAGTGGTGGACATCGGTACTTTCCGGAAGAATGGGTCCTCTGGGATATCAATGATATTGAAAAACAGAATGACGGTTATCGCACCAAATTAATGAGCGACTATACGCGGGTTGATGAAAAAGCTTACCTCACGGATGCCCTCTCTCGTGAAGCTGTTAAATTTGTTCAACGTAATCCGGACAATCCGTTCTTCCTCTATCTGGCTTACAATGCCCCACATGGCCCCTTGCAGGCCACGCAAAAATACCTGGATCGTTTCCAACACATAAAAAATAAGAAAAGGCGGACCTATGCTGCCATGGTGAGTGCCGTAGATGATGGAGTAGGGCAGTTACTAGATGCCTTAGAAGCATTGGGCATTGCAGATAATACGATAGTATTTTTCCTCTCTGATAATGGTGGGCCGGAAAAGAAAAATGGTTCAGACAATGGGCCACTAAGGGAAGGAAAAGGCAGTCTATTTGAAGGGGGCGTAAGAGTACCATTTGCAGTACAATGGCCGGGGCAAATCCCAGCTGGTCAGAGCTATGACAAAGCAGTTATTTCTCTGGACATCTTCGCAACGGCAGTCTCAGAAGCAAATGCTCCAATTAGAGATAGTCATCCATATGACGGAGTCAATTTAATTCCTTTCTTAAAGGGCCTAAACAAAGCTGCTCCACATGAATATTTGTTCTGGCGGAAGTTTGATCAAAATTGGTATATTGCTCATGAAGGCAATTCTGGTCTAAAGGTCATCACCGAGCCAAAGGAAGGTCACCATGTTTATGACCTGAATGAGGATATTAGTGAGGAAAACAACCTGGCGGATCGAAAGAAGAAACTAATCAAAAAATCCAGCAAGAGACAGGAAATCTGGTTGAATGGGATGATAGAACCTAGTTTCATGGGCCTCCTTCAACGGAAAGAATATTATAAAATAAAAGGTTACCATCGGAAGGAATAAACCTTGGCAACCTATCACTCAAACCTGTTATAAATGTTGAAACCTAAAACTCTCCTGCTTAGTGTCATAAGCGGCCTGATGACCTTATTTGGATATGGTCAAAGTAAAACCAATCAACCGCCCCTCAGAATCGGAGTAGCTGGTCTTACACATACCCATGTACATTGGATACTTGGCCGGGAGGATCGAGGAGATATAGAGATCGTCGGCATCGCCGAACCCAATCGAGACCTGGCCGAACGCTTCGCTAAACAGCATGGTTTTTCAATGGACATCGTCTTCCCATCTATGGAAGAAATGTTGGACAAAACAAAGCCAGAAGCGGTCACCGCTTTTAACAGCACTTTCGAACACTTGGAAACTGTAGAAATCTGCGCCCCGCGTGGTATCCATATCATGGTGGAGAAGCCTTTAGCAGTCAATAGCAAACATGCCAAAAAAATGGCCGCTCTGGCTAGACAACACCAGGTGCAACTACTCACCAATTACGAAACTACCTGGTATGCCACTAACCATAAAGCCTATGAGCTAGTGCATGAAAAACAACACATTGGCCCGATTCGCAAGATGGTGATCCACGATGGGCATCAAGGCCCTAAAGAGATCGGGGTAAACCAAGAATTCCTTGATTGGCTCACGGATCCAGTCTTGAATGGCGGTGGGGCCGTCACTGACTTCGGCTGCTATGGCGCCAATCTCATGGCCTGGTTGATGAAAGGACAGAGACCTTCGAGTGTCTCGGCTACCCTCCAGACCATCAAACCTAACGTCTACCCCAAGGTAGACGACGAAGCGACAATCGTGTTGACTTACCCAGAGGCCCAAGGCATTATCCAGGCATCTTGGAATTGGCCTTATTCGCGTAAGGATACCGAAATATATGGCAAGGAGGGCTATATCATTGCAGAGAATCGTAGCCAGATGCGATCTCGCCCCACCGAAAAAGCCAAGGAGACTCGCGAATCATTGGAAGAGCGAAAAGACCCCGTCAATGATCCGTTTGCCTACCTCGCTGCTGTCATTCAAGGTAGGATTCAACCTCCTCCTTTCGCCCTTTCCTCTCTAGAAAATAACTTGATAGTGGTGGAAATCTTGGATGCTGCGAAAAAGAGTGCCAAGAAAGGTAAGGTTATCAAGATGAAGTAAGGTTACTCGAATGAAAGATAATAGTGTACAGATTCGGGAGATTCCAGCCGAATCGACTTGGCCATTGCGACAAGCCGTAATGTGGCCCGATAAACCCATCGACTACGTCAAAATAGACCAGGATGAGCAAGGGTTGCATTATGGTCTATTTGTCAAAGGTCAATTGGTCTCGATTGTTTCGGCTTTCGTAAGTGGAGATTCCGCTCAGTTTAGAAAATTCGCCACTCTTCAGACAGAGCAAGGGAAGGGCTATGGGAGCCACCTCCTCTCCTTTCTCATCGAAGCACTCAAATCAATGAAGATCAAGAAGATTTGGTGCAATGCCAGGATCAACAAAGCCGCTTACTACGAACGATTTGGACTAGAAAAGACAGGTCGCTATTTTGCTAGAGGGGAAATTGATTACGTCATTATGGAAAAGAAGGAAACCCAAGATAGCCGTTAAGGTAGAACTAAAGATACCCTATCTATATGCGATAAACTTGTCTTCCATCATCTGGCAATCAGAGTTTTAGTGACTGGACGGACCTTGTCTCCCCATTCACACAAGGCAATAATGACTGGCACGAAGGCTTCTCCGGCTGACGACAAATGATATTCCACATGTGGAGGGACAGTTTGAAAATCTTTCCGGATCACTAAGCCCATCTCTTCCAAATCTCTTAGGCGCTGAGTCAGCATCTTCTCCGAGATGCCCTCAATTTCCTTTTTGAGCAGGCCATAACGATTGGCCCCGTTGTGAATCCGCCACATTACGTTGATGGTCCATCGGCCTTTCATCAAGATCATAGCATAGGTTAACCCACAAGTATCTTCTAAGCGTTTCTCGTTTTCAAGATTGGTAGAATTTGATTTTCTCATTAACGAACTTTTTTGTGCGTACCCCAATTTTTGACTGGTATAAACATACGCGATAGATTTGTGATATCGAATAAATTATCAAAGAAACTTTAGATGAAACTCGAAAACAAAATCGCAGTCATTACCGGCGGAAACAGTGGCATTGGACTCGCCACCGCCAAACTTTTTCATAAGGAAGGAGCCAAAGTTATTATTACTGGAAGACGAAAGGAAGTGGTAGAAAGCGCTGCTGTTGAAATTGGGGAAAATGCCATTGGCATTACCTCCGATACCTCAAATCTAGCAGACATTAATCAGCTATATTCAGCTATAAAGGATCGGTATGGGAGGATCGATATCTTATTTCTAAACGCCGGCATCGCGAAATTTGAGCCCATGGAAGTCGTCACTGAAGCGCGCTTTGATGAGCTATCCAACACCAATTTCAAGGGCCTATTTTTTAATGTCCAACATGCTGCCTCGTTAATGGGAGAAGGCGGTTCCATTATCATCACCACCTCAGCTGCTGGCCAGATTGGGTCGCCTAATATGAGTGTGTATGGTGCGACCAAAGCCGCCGCAAGAAGCCTGGCAAGAACGCTATCGGGTGATCTACTCCCTAAAGGCATTCGCGTCAATGGCATTTCTCCTGGCCCTATTGACACACCGATCATGGAAAAAGTGGGGATCCCTGCAGAAGCCATACCAGCAGCCAAGGCAGGTTTTGCTGCAGAAAACCCCATGAAGCGGATTGGCAGCGCTGACGAAATTGCCAAAGCCGCCTTGTTTCTAGCTTCGGACGACTCTGCCTACATCGCAGGAATAGATTTAGCTGTGGACGGAGGATTAACACAATTGTAAAACATAAAAATGCATCTATAATGCTAGCTGAAAAACAGAAGATCGCAGAAATCCTGCATAACTATCAAACAGCGACCAATACCGGCGACGCCAATTTGGCTGCCAGTTTATATAAAGAAGATTCTATTCTGATTCCAGCCAACTTTCCTCAGGCAACAGGTAAGCCGGCTATCCATACCTTTTATACCTATGCCTTTTCCATGTTGCAACTCAAGCTCGAATTTGATATAGATATGGACCAAATTGTAGTAGCAGGTAACTCCGCCTACGCTACAACCACTTCGACCGGCACTCGACTAATCCGGGAGTCCGGAGAAATCGTACCAGAGATTAATCGGGAACTCTGGGTATTCGAAAAAATCGATGGAGATTGGAAAATTGCTCGTTACATGTTTAATATTCCTCCTCAAGAGGATAGTTAAAGGAAAAGTAAGAAGGCGGAAAGGGTCACTCCTTTCCGCCTTTCTCATCTCCAACTTTAGCCTCATCATAAACCTTACCTCAATTAATTCTTTCTACCTTCTGACATTTGGTATCATAGCGCCACTATAGCCCCCCTAAGTTTGCCAGTCTTAGGCCAGGTCCTCATGCTGTCGTATCCAAGGAAAATCCTATTTTCGAAAGAAAAACACTTATGTTACAGATTTGCCTAATCTGCCTGGCCTTATGTTTCCATCCATCTCATACCATATCCTTGGCTAGCTTTCCTGTCGATTCTAATGATCATTTACGAGCCAATCAACAGAGAGTAGAAAATCGGATCCTGGCCTTGGCCAAGTACGGCAAAAACAAAACTGGTGGAACTAGCCGGGTAGCTTTCAGTGCAGCAGATGTAGAAGGACGGAATTTTATGATCAAGAAGATGCAGGAGGCGGGGCTTGAGGTAAGAATTGATTTCGCCGGAAATATCATCGGGCGGCGCCCTGGAAAATTCAACCAACGCAATCCTATTCTTTTTGGCTCACACATTGATACTGTCCCAGACGGAGGCAATTACGACGGCTGCGTAGGTTCTATCGGAGCCTTGGAAATCATGGAAATTCTAAAAGAAAATAAAGTAGAAACTGATCATCCTTTCGAAATGATCATCTTCTCGGATGAGGAAGGCGGGCTGGTCGGCAGCCGTGCCTTAATAGGCACATTGAAGCTGGATGCGCTAGACCTAATGAGCCACAGCGGCAAAACGATTGAAGCAGGCATTCGCTACATTGGCGGTGACCCTGCAAGACTTCCAGAGGTGGAACTTAGCTCTGATGATTACAAGGCCTTTCTGGAACTGCATATCGAGCAGGGCGGAATCTTAGATACGGAAGGAATTCAGATTGGTGTTGTGGAAGGAATTGTCGGAATTGAATGGTGGGGCATTACGATTGAGGGCTTTGCTAATCATGCCGGCACTACGCCCATGCATATGCGCCAAGATGCCTTGCTAGCGGGCGCTAAGCTAACGGTAGCCATCAATGAGGTGGTCAACAGTTATGAAGGGAGTCAGGTGGGGACGGTTGGGAGAATGGATGTGCAGCCGAGTGCACCAAATGTCATCCCTGGAAAGGTACTGATGAGCTTAGAGATCAGGGACCTGTCCCAGGAAAAGATCTTTAAACTTTTCGCAGATATCGAGGAGAAAGCCAAAGTCATCGCGAAAGAGACGGATACGAAGATTTCCTTTGAATTGTTAGATGTCAGCGCAGTTCCTGCCATTACAGATGAAAGAATCAAGAAGTTCATTGTCCAATCTGCCGAAAAGCTCAAATTGTCATACAAAAGAATGCCTAGTGGCGCGGGGCACGATGCGCAGGATTTGGCCAAGATCACTCCCACGGGGATGATCTTTGTACCAAGTGTCGGTGGAATTAGTCATTCCCCAAAGGAGTACACGCGGCCTGAGGATATGGCCAATGGGGTAAATGTGCTCCTACATACTTTGTTGGCCTTGGATAAAAAGGATCTGTAACAAATTAAGCTGTACATTGTATTCGCCCGTTGGTATAACAAAGAATTTCAATTTTCTGATCCGAGTCCCGGTAATACAGGTGTTTTGAATGCAACTTTTTAGTATTCTGACTTATATGCTTATTCAGCAAAAACTTTTTTGTTAGCTCAAGCTTTATTGCAGATAGATGGAATTTCAAGAACAAACAATAAAATACAAAGGCAGAATTGTGTTCATCAGGCTTTCCATGCCGTTTTTCAATCGTACCATCAAGGATTATGTCGAAGAGGAGGCCTGCTTTATGTTTGTAAATAAGGGAGAAGTTGGCATCCGTGCTCCAGAGGACTACTTCATGTTGAACAAAAGCACCGCAATGCTGGCTAAGTGCTTGAATTACTTCTTTGAGCCTTCTCCAAATAAAGAAGTGTGCAAAGAGGGCATTGAGTCCGTAGGCATTTTTCTCTATCCCTCTCTCGTTAAAGATCTTTTTGCCTTTGATGTTGCTCAATCCAATCACCGACTGAACTATAATATGAAACAGGTTCAGGTGGATCGACTTCTAGAGAATTATAAGGAGAGTATTAGCATCTTGCTCGATAATCCAGAATTAGCAGATGAACAGATCATTAAGACCAAACTAAAGGAGTTTGTCCTGCTCATCTCCAAATCTGAAGAAGCACCTTCCGAACTGGATTTTCTCGCTGGACTCTTCAAAGCCAATGAAGTGGAATTTAAAACTGTCATTCGGCAAAACCTCTATGCGGATCTCACCTTGGAACAGTTGGCATCACTTTGTCATCTCAGCGTGTCCTCATTTAAGCGCAAATTCAAAGAAACATTTGACGAAAGTCCAAAAAAATACCTGACCCGCAAGAAAATAGAAAAAGCGGCAGAATTACTGCAAAGTAATGCCGGACGGGTATCAGATATTGCTTATGAAGTTGGCTTTGATTCCTTCTCAACTTTCAGCCGAAATTTCATCAAAACCTATGGAAAATCTCCCACAGCTTACCGTCTGAACTGAAATGAGAGGTCTTTGACCTAAAACGATAAATCTGATTCCTCACTTCCCATGATATTTGTTCTAGACAATTCAAAAGAACAAAATCATGAAGAATTCTAAAGTTTTAAGATCATATCTGATTCTTTCGGGCTTACTCCTTTCATTTATTGGTGGAGCCCAGTTATTATTCCCAGTGGCGATGAAGGCCGGTTCCGGAATTGATATCGCGGGCCAGATCAGCGTTATCAATGATATCAGAGCTGCCAATGCACTCCTACTCAGCATGGCCCTGCTGATCCTTTCCGGGGCTTTTGTAAAGAAACTGACTTCAACAGCTTCCTTAGTCTCATTTCTAGTATTCCTCTCCATGGGGCTAGGTAGAGTGATCAGTCTGCTTCAAGATGGTAAGCCAGTCGAAGGGCTACTAGGAGCAACGGCGCTGGAATTTGTGCTGGGCATTACCGGGGTTGCCCTTTATGTCCTATTTCAAGATAAAAAGCAAGCAGAACTTTCCTTCTAAATATAAAGTCATGAATAAAATTGTAATGATTACCGGTGCCAATGCAGGCATCGGCAAGGATACCGCTAGACAATTAGCGTTGAAAAAAGAAACAGAAAAAATCTATCTCGCCTGTAGAAATCCAAGCAAAGCCAAAAAGGCCCAGCAAGAGTTAGAAGAGGTGACGGGAAGGTCCATCTTTGAAATCATCATCATGGACGTTTCAGATTCTGAATCGGTCCGAACGGCAGTAAGTGCGCTAGCGGAACCAATAGATGCCCTAATCATGAATGCAGGTGGAACGGGTGGTCAACAACCAGATAAAATTACCAAGGATGGAGTAACCACGATAACAGCAACTAATCTGTTGGGGCATGTTGTGCTGGTTGATGAACTGTTAAAGGACAATAAACTCAAAAATATAGCCTTATTTGCCAGCTCAGAAGCCGCGAGAGGCATCAAACAAATGGGCATGAAACGTCCGAACCTGAAAAGCTCTTCGGTGGATGAATTTGCTGCCATCTTCGATGGTACAGTGTTCAAAGATGACTTCGACCCCATGCAAGTTTATGGGCTGATTAAATATGGAGGAACCTTATGGATGTCGTCCATGGCTAGGAAATACCCAAATATCAAGTTCATCAGTATGAGTCCAGGAGGGACTCGAGGTACGCAAGGGTTTGATGATTTACCTTTCTTGCAGCGCGTGATGTTCAAATACATTGGTATGCCCATCATCATGCCCTTAATGGGGATGTCTCATAGCCTTGCAAAAGGTGCTAAGCGATTTGTAGATGGCATCACAGATGAGTCACTGATCAGTGGTGTATTTTATGGGAGTAAAAAGAATGTTCTAACTGGTCCCATCGTTGACCAAAGGACCATTTTCCCGGATCTTGGAAATGAGATCTTCCAGGATAATGCCCATCAGGCCATCTATCGTTTCGTTAGATCATAGATACAAAAGCAATGAGTCATCTCCCATTTCAACACGAGTTTGGAAGATGACTCACCTTTTGTCTCCCCGTACTTTGTCGCTAGACCGCTACCCGTTCAAACCCAACAATTCTTGGCGCAAACACAGCATCCAAGCCCATGGCCACGGCTGCACCTTGAAGCTCTTCAGGGACGTCTCCGCAGAAAAAGAAAGGTCCAGGAACCGCAACCTGTGTTAAGGCGGGGAAGTGCCCAGCTGCCGTCACGCTTAGATGAAAACCTAGGGCAGCTGCATTCTCAAATACATCCTGCACAAGTAATGCATTAGCTTTCTCGTCAAAAAAACAGACTACCTTCAGAGCACCGGGCTCCTTTTCCTGCATTTCTTTTGTAACCTGCTCATAAATGGCCTTTAGTTCTTCCGCTTTTCCAGGGTTTGCTGTCCATTTGTACACTACAGTGATTTCTTGATTTTTCATTTTTTACGATTCTAAGTGATGAATAGATTTAATTACAACACAAAGATGGGGCATATTTAGACATGATGAAGGTGTCAATTATGACACCATACCGGGTTGATTACGCCAATTTGATTTTCTACCTTTGTACGAAATACCTAGGACAATGAAACATCTAAGTATCATATTACCTGCTGGGGCAGCCATTCTGGATACGATCGTGGGCACCTACAACCTGTTTAAAATGGCTAACAGCTATTCAAAAAAATTGGGGCTGCGAGAACATGACCTCTTTCAAATAGACTTGGTCGGTTTAAATGATCAGGCCCGATCTTATCAAAGCCTTTTTCAGGTAAAGCCTACTCGGACAATAGACGAGGTCAAACAAACCGATTTGATCATCATTTCTGGAATTACGGGTAACTTGGATGACGAGATCATTAAGAACCAAGCCTTCATTGATTGGATCAGGCAACATCGGGTTCAACACGGAACGGAAATTGCCAGTTTGTGCCGGAGTGCCTTTATACTAGCGGAAACCGGCCTAGTCAATGGGAAGGATTGTGCAACGCATTGGATTGTACAGCAAAAGTTTGCGCAGCAGTACCCCAAGGTCAACCTAGTTTCTGACAAGATTATCTGCGAAGATAACGGCATCTATTCTAGCGGAGGGGCCTACTCCTTTCTCAATCTTATTCTTTACTTGATAGAAAAATACTACGGTAGAGAAGTAGCGATTTTCTGTTCTAAAGTAGCGGAGATAGAGGTGGACCGCTTCAATCAAGATCAGTTTGCCATTTTTAATGGTCAAAAAGATCATACGGATGAAGTCATTAAAGAGGCCCAACTCTATATTGAGGATAAATTTGAAGAAAAACTCAGTGTAAAGGAATTGGCAAGAAAATTCGCGATCAGCGACCGTAATTTCATCAGGAGATTTAAGAAGGCTACGATGAACACCCCTTCAGAATACATTCAACGAGTCAGGATTGAGGCCGCTAAAAAGAGCTTGGAATCATCCGTCTTAAACGTTAACGAGGTAATGTACAATGTAGGTTATATGGATGAGAAGGCTTTCAGAAGAGTCTTTAAGAAATACACAGGTCTGTCTCCGATCGAATACCGCTACAAATACAATCGGGAGATGGCCTTTGCTTAGTTAAGGTGATAGCACAGCTCACCCCCTGAATTATCCAAGGGTTGAGCTGTGTACTATTTAAACCTAAGGATTCAGGACTGCGTCCTCTGCTAGGTTATAATTTTTCCTTAAGTACTTTTTTGGCATTTTCATTTGAAGGATCCAACTCCAATGATTTCTCATAGTTCCTTTTCGCTTTTGCTTTATTGCCCTGCAACAGATAGCCCTCTCCCAAACTATCATATGCATTAGCACTATTCGGGAAAAAGGATACATTTATTTCAAATGTGGCAATGGCTGCTTCAACCTCCCTGCTTTGCAAAAACCGATACCCTTGCCCATTGATAAATTGCTCTTTGGCAGAATCGGGAAATGGCAAATTAGCGTATAACATCTTTAGCTCTTCTATTTTACCGGATTTGAAGAGTTCTAATGGCTGGATGGGATCATCGGCAATCTTACTGAGTGAAAAAACAGGTCCTTCAGTGTCTCCTTCTACGACCATGGCCAGTGAGGAGACGCCCTCTACTTCTTGGTATTGAAATAATAATCCATATTCATCCATTCCATAGCTATTTTCTGCAATTCTATATAATTCCGCGGTGGGTTGACCCGCAAATTCAGGGATCCATAATTTCCCGTCTTTCCACTCTATGCTCATTAGCTCCTGAAAAGGTGATATATATAGACCGACCATTCTTTTCTGAGCAGAGTCGTCAATCTCCATGACTCTCGCTAAGTATGGATTTGGTTTCTTCCATGAGTGGGCTCTAATGATACTATTTCGGAGTTTATCTAAAACCGGAATCCTTACCCCATTGGGGCCGTTACCGAAGAAAGCAATTCCATTACCATCTTCCATCGTAGCGTAAATGTGACCGCCAGTACCTGTATTTGCACCTCCATGCGAAAACCAAGAACGATTGCCCATCCGATGATACCGCTCCCATCCCATGCTCCAGCCACCTACTCCGCGAGTTGTTTCCACAGCCGTGACCCTTTTAGCCACCTTTGTAGAAATAACTTTCGAGGGTCGGGCAGCAAGGGCCAGTTGAAGTTCAATGAGCAACTTAGCCATATCTGTGGGCGTGCTCCACATGGCAGAGGCTGCTGTTTGAGGACAGATTGGGATGCCTGTTTTGATTACCTCCCCCTGCTCATTATGCACCTTCGCCACGTTGCTGAGAAATTTTGCATGTCCGTCTTGATACATGGTAGTATGATTCATACCTAATGGGCGAAACAGATATTCCTCGGCCAATTCCGGCAACGTTTTACCTAAGTGATCCTCCAATGCCATTTGTGCCACGGAATAACCTCCCCCACTGTAGTTCCAAACCGTACCTGGCTTGCTTACTACATGTACCGGCTGATCATAACGGGGCAGCTTACCCTGCACACTTTCAAGCAAACTTGGCACATCATCACCTAGATAAAAATCAGCAAACCCATGCTGTGTTGTACCAGCCGTGTGGCTGAGCAAATGTCGGAAGGTGACAGGTGTTTCTCGCGTCAGATCATTTTCTTCGAGTTTCCAGCGCTTCAAATACTTGTTAACAGGTGTATCTAAGTCGATCAAGCCTTTTTCCGCTAGCATCACCAATAAGGTGGCAGTTATCGGTTTACTAATGGACGCGGTAGAAAAAGCAGTTTCATGATCAATTTTCTCCTTTCTTTCTGCGCTTTTATGGCCCCAAGTTCTACTCCAGGCCACTTCATAGTTTTCGAAAACGACCACACTTAGGCCAGTCAACCCATATTGCTTCATGGCTTCTTCTACAGTAAGGTAGCTTCCTTCGGCGCCCTGCAGGTGTGTAATGGCCTTTTCCTTCTTTGAGTTTGTTTGTCCGAAGCCAGCAGGCTTAGCAAAGATTCCAGTCAAGAGAATAATCAGTAAAAATGTTTTCCTTAGTCGGGTCATGTCGTTTGAAATTAAATTATAGAGAGGTGTGCTGCTATCAGCAGCCACCGTTTACACTACAAGGCTACTGCAAATCGTGGGGATAGGAAATGGATAGCTTGCCAACTGCTCACCCTGCTTGCCAACTGCACCTCCGGGCGCTAAAGAACTTGTATTTTGGAGCAATGAAATCATCTCTTATGCGAATCCAATACCTTGCGCTGCTCTACTTAGGATGCAGTATCGTAGCCTGCTCACCGGAAGGTGCTCATGCTGAATTCCCCGTGAGAGTGATGCAAAAGGCAGGTGACAACTCATCTTGGAGTAGTCCAACGTTCGATGATAGACATTGGCGATCAGATGCCACGGGAAGCCGGGATTCGATCTTTTGGCTTCGAGTACATTTTGATTTAACACAGTCGTTAAAACCAACCCGAAATCGAGGCATACTGATTTTTGGACTAGGAGCTCAGGAACTGTATTGGGATGGAGTATGGATCGGCAAGAATGGAAGTCCTGGACCTACAGCCGAAGAAGAACGTCCAGGGCAATTGAGCAACTACTTTATGATACCGGATTCATTGGGTCAGGTCGGAAGGCATGTGTTAGCGATGCAGTGTTCGCAACAGCATGAAGAAAGCAGTGAACGTTTTCTACAAGTAGTGGCCTCCGACTATTTTGAAATGCTTCGGTACCCTTTGATTGTTACCGGCTTCATGCATATACTTGCAGGAGCTTATCTCTTGGCTGGCATCTATTTCTTATTTCTCTTTTTCACTTATCGCAAAGAAGCTACTGTCTTTATTTTCGGGATCATTTGCTTGATCTTTTTCAGTCTTATTCTGCTAGAATACTTGAAGTTCTATGTACTTTATCCTTACACTTGGCATTATCCCCGTTTGAAGTTAATTGGTTGGTTGACTATGGCTGCCGCCTTCTTAGTTCCCTCGTATTTCGGGCTACAGTTTAGATTTCCCAAATTGAAATGGGTTCTCGGGGGATACCTATTCATATTGATGGCCTTCTACTATCTGATGTTAGGGCAACATGACAATACGGCCAGAATGATGGGTCGATGCATGTGGATGTTCTCCTTGACAATCGTTGCTTATGGAGCTTTTCGATCTGTAAAAGGAGCACCCTTAGTTTTGATAGGATTGCTCTGTAGCGCGGTGATTGACCGCTTCTTCATTTATGATATCAGCCTATACAGCAGTTTTACCATCATCGTCTTTTCGATGTTCTACCTGTTAACCCTTCGCGGCAAAGCCCAACAAGAAGCTTATACGGATTCCCTATTGCTATCCGCTCGCCTTAAGAATGAATTATTGAAGAAACATATACAGCCACATTTTCTGATGAACACCCTTACTAGCCTGATCGACTGGGTAGAAGAATCCCCACAAGAAGGTGTGAAATTTATGGAAGCCTTAGCCGATGAATTTGATATCTTAAGCCAAGTGGCAGATCATCGCCTTATCCCCATTGGCCAAGAAATTCAACTCTGCAAAAGCCACTTAGTTGTCATGGGATATCGCAAAGAAATAGACTATCAATGGGAAGAGGAGGGCATTGACTTTGCAGATACCATCCCCCCTGCCTTGATCCATACTGTCCTTGAGAACGGTATTACGCACAGCCTTCCTCGGATAGACGGCACAGTGGGCTTTAAGCTGCAATTTAAACGAACGGATCACGAACGTTGCTATACCTTATTGACCTATGGACAAAACCGCCGCTCTCAGGGAGTCATAAAGAAAGGAACTGGCTTCCGCTATATCGAATCCCGCTTACGGGAAAGCTATGGTGAAAAGTGGAAGCTAAGTGCGGAAGCTATTCCAGAAGGCTGGATGACTCAAATCAAAATTTACGCCCCATGAAAATTCTAGTAGTAGAAGATGAGAGGCGCATTGCTCGTCGCATAGAACGCATGACGCGGGACTTTTTTAATGACAAACTAGATCAACTCTGGCGAGTAGATGCCATAGATGCTGCCCAGGAATTTCTTACTAAGCAATCGATAGATTTATTGTTATTGGACCTTAATTTGAACGGCAGGGATGGCTTTGAGATTCTGCAGACCGTCAATGCAGCCTCCTTTCACACCATTGTCATTTCTGCTTACAAAGAACAGGCTATCACTGCCTTCGAATATGGAGTATTAGATTTTGTTCCTAAGCCTTTCGATCAAAAGCGACTAGAGAAGGCATTGATGCGTCTCACGCAAAAACAAGCTACGGCAGAAGGTCTGCGGTTTTTAGCGGTGAAGAAACGTCAAAATCTTCGTTTGATTGACTTAGCAGATGTCCTGTACATCCAGGGAGCCGACATCTATGCACAATTGCATTTGCGGGATGGAACAACTGTGCTTCACAATAAGTCGCTTGATCGTTTAAGTCAATTATTACCCCCCTTCTTTCTCCGCATCCATAAATCTTTCCTCGTACCTAAGCGAGAAGCTCGTGAACTCATCATCCAAGCTGGTGGCAAATACCAACTCCGTTTACAAAATGGCGAGCTCCTGCCAGTCGGGCGAACACGGTACAAGGAGGTAAAAAGTAGGTGGTTTTAAATCCTCAAGGTTAAGAACTTCAATCGAGCTTCTGGTTAAAGGCTAAAAAGTAGTTATTGCAATCTTTAATGGTAAAAGAGCGATCTCCCCAGAATTGATCTTGAATAGGCTCTACAATAGTTACACCAGCCTCGGTCAATTTCTGGTAGTATTCATCAATATTGGATGCATATAACCTGATCCAGAAATAAACGCCCCCGCCTTCCAAATTTGCCTGCGTAGGATTCAAATTCAACATCAAGGTAGATCCCTCAAAGCTGACTTGAGCATTCACCGCTGTCCCTTCCGGAGATTGCTGTCGGAAATGCTCCGTAAATTGCAGCACATGCTGATAGTAATCAGCCGTCTTGTCAATATCAGCAACAGGTAACACAGGTAGGATTCCCTTCGGAAATTGTTGTTCTTCCATAATGTAAATCTTAAATAGTGATTGAATGATAGAACAAATTTACGATCCAAGAATTCCTAAAAATTGACATATTGCGTCAACATCTGTGCATGTATTAGATTGGGATTACTCTTGCTTTTGCCGTATTCTAAAATAGATGAATGCCAATAGACTAAGCGCCACAATCAGTATCCCAATCACATAGGAAACCTTCAGAATGAAGTTCAGCCAGTCCAGATCGGGACTACTGAAATTCTTATAGAAAAGAATCCCTACGCTTCCCAAGTAGCCAAAGGCATCAGCCACATACATTAAGAAACCGATATTACTTTGGTATCTAAACAAGGCAATCCAGCGCTCAAATAACATCGTATGATAACTCACATAGGAGAGATACATGCCAAAACCCACTAAAATCATCCAAGCCGCCGGATGCAAGAGTCCTTGTTGAAAGAGATAGGTCGTTATTAGAAGCAATAGCCCTCCTAGCAAGATCATGAAAATATTAGCAAAGAAGGCCACTTGATTGTTTTTGATTACAATCATAAAGGCAATAATCACAAATACGCTGATAGCAATGGGAAGTTCAGCCGTTAGCAACACTTGGGGGGTATCAGCGTAGCCCAATCCTGCCCAAAGCTCCACTGCAAAATTGTCACGCAGGTCACGAAAAATAGTCAAGGCAGTATACACTAAAACCATCAGAATTATCCCGGGGGCAAAGGATCGAAAAAAAGCCCATCGCTGAGCACGATCCATCGGGATACGTTTGGTTCTCTCCGCTTCATCTTCTTCACTTGGAGGTGGAATCTTGCTGAGCATCCATACGCCCAGCAGTAGAGTGGGAACAAACACTAGTCCGGTCAGAAAAGGCATCCAGAATTCAGAAATACCATAACTTTCAACGAAGGTCTTACCAACGGCTTTTACCAATCCAGAGGCCACTATGAAACTGGCACTCATACCGGCACCGAGTAGTTCGGTATTGCGACGCCCCTCCAAAAAACTAAAGACTATACCCCAAATCATCCCTAAAGGCAAACCATTAAAAAACAACCAGATAAAATTATAGGGATAGGGGGTCATGCCAAATAATAGTAGAGCTCCCCAGGCTATTCCGATTAGCCCCAAAATACTCAATACCCTACGCCCAGGGGTCATTTCAGAGACTACCCGGATCCCGATAAATTTGGAAAGCATATAGCCCAACACCTGAGTGGTAATCAGAATAATCTTATAGTACACTCCCCAGAATCGCATGTCCGCAAAGACCCCTGCCGTGAAGGGCTTACGGAAAGCATACATGCTGCAATAGGTAATGAAAGCAGCTGACATACAAAAAACGGAAAAGAAAAGTCCAGATCGAAGTTCGAGCTGGCGGCGAGAAGGAAGCTTTGACATTAGCTACTATTTACGTGATTTGGAAATAGCAACCCTATATTATAATGATCGTACGAATATACAGGTCAATGCACTAAAATTACATTTGCAACCCGTCTTTCTCCTGCAGCATCAAATTTTTTATTATCCGAAGGATGACTGACTACCCCAATCCCCTTTATCCACATGGTAGTTGATCCTCCACCATCCAAATTGATGGCCTGTTCGCACTTCAACATTTTTAGTACAGTCGTCAGTTCTGCCAAAGACATACCTTGGGCCCGTGCATTCCTACCATCCACTGTTACCAGCAAGGTCTGACCGTTTCTGCGAGTACAAGCACAAGTTCTCGGATGTCTGCGATTACTGAAATTGTTGTCAGGCAAACTACTGTCTTTCCCATCTTCCAACAACAAGGGTCCCGTAAATAAAATGCCTGTTAAGTCCTCCCCTTGCAGATCCACCGAATCCGGCCTTGGTAAAATGAGAAGTCGTCCCTTCTGGGTGATTGCCAGCGCGTTCGTAGTAATAACTGGGTTCTTTGAGGAATTCCTAGCAATCACCTCCTGCCCTACCTTCAAATAGCTCACTGAGCCCCCCTTTCGCATATCAAAAAATCCTCCATTGACTGCAGCCAAGGCTCCGGTCTTTATACCAAACTGGCTGGTAGGCTTAAGCTTCTTTTCCTCAAAAGCTATGGACACTTTTCTACTCCTTTTCACTTGCAGAACACTGAGGGACTGTTGGGAATCAAACAAAGCATCTGACTCCCAAGTAAATAATTTCAACCCTTTTGCCAGCTTCCTTCTTTCGACTTGCTCTGCTTCTTTTGGCAAACGAATGGATTGAGCGCTGCCAAACTCAGCACATAAGATTACTCCTAGAATAAGGAGCATTTTAATCCAGATATCGGTCCTTTGCAGCATAATTCCAGAATTGCGTGAGATACTAGGAAATTTTCAAGCCAACCCGAAATGGGTTTTTAGCCAAGGCATATTGAAATGCCTCCTCCACCTGATCCAAGGTAAAACAATCGTGAATCAGATCGGCAAAAGGAAAGTTCGTATAGTTATCTTCAATGAAATTCACCGCGGCCACAAAGTCATCCTGGTTGTAGTTGTGTAGCCCCTTGATGGTCCAGAGTTTTCTTATCATTTGCTCTGCATCAATTTGAACTTGAGAATGAGGATGAGTCGCTCCTACCCACACCGCAGTCCCACCAATGGACAGTACCTTCAACGTGGACTCCATAGCACTCTTCACCCCACTAAATTCCAGGACAAGATCTAGGTTCTGACCGTCCCCTAGTTCATTGGATAAATCCTGTTCCCAACCTTCCTTCACAGCAATCGTGATATCCGCACCAAAGGATCTGGCTTGCTGTAGTCTTTTCTCATTTAGGTCCAAGGCCACCACCCTATCTGCTCCTCCGGCTTTGCACATAGCACAAGCTACCACCCCTAGCATTCCCGCACCAGATATCAAGACGGTCTTGGCTTTAAGTTTGCCGGCCAAGCGTAAGGTTCCCGCAGCTGTAGACATCGCACAATTGATCGTGGCTGCCACCCCCAATGGAATAGCTTCATCAATCTTTGCTAAGGGAGTATTTCTTCTAATGATCGTGTGCCCCGCTAAACCACCATGCAAACTCTCCTCTTCACTGATGCGCTCATGTCCATACTTGAAGAGATCAGCCGCTTTCTGAGGAATGCCTTGGGCAGATAAAGGGTCTGTCGGATCACTAGCGTAAATGGCCCAGGAGATTCGATCTCCAATGTGTAGTGTATCCCCTCTAGCATCTGTTTTAGGATGATCCGCTGCAAAGGCTTCAATTCTCCCAACAATCTCATGTCCCAAGATAGTAGGTGTCTTCTCCTTGCGTTTGCCCACAAAGGTATTTAAGTCACTTCGACAAAGTGTCACATACTCATTTTTGACAAGTAGTTCTCCTGAATGTAAGGTGGGAATTTTTGCCTGTTGGATGGAAAAGGGTTGCCCTGAAGCGGTAAAGACTGCGATTTTGCTACTCTGCATGATTTCGGCTTTGAAGATGATCAAAATTGCACGGTAGCCCGCAGCAATGATACAAAATTATGAAATGCATCTTCCTCTAATTTCCACAAAAAAGGAATATTGTTTCCTTCTCCATAGCCCACTACCAAAATTCACACACTGACAAAAGTCAGTCTCCACCCTAAGGTTTGTAACCCCAAGTAGAAAGTAGTACCCATAACTTTGAATTGTAAAGGTTGGGATATGGATTCCACATTTACGAGTTCAATCATATTGTTGTTCATTAAAACTGCTTCCTATGGCATTTGATCTTTCACAGTACCAGATTAACACCAAAGAGATCTACCGCAATCGTAGCACTCCCGAACTATATGAAATAGCGCTTCGACTAGAAAAGGGCACTGCCATGTCCGACGTCGGAGCATTACTTGTTTATTCCGGAACAAAAACCGGAAGGAGTCCTAAAGACAAGCGAATCGTGAAAGCAGCACCCTCTGCTGAAAACATTGATTGGGGCGATATTAATATCGAGTTGGATGAACACACCTTCATGATCAACCGCGAGCGCGCTATTGATTATCTGAACAGTAGAGAAAGAGTGTTTGTGGTAGACGCATTTGCTGGTTGGGATCCCAACTATCGGTTGAAGATACGTGTGATTTGTACCCGTGCCTATCACGCCTTGTTCATGCAGAACATGCTGATCATGCCAACGGCCGAAGAATTGGCCAATTTTGGAGAACCTGACTACACTATCTTCAACGGTGGAAGTTTCCCCGCTAACCGCTACACCTCGCAAATGACTTCCACTACCAGCGTGGATCTTAGCTTAGAGCATAAGGAGATTGTCATTCTAGGTACAGAGTATGCCGGTGAAATGAAGAAAGGGGTATTTTCTGTCATGAACTACCTAATGCCACTACAGGAGGTGCTTCCGATGCACTGTTCCGCAAACGTCGGAGAGGAAGGGGATGTAAGCATTCTTTTTGGCTTATCGGGAACCGGAAAAACCACATTGAGTGCCGATCCAAAACGCAAACTCATTGGTGATGATGAGCACTGCTGGACAGACGATGGCGTTTTCAATATTGAGGGTGGATGTTATGCTAAGGCTATCGATCTGAGCCCAGAAAATGAGCCAGACATCTATAATGCTATCCGCTTTGGTACCATCCTGGAAAACGTAGTATACGATAAAGCCACCCGCGCTGTAGACTATTCCAATACATCCATTACACAAAATACCAGAGCCTCTTACCCCATTCATTTTATTGACAATATTCAGAAGCCATGCGTAGCAGGGACGCCTAAAAACATCATCTTCCTTACTTGTGATGCTTTTGGCGTATTGCCTCCGGTTAGCCTTCTAAGCCCTGAGCAAGCTAGCTATCATTTCATTTCTGGATACACCGCCAAAGTAGCCGGTACAGAAATGGGCGTGAAAGAACCGCAAGCTACCTTCTCTGCCTGCTTTGGAGCTGCCTTCATGATGTGGCATCCAAACAAATATGCCGAGTTGTTGGCGGACAAGATCAAATCTTCCGGAGCGAAGGCCTGGTTGGTAAATACGGGATGGACCGGTGGACCTTACGGAGAAGGATCTCGTATCAAGTTGCGATATACCAGGGCCATCATCGATGCCATCCACAATGGTAGTTTCGATCAGGTGGTCATGCAAGAAGAACCTCGATTTGGGCTTCAGGTACCGCAAACATGCCCCGCCGTACCTAGTGAAGTTCTTAACCCACGAAGCACCTGGGCGGATAAAGAAGCCTATGATCGCACCATGGACAAATTGGTAGAGTTGTTCCAAAACAACTTCGAGCAATTTCAATCCTTGGTAAACCCAGAAATTGTGGCAGCAGGACCGAATATGGTACCTGCCTAACGATAAGATGCACACCTTATTGGGGGGTACCAGTCATGCTGGTGCCCCTCACACCTTTCCTGCGACCTCCCTTGGCCTACAGAAATGTAGGTAGATTATATCCCCTGCTGCTATCAGCTAAGAAGGGGATTTCTTATATTGCCTAGTGTAAGTAGTAGCGATTATTATTACATTTCATTGAACTTCAGCAAAAACAAATAGAATGGCCGTCGCAAACCCACCAGGCATTGAAAAGCTCGTCAATTACCCCAATTTTGATAGTTTCGAAGAAAAGAGGTTTTACCTTAAGAAAATCTTAGCTGGGGCCTACCGAATCTTCGGAAAATTTGGTTTCTCCGAAGGTGTCGCCGGCCATATCACTTGCCGTGATCCGGAGCACACCGACTGTTTTTGGGTAAACCCCTTCGGTGTATCCTTTCGCCGCATGAAAATGTCTGACCTAGTCCTGGTGAATGAAGAAGGTGAGATCGTAGCCGGAAAGCATCAGGCTTTGAACAAGGCGGCCTTTGCCATTCATGCCGCGATCCATAAGGCCAGACCAGATGTCATTGCCGCCGCACACTCTCACTCCCTATATGGTAAAACGTGGTCAGCCATGGGAAAACTGTTAGATCCTTTGACCCAAGATTCCTGTATTTTCTATGAGGACCACGGTTTATTTGATGACTACACAGGCGTAGTTGGAGAATTGAGTGAAGGGGAACGGATCGGCCAAGCCTTAGGTGATATGAAGGCCGTCATTCTGCAAAATCATGGCTTATTGACGGTTGGACACAGCATCGAGGAATGCATCTTCTGGTTCGTCACTATGGAGCGTACCTGCCAATCCCAATTGATCGCTGAAGCAACAGGCAATGAATTAGTCAAAATTGGCCATGAAGTAGCCTTGCGCACACGCAATTACGAGGTAGGCTTCCCTTTAGCGGGCTACTTCAGTTTCCAACCGATGTGGCAGGATGTTGTACACGAACAGCCAGATTTTATGGACATTGAAAGTCCAGAACCCGCCTTGATCTTGTAGGCTCTAATTTGATTTCTCTTATCCCGATCATTTGGTTGGGGTCTGTCTAACAGCAGAAAGGGAAAATACTATAGATTTCAGGTTAAGATCCACTTCCACAAGTTCGAAGAGCAGATTGACCAGCAACTTGAATCTAACCCTATGCGGGAGGCCCGGCAAAACACTGTCC